>NZ_JAUSXL010000001.1:300000-600000 GCF_030815975.1 Variovorax paradoxus
CCTCGTTCAAGATCGGCGGTTGGTTTGCCGACGAGCAGGGCGGTTTCGGCGTGGAGAACAGCTTCTCGAACGATGCGAAGAATCTGCTGAGCGCGCAGAACATCACCTCGCATTGCACGTTGTACGCGATGGGCTCCATCCCTTCGATCAAGTCCAACCAGGTGCAGATGAGCGTCAAGGGTTTCGTCGACAGCGACGGCGCCAGCAGCATGGCTGCGCTGGCCAAGCTTCAGAACGCCACGTCCGCGGACCAGGACTCGGTCGATTCCGCGGCCAACGCGGCCCGGACCGGTGGCCAGTTCGTGGCGATGCAGAACTCCAAGGTGACCGCTGCACTGTCGGCCTTGAACGACATCGACAACTCGCAGAACAACATCATCGACACCAACTCGATGATGGTCGCCTTCGAGGACTACGTGAACAAGGCCCTGGCCGGCAACATCGGCGTGCCGATCATGTACTACACCAAGCCCATCACACGGGTGCAGCTCGCGCAGATGTGGGTGGCCAAGTACTTCCCCGGCCGCTACCTCTCGATTGCCGGCGACGACTCGACGCCGGCTGCGTCTGGCGCCGCGCCCGCGCCGGCGCCCGAGGCGGCGACAGCCTGAGCGCCTATCTCCCCATTTCATCAGTCGACCAGAAAGGACAAATCATGCCCATCGTCAAAGCCAACAGCGGCAACCCCATCGCCGGCATCATCGTTCCCAATGCCGCCCAGCGAAACGCCTGCCAGAACGTGATCGCCCAACTCGTGTTCGCGGACCTGGGACGCGGGCCGGGCACGCTCCATACAGTGGGCGGGGCCCGCCTCGACATGCAGGGACACAACGCCGCGGGCGTCGCGAACCTGCAGGTGCAGATCGGCAACAGCACGGCCGCGTGCGCACTCGTCGCCGGGTCGATCCAGGCGATGGGCGACGCCGCCAACCAGAGGGGCGGGGCCGCCGCCGCCATCTCGGCGCTGAACCAGAGCCTCGACAGCGGCACCATCTGGAACGTCACGGGCTCCGTGCCCTGAGCGGCCCCATCAACCAGGAGAATGCCATGGCCATCGACAATGCGGCGACCTTCCTCGCCAACCCCCTGACCTTCATCGCCGGGTCACCGATCGTGTTGGACCAGATCGGGCAGAACATGCCGGGCGGGGCCTTCCCGCCGGTGAACAACCAGCGCTCGCGCTTCACCCTGAGCACCGGCGCACCCGGTGTGGCGCCGGCGCCTGGCAGCCTGCCGCGGCTGCGCATGCAGCCGGCCGCCGTGCCCGCGGGTGGCGTGGTGCCGCAGCCGCCCCTGGCGCCGCTCGCCACGCTCGACGCGTACTACTGCCATGCCGGCATTGGCGGCGTGGCGTTGAACGCGTTGCCCTATGTGGACATCCCTATCGCGCCCGGCCCGGCCGACGCGCACCTGCTGTTCACCACCGGCATGAACGGGTGCGCCCTCTTCGTGGCCAGCGCCGTCGACCCGGCCGCACCAGCCTTGGCGGCCGGCCACTGGCGCGTGTTGCACGACCCCTCGCACCGCAGCCTGGCGGCGCTGCACGCGGGCAACTACGTCATTCACTTTGCGGCCTATGTCGACGCCGTGCAGCCGGGGCCGGTACCGGCCGCCTGGGCCGCAGCGCCCATCGTCCGCAACTACAACCCCAACAACTACCCGTTCGCACTGCCGCCGCCGGCGATGCCGATGAACCAGCGCGTGATCACCAACTTCCTCTGGTGGGACGGGGCGCACTGGAACTTCGGCAGCAAGCACTACCACTTGCTGGGCGCGAGCCCGAGTCCCATCGACGCGCCGCCGGGTGCGGGGCCCAACAGCACGCAGAGCTGCGCGCTCTGAGTGGGAGCCACCGGCAGGGCCACCTGCCCGTGAGGCGCAACCAGACGACCGCACAGGAGCACCCGCTTCAGTTTTCCGCGTGAAGCGCAGCGATTCCCGGAGTGCGCACGCGGCTCCTCGGGTGGGCCGACAGCCGCCCACCTTTTCTTTCCACCACCCATTCGAAAGCAAGCCATGCCCCAAATCACCCTCGCCTCCATGCAGGACTGCATCAACGCCGCATTCGCCGCGTACGACCAGAGCCCGCCCCATTGGGCACCATCAACGTCACCACTACCAACAACGGCGTCGTACCGGTCACCTGCTGCATCCAGGCCGGCCAGGCGCTCTTCAACTGCGGAACGGACCCCACCGGAAACTTCACGCTGCCGGCGAACCAGGCAGGCAACCTGCAGGTCTGGTGCCGCATGCATCCCGGCGGCCCTACCGGCAACTGTCCTACGGCTTCCGCGGGCCGGACCCGATGCATCCGAACCAGGTCAACGTCACGTTGATCAACTGGAACGCCTTCATGTTCAATTTCCACGTCGTGCTGTCCTGAGCCCGGCAGGAACGCCAGCGTCCACGGCTTGATGCTCCATCGGCCAGGCGCTGCGCGTTCCCTCGAGTGACTCGGAGCCCGGCAACAGGAGACACACCATGCGTCGCTTCGACCCGCAGGAAATCGCTTGGCTGGAGTGCCTGGTGCTGGTGGCACGCATCGGACCCATCTCGGCCCCGGCCTTTCTGGCACGCCTGCATTTCAGCCGCGCTGCCGGACGTGCATTGATCCTTCAGCCACGCGGCCACTTCGGCTATTGCTACGTGCGGCCCGCACATCTGGCCACAGCCGATGCGGCCCGGGACGAGCGGCGTTCGCTGATGGCGCTGCTGCTCCTGCTGGCGTGGCTGCGACGCGAAGGCTATGTCGCGGTCGAACACGACGAGGGCGACGTGCCGCCACCCCTGCTGGTGGTCGGCGAGGCCTTCGACGCCGTGCGCCCCGAGCGCTCGCGCGTCGTGCTCAACGCGCAAGGCGACTACAGCTGCGAGCCGCACCAGGTGCTCAGTGCCCACGGCCAAGTTGCGTATGAGGGGCTGCGCCTTGAAGGCGATGCTTTCACGCTGGCCCGCGAATGGGCGCGCGGGACGCTGCATGCGTCTCTCGCGCTGGAAGAACTGCTGGCACTCGTGCGTCCAGCACCGCAACCTGCCCCTGTTTGCGCCCCGGTGGAAGCAGTGCATGCCAAAGCGCCAGGCGGCGGGTCTCGCACCATCGCCGCCGTTGCGCGGACCATGCTTCGTCTGAATGTGATGACCTGGCTGACCCTGTTGGTGTGCGCCGCCATTGCGGGAATCCAGCTGGGTGGCGCAGTCCATCCTGGCGAACGCACGGCCGGGCCTGGCCCCACGCCTGTCGCCGCAGTGCGCACGGCGCCTGTGTCCATGCAACAAGATTTGCCTGTCACGCATGGATCGGCGGCTTCCGTCAGCGCACCGACGCCGGCTGCCGCCGCGCCCACGCCTGCCCCCACCTCCACGGTCACGCCCGCATCGGCACCTGCGGGCCCTCTGTACGGCCTGGATGTGTCCAAATGGAACGGGAATTGGGTGGACCAGCTGAAAGGATCGCTGGCGGGCATCAGCTTCGTCTTCGTTCGCGCCAGCGATGGCCTGACCGCCGATGCCGCCTTCGATCGCCACTGGACCGCGGTTCGCAGCAACGGTTTGGTGCGGGGCAGCTACCACTTCTACCGCGTCGATATCGACGCCGACCAGCAAGCGCAGTTCTACCTTCGCATGCTGGGCGGCGCGTCCGACCAAGGGGACATCGCCCCCGCGCTCGATTTCGAAGCTGAAAGCTTCCCACTCGGTGCGCCGCCACCGAAGGAGAAGGTGCAGGCCGATCTGCTGCGCGCGCTGCAAGCGCTGGAGCGGCAGGGAGGTCGCGTTCCTATGATCTATACCAACTGGGACATCGGAACGAAATGGCTCGATGACGAGCGTTTCGCGCGCTATCCGCTATGGATCGCCGACTGGTCGCAACGCAATGCGCCGCGTCTGCCTGCGACCTGGGCGCAGCAAGGCTTTCGCTTCTGGCAACGCACCGATCACTACCTGCCCCCCAACGACAACAGGCTGGCCATGGACCTCGACTGGTTCATCGGCCACCACAAGGATCTGACGAGCTGATCGAGACCCATCAACTTCAAGGACATCCAAGACTTCATTCATTCCAGAAAAGACGGAGCGCCGTGCTGCTGCGGCCGCGTCATGTGCCGGTGCATTGTTGCTTGTGCTCGCTTTGAGCGCCTGCGGCGGAGGCGGCAATGACTCGAAGCGAAGCTCATCCGATCGATGTCCCGCAAGGGATGCTCACCTGACAACGCCGCATGTGAAGGATTCTTCGGACGGCTGAAAACGGAAATGTTCTACCTCGGGACTGGAAGGCCACGACCATTTAGGCTGCGCCGAAAAGCGCGTCGGCAGGCACACAGGGCAAAGCGTCCTGCGCCGCGTCGGTGAACCCCTCGCACCACGTCACCAGTGCGGCGGCCTGCGCATCGCCCATGGCGGGCACGAAGGTGCGCATGCGCTGCTGCAGGCCGACCCAGGTGTAGGGGTCTTCAGGATCGCCGCGGCGCAGATCGCGGTAGGCCGTGAGCTGCCGTCCATCGCGCAGCCCGACCGTCACACGGCTCGGGCGGCGCTGCGGAAACGCGCGCTGGAACTCCTCGTTCGGCAGCACCTGCATGCGCGCGGCCAGGGCGTGCAGCCGGGGGTTGTCGAGGTCGGGTGCCTCTGTGTCTGCAATACCGAGCGCGCCCTTCTCCAGCAGCACTGCCAGCAGGTAGCGCAGGCAGAAGCTGGCCTCGGCCGGCTTGGCAGGCCACTGCACGCCCGCGATCTTCAGCGCATGCGGAAAGATCTCGATCTCCATCGCCTGCACGTCGGCAGCGCTGATGCGATGTTCCTCGATCAATGCGCGCGTCGCGTCGAGCGGCGTGAACAGCATCGCGCACGCCGGCCAGGCCTTGATGGTGGTGGTGTGCAGCCGCTCGGGTGCATCGAGTCCTTCAGCGACGGCTGCCAACGGCCCCTCGCCCGCCAGCGCGGCGTACATGCCGCGCCGGCCGGTGAAGAAGGCGCGCGCGCCCGGCAGGCCGGCCCGTGCGGCAAAGGCTGCCGTCATGCCGTTGCGCACCGCGAACGCGGGATGCAGCGACTTGGATTCGTGCGCATCGTCGTCGACCAGCTGCCAGAGGCCGGCCGCCTGCGTCGCGGCGATGCCCAGCGCATGGTGCAGCCGCGGTGCGTCGAGCCCCATCGCCATGCCGGCCGCGGCGGCTGCGCCCACGGCACCGGCCGTGGCAGTGGCGTGGAACAGGCCCGCATGGCGCGCGCCCAGGGCTTCGCCCAAACGCAGCGAAACCTCATAGCCCGCCACGATGGCGCGTGCGGCGCGTTCGCGCGTCAGCCCGAGCGAAGACGCCAGCGCGAGCACCGGCGTGATGGCGACCACGCCCGGATGCAGCATCGCCGCGCGGTGCGCGTCGTCGATCTCGCGAAGATGCGCAATGCCGGCGTTGACGAAGCCGGCAGCCAGCGACGTGGCGCCTTCGGGCTTGCCGCCGAACAGCGCCGCCTTGCCCGCGCCGGGCATCAGCGCCTGTCCCAGGCCGCGCAGCGTGGCGGCCGCGGGCATGTCTTGCGCCGACCAGCCGGCCGTGAACCAGTCCAGCAGCGCCTGCGCGAGACGTGCGCGCGTGGCGGACGTCAATGACTGGGCTGCCTGATGGAACAGATGCGCCACCAGCGTGGATTCGGGCAAGTCGGTGGAGACGGAAGGTGCGACCACTGCAGTCTTCTGGTTTTATTGAATGAAATTGGTGTCATTATATAAAATGACTCGACTTGCGAGGAATTTGCCAAATGAGCCTTTCCATCCGTTCCTTCTTCGACGCCGCCACCGCCACGTTCTCCCACGTGGTCGACGACGGCGAAGGCACCTGCGCGGTCATCGACCCGGTGCTGGGCTTCGACGCGCATTCCGGCCGCACCGATGCGCGTCCGGCCGAGGCGGTGGCCGCGCACATCGAGGCGCAGGGGCTGCGGGTGCAATGGCTGCTGGAGACGCATGCGCATGCGGATCACCTGTCCGGCGCGCCCTGGCTGCAGCAGCGCTTCGGCGGCACGCTGGCGATCGGTGCGGGCATCACCCACGTGCAGCGTGAATTCCGCGGCGTCTTCAATGCCGGCGACATGGCCGTGGACGGCTCGCAGTTCAACCGGCTGTTCGCCGATGGCGAGGCCTTCGCCATCGGCCGGCTGCAGGCGCAGGCGCTGCATGTGCCAGGCCACACGCCGGCGGACGCGGCCTACCGCATCGCCGATCCGGCGGGCGGCCCGGACGCGGTGTTCGTCGGTGACACACTGTTCATGCCCGACCTGGGCACGGCGCGCTGCGACTTCCCGGGCGGCGACGCGCCCACCCTGTTCCGTTCGACCCGGCGCCTGCTCGCGCTGCCGCCGCAGACCCTGCTCTACCTCTGCCATGACTACCCGCCCGCGGGGCGAAAGGCCACCTGCATCACCACGGTCGCGGACCAGCGCACGGGCAACATCCACGTGCGCGACGGCATGCCCGAGGCCGACTTCGTTGCGCGCCGCCAGGCGCGTGACGCCACCCTGGCGCTGCCGGCACTGATGCTGCCGGCGGTGCAGGTCAACATGCGCGCGGGCCGCATGCCGCCGCCCGACGCCAATGGCACTGCCTACCTGAAGATTCCCGTCGACCGGCTGTGAGCCCCGCGGGTGTTACCGGCGCCAGTCGCGCGGCGGACGGCTGCTGAAGCCCTGCTGCAGCAGCGCCTTCTGCGCCACCTGCACGGCCTTGCGCTGGGCCGTGGCGCTCTGCCGCTGCGCGAGGCCGATCACCACCAGCGCGCCCTGGAAGGCGCCATCGCTGTCGAACACCGGCACGGCCACCGACGCGATCTGCGGCACCCGCTCCTCGCGGGTGATGGCGAAGCCGTCGCGCGCAATGGCCTGCGCATGCGGCGTGCTGCCGCCCGTGAAATAGCGCAGCACGTGCGACGACGAGCCGCCGGCCGAGAGCTTGAGCCGCGCGCCCACTTCCACATGGTGGCGCACCTCGTTGCTGCTGTTCTCGCGGTAGAGGCAGACGCGCTCGTCGCCGTCGCGCACGTAGAAGGCCACCGTCTCGCTGGTCTGCCGCATCACGTCCTGCAGGACCGGCTGCAGCCGCGAGCCGATGTCGAAGGTGCGCCGGTAGAGCATGCCCATGTGCAGCAGCGCCGGGCCAGGCGCGTAGGCGCCGTCGTCGAAGCGGTGGACCATGCGGGCGCGCACCAGCACGCCGAGCAGCCGCAGCAGCGTGGCCTTGTCCAGGCCCGTGCATTCGGCCAGTTCGCGCAGCTTCAGGCGCAGGCGGTCCTCGGTGAAGCATTCGAGGATCGACAGGCCGCGCTCGAGCACGCCGGAGGGCGGCTGCGGCGCACTGGCCTCCATCTCGGACGCCATCGCCTTCACGGGCGAGACAGCGTCCGATGCGCGCCGTGTCGTCTTGCGGGCCGGAGCCGCATCCGATGTCTTCTTCGAAGCTGGGGTAGATCTCATGGGTGCAGATTGTGTGCGATTGCCGCGTCGGGTCCGGCCCGGTTGACAGTGCGGTTCATGCCCGCCTAGAATTTTGTTTATTGAACTGTATTTCAATCAATGAAATACTGCAAATCAGTAGAAAACTATCCCTGCCTGGTGCCCGCTTGCCGGGCAGCTCATCCGCCTCTGCATGACCGTAACCATCGACATTCGCGCCGCCCCAGCCACCGACACGCTCGCCGAAACGCTGTCCGGCATCGTGGGCGCCGCCCATGTGCTGACGGCCGCCGCCGACATGGCCCGCTACGAGGCCGAGTGGCGCCACACCTACCCTGGCGCCGCGCGTGCCGTGGTGCGCCCGGCCAGCACCAGCGAGGTGTCGCGCGTGGTCGCGGCCTGTGCGGCGGCGGGTGTGCCCATCGTGCCGCAGGGCGGCAACACCGGCCTCGTCGGCGGCTCCACGCCCGACGATTCGGGGACCGAGATCGTGCTGAGCCTCGATCGCATGCGCGCCGTGCGCCGCGCGGATCCGCTGGACAACACGCTCACGCTCGAGGCCGGCTGCACCGTGCACGAGGCGCAGGCCGCGGCCGAGGCCGCGGGCCGCCTGTTCCCGCTCTCGCTGGCCTCCGAAGGCAGCGCCACGGTGGGCGGCGTGGTCTCGACCAACGCGGGCGGCGAGCAGGTCCTGCGCTACGGCAACACGCGCGAGTTGGTGCTGGGCCTGGAAGTGGTGCTGGCCGACGGCCGCGTGCTCGACCTGCTGGGCGCGCTGCGCAAGGACAACACCGGCTACGACCTGAAGCAGCTCTTCATCGGCGGCGAAGGCACGCTGGGCATCGTGACCGCCGCCACCTTCAAGCTCTTTGCCCGGCCGCGCCAGGTGGTCACGGCCTGGGCCGCGGTGCGCGATCCGCAGGCCGCGGTGGCGCTGCTGTCGCGCCTGAGCGATGCTGTGGGCGAGCGCGTGACCGCATTCGAGCTGATCGGCCAAGAGCCGCTGGAACTGGTGCTGCGCCACGGCACGCCCGGCATGCGCGCACCGCTCGGCGGCGTGGCGCCCTGGTCGGTGCTGCTCGACGTGTCCGAGGTCTCCGCGAGCCTGGACCTGCAGCCCGCGGTGGAGGAGGTGCTGGGCACGGCGATGGAAGACGGCCTGGTGCTGGATGCGGCGCTCGCCGCCTCCGACAGCCAGGCCCATGCCTTCTGGGCGCTGCGCGAGCACATTCCCGAGGCCCAGCGGCTGGAAGGCCCGTCGATCAAGCACGACATCGCCGTCGCCATCTCTCGCATTCCCGACTTCATCGACCAGGCCGGCGCGGCGCTGCAGCAGCTGATGCCCGGCATCCGCATCGTCTGCTTCGGCCATGTGGGCGACGGCAACCTGCACTACAACCAGGGCAAGCCCGCCGGCATGGCCGATGCCGATTTCCGTTCGCACGAGGAGGCGGTGCACGACGTCGTGCATGCCACCGCTGCGCGGCTGGGCGGCTCCATCTCCGCGGAGCACGGCATCGGGCGGCAGAAGCAGGCGGCCTTCATGCACTACAAGAACCCGGTCGCGCTGGCCGCCATGGCGCAGATCAAGCGCGCGCTGGACCCGGCCAACACCTTCAATCCGGGCCGCATGCTGCCGCGCGCGCTCCTGGACTCCTTCACCTCCCGCTAACTCACCAGGACCTCCATGCCCGTTTCCGTCTTCGACATGCAATCGCTCCAGCACCTCTGGGGCACCGATGAACTGCGCACCATCTTCGGCGAGGAGAACCGCATCCAGAAGTGGCTCGACTTCGAAGCCGCGCTGGCGTCCGCGCAGGCCGAGCTGGGCATCATCCCGGCCGCCGCCGCGAAGGAGATCGCGAGCAAGGCCAGGGTCGAGAACATCGACATCGCCGCGATGTCGGCCGAGATCCGCCGCATCAAGCATTCGCTGGTGCCGGCGCTCAAACAGCTGCAGGCAGCCTGCGGCAAGGAAAACGGCGAGTGGGTGCACTACGGCGCCACCACGCAGGACGTGGTGGACACCGGCGTCGCATTGCAGCTCAAGGAATTCCATGCGGTGGCGATGCGCGACCTGCAGGCCGTGGGCCGGGAACTTGCCCGCCTGGCCGCGGCCCACCGCGACACGCCCATGGCGGGCCGCACGCACGGCGTGCAGGCGCTGCCGATCACCTTCGGCCACAAGTGCGCTGTGTGGCTCGACGAGCTCGGCCGCCACCACGAGCGCCTGGTGCAGGCCGCACCGCGCGTGCTCGTGGGCATGCTGGCCGGCGCCGTGGGCAGCCAGGCCTCCCTGGGCCCGAAGGCGATCGAGCTCGAGGCGTTGATGCTGAAGAAGCTCGGCCTGGGCGTGCCCACGATCAGCTGGGCACCGGCGCGCGACCGCTTCACCGAATACACGGGCCTGCTCGCCATGCTGGGCAGCACGCTGTCGAAGATCGGCAACGAGCTCTTCAACATGCAGCGCAACGAGTTCGGCGAAGTCGAGGAAGGTTTCTCCGACGGCAAGCTGGGCTCGTCCACCATGCCGCACAAGCGCAACCCGACCTCGGCCGAGAACCTCGCGGGCCTCTCGCGCCCGCTGCGCTACAACGCCGCGATGATGGTCGAGGGCATGGTGCAGGAGGGCGAGCGCGACGGCATCGCCTGGAAGATGGAATGGAAGGCCCTGCCCGAGTGCTGCCTGATCGCCGGCGCCATGCTGTTCCAGGCCAGGAACCTGCTGGCGGGCCTCAAGGTGAATGCCGACGTCATGGCCGCCAACCTCGACCGGATGCGCGGCTACCTGCTGTCCGAACGCGTGATGCTGGAACTGTCGGAGCGCGTCGGCAAGCAGACTGCGCACGAATGGATCTACGAGGCCTCGATGCTCGGCATCACGCAAAAGCTGAGCTTCGCCGATGCGATGCGCCAGCACGCGGGCCTGGGCAAGCTGCTCGCCGACGACGAGATCCGCGACATGACGGACCCCGCGGCCTACCTGGGCCAGTGCGGTGCCTCGGTGGACCGTGTCGTGGCCGCGCAGGCGGGCTGGCTCGGCTGAATTGCGCCCCTGCGGGAGTGCACCTCCCGCTGCACGAACAAATACAGGAGACATGACATGCAGCACACCATCGCCCCGATTCGCCGCCGTCTGCGTGCCCTTGCCGCCCTCGCAGTGGCCGGCGCCGGCCTGCTGGCGCTGGCCGCACCCGCCGCCCAGGCCGCCTACCCCGAACAGCCCGTCAAGCTCGTGGTGGGTTTTCCGCCCGGCGGCGGCGGCGACCTGTACGGCCGGTTGATCGCCAACGCCATGGGCAGGACGCTCGGTCAGACCGTGGTCGTCGACAACCGCGCCGGCGCCGGCGGCAACATCGCCGCCGACATCGTGGCCAAGGCCAAGCCCGACGGCTACACGATCCTGCTGGCCATGAGCGGCAACCTGGCGGTCTCGCCCGCCATGAAGCCGCAGAGCCTTGCGTACAAGGTGCCCGAGGACTTCACGGCGATCGGCCTGATCCTGGAGGCGCCGCACGGCCTGTTCGTCAGCCAGGGTTCGCGCTTCAAGACGGCGCGTGAGCTGCTCGATGCCGCGAAGACGCAGAAGCTGAGCTTCGCCTCCACCGGCACCGGCGGCGCTGCGCACATCGGCATGGAAATGGTCAAGCAGAAGGCCGGCGTGGAGATGCTGCACGTGCCCTACAAGGGGTCGGGCCCGGCCATCACCGACATGATGGGCGGCCAGGTCGACAGCTTCTTCGCCACCGCATCGCCCCTGGTCGGCCAGGTGCGCCAGGGCCAGCTGCGGCTGCTCGCGATCACCGGTGAGAAGCGCAACCCGGCGATCCCCGAGGTGCCGACCTTCAAGGAGCTCGGGGTGAACGTGCCGGTGACGCAGTGGTACGGCCTGGTGGCGCCCGCCGGCACGCCGCCGGCGGTGGTGAAGCTGCTGTCCGAGCACCTCAGCCGCGCACTGGCGACGCCGGAAGTGCGCGATGCCATCCGCAAGGACGCCGCCACCGAGCACAACCTGTCGATGGAGCGCTTCCGCAGCTTCATCGTCGACGACATCGCCCGCTACAAGGCGGCCATCACGCCTGCGCTGATGAAGGAAATCGCCCAGTGAACCTCCTGACCTATGACACCCTCATTTCCGCCGCCCAGCTGGCCGACGCACTGCGCAGCCCGCATCCGCCACTGGTGCTGGACTGCAGCTTCGAGCTGACGAATCTCGATGCCGGCCAGCAGGCCTACGACGCGGGCCACGTCCCCGGCGCGTTCTATCTGCACCTGGAACATGCGCTCTCGGCCGAGAAGACCGGCCGCAATGGCCGCCATCCGCTGCCCGGCCGCGAAGCCTTCGCCCGCACCATGGCCGCGATCGGCGTGAGCAGCGACACCCAGGTGGTGGCATACGACAACGCCGGCGGCATGTATGCGGCGCGCCTGTGGTGGATGCTGCGCTGGGCCGGGCACCGCGCGGTGGCCGTGCTGGACGGCGGCATCGCGGCCTGGAAAGCCGCGGGCCACGCGGTGTCGGCCGAAGCCCCACCCGCGCGGCCGCGCGGCAGCTTCGCGCTGCGCGAACCGCTGGTCACGACGCTTTCCTACGACCAGGTGAGAGCCAACATCGAGAGTCGGCACAAGCTCGTGCTCGACGCCCGCGCCCCCGACCGCTTCCGCGGCGAGAACGAAACGATGGATCCGGTCGGCGGCCACATCCCCGGCGCAAGGAACCGCCTGTTCAAGGACAACCTGGACGCCGAAGGCCGCTTCAAGCCCGCCCACCAGCTGCGCGCCGAGTTCAACGCCATCACCGGCGGCCGGCCCGCCGCGGAGCTGGTCAACCAGTGCGGCTCGGGCGTCACGGCCTGCCACAACCTGCTGGCCATGGAAGTCGCGGACCTGAAGGGCGCGGCGCTGTACCCCGGATCGTGGAGCGAGTGGAGCGCGCAGCCCGGTGCGCCGATCGCCACCGGCCCGGCCGCCTGACCAGAAGCCTCGCAGACCCGCGCATGCCCACCTTCCATCCGCACAGCGCCCACTGGGGCGTGTTCTCCGCCGCATGGGACGGCCACGCGCTCGCGGTGAAGCCGCACCCGGGCGATCCGGATCCGAACCCGCTGATCGACAATTTTCCCGATGCGCTGCGCCACCGGGCACGCGTGACCACGCCCATGGTGCGCAAGGGCTGGCTGGAGCGCGGCCCGGGACCCGATCCGATGCGCGGCCAGGACGCGTACGTGGCAATGCCCTGGAACGAGGTGCTCGACCTGCTGGCCGCGGAACTGCGGCGCGTGAAGGAACGGCACGGCGCCGGTGCGGTCTTCGGCGGCTCCTACGGCTGGTCGAGCGCGGGGCGTTTCCACCATGCGCAGAGCCAGGTGCACCGCTTCCTCAACACCACGCTCGGCGGTTACGTGCGCTCGGTCAACAGCTACAGCGCCGGTGCCTCGGGCCCGATGCTGCCGCACATCCTCGGCTCGATGGAAGAGGTGGCGCGCCGCAACGTGACCTGGGAGCAGATCGTCGAACACACCGATGTCGTGCTGGCCTTCGGCGGCATGGCGCTGAAGAATTCGCGCGTGGCCTCGGGCGGCATCAGCCGCCATGTCGAGCGCAGTGCGATGCGCGAAGCGGCGGCGCGCGGCTGCCGCTTCGTCTGCATCAGCCCGCTCAAGAGCGACCTGCCCGACGAGGCGCAGTTCGAATGGCTCGCCGCCAGGCCCAACACCGACACCGCGCTGATGCTGGCGCTGGTGCACCAGATCGTCAGCGACGCTGCGCACGACCGCGAGTTCATCGCCCGCTGCTGCGACGGCTGGGCCGCGTTCGAGGGCTACCTGATGGGCCGCAGCGACGGCGTGCCCAAGAGCTGCGCCTGGGCCGCACCGATCTGCGACCTGCCGGCGCAGCAGCTCGTCGAGCTCGCGCGCTCGCTCGTCGGCAAGCGCACGCTGGTGGTCGTGTCGCACTCGCTGCAGCGCGCCGAACATGGCGAACAGCCGGTCTGGATGGGCGCGGTGCTGGCCGCGGCGCTGGGCCAGCTGGGCCTGCCCGGCGGCGGCTACAACTACGCACTGGGCACGCTGGCGCACTACGGCAAGCGCAACAACGCCGTGCCGGCGGCCGCGCTGCCCCAGGGCAGCAATAGTGTGAAGGAGTTCATTCCGGTCGCGCGCATCAGCGACATGCTGCTCCACCCGGGCCAGCCCTTCGACTACAACGGCCAGCGCCGGACCTATCCGCACATCCGCCTGGCCTACTGGGCGGGCGGCAACCCGTTTCACCACCACCAGGACCTGGCGCGCCTGGCCGAGGCTTTCCGCACCCTCGATACCTTCGTCGTGCACGAGATCGCCTGGACCGCGACCGCGCGCCATGCCGACATCGTGCTGCCCAGCACCATGACGCTGGAGCGCGAGGACATCGGCGCGACGCCCACCGACCCGATGGTGGTGGCGATGCACCGCATCGCCGAGCCGCACGGCCTGGCGCGCGACGACTACGACATCTTCTGCGAACTGGCCCGGCGCCTCGGCGCGCTCGAGGCCTTCAGCGAAGGCCGCACGACGCGCGAATGGCTGGCGCACCTGTTCGAACGCACGCGCAGCGGACTCGAGGAACTGGGCCTCGACGCGCCGGACTTCGAGACCTTCTGGCAGCGCGGCGAACTCATGCTGCCGCAGAAGGGCGACGACGGTGGCATGCTGCGCGCCTTCCGCAACAATCCCGCCGGCGCACCGCTGCCCACGCCCAGCGGCAAGGTGCAGATCAGCTCGCCCGCCATTGCCGCCTTCGGCTACGCCGACTGCCCGGGCCATCCGGCCTGGCTCGCGCCGAAGTTCGCGCCGACCGCCGAGCATCCGCTGTGGCTGGTCGCCAACCAGCCGCACACCAAGCTGCACAGCCAGCTCGATTTCGGCGCGCACAGCCAGGCCAGCAAGCGCCGCGGCCGCGAGGTCTGCACGCTGCACCCGACGGCCGCCGCGGCGCGCGGCATCCGGGAGGGCGACATCGTGCGGCTCTTCAACGAGGTCGGCGCCTGCCTGGCCAGCGCGCACCTGAGTGCCGGCATGCGCGAGGACGTGGTGCAACTGCCCACCGGCGCCTGGTACGACCCGGCAGTGGACGACCAGGGCCGCCCGATGTGCGCGCATGGCAACCCCAATGTGCTCACGCGCGACATCGGCACCTCCTCACTCGCGCAAGGCTGCGCGGGCCAGCTCAGCACGGTGCAGATCGAACGCTACGACGGCGCGCTGCCGCCGATCCGCGCGTTCGAGCCGCCGGTGCCGCACCGGTTCATCGAATCTGGACCGGCGTCCTCGTGAAAACGCCGCGCGTCGTGTCCTCGGCGTAGAACTCCATCTGCACGCTGTCGGACAGGCCCGAGACGCCGGGCCTGAAATCGATCCTCGAAATGGACCCCGGCGTGGCACTCTCCCCCGACAGGTCGATGACGAAGGTGTTGCCGCTCCAGTGGCGCAGCGCAAAGGTCTTGCCGCCGCCCGGCCCCATCTTCAGGATCAGGCCGTTGCCGGCGGTTTCCACCACCGCATTGCCGTAGTAGTTGTTGGCATAGATGCCGGTGTAGGCGTTGCTGCCCAGCGGCGCCACGGGTTGCGCCGGCGGCTGCTGGCCGGCCAGCGTGCCCTCGGGCGCATACAGGCCCTGCATCAGGGGCGCGTAGGCCTCGTACCAATCCCGCGTGAGCGCACCGAACTCGACCAGGTCGTCGAAGGCGGCATTCATGGCCTCGGCGGCGCCCACCGGCGCCGCATTGGTGAGCGTGACGATGCCGACGCCCGCCGACGGAATCATCGAGAAGGCCGTGCCCGCCCCCAGCAGGAAGGCCCCCGAATGCGAGAGCTTGACCCGCCCCGACGGCGAGGTCCCGACATTGAAACCGTAACCGTAGAAGCCCGCGCGCTCGTTCGGGTTGTGGGATGGCGACGAAACGATCTGTGCGCTGATCGCGGGCAGCAGGGCCTCGGCCTTGACCACCGGGCGCCCCTGGAAGCTTCCGTGCTGCAGGACCATCGACATCCAGCGCGCCATGTCATTGGCGCTGGCGCTCACGCCACCGGCCGGCGACTGCGCATCGGGGTCCCGCTGGTACTGTGCCTGGTAGCCTGCCTCGGTCTTCACATGGGGTGACGCGCGGTTGCCGCGCTGCATGAAATCGGCGAAGCGGGAACTCGTCGACACCATGCCCAGCGGCTGGTAGAGCGTGCGCTCGGACAGCGTCGCCCAATCGAGCCCGGCCGCCGTGGCCGCCGCTTCGGCCCCGGCCGTCAGGCCGAAGTTGGTATAGGCGTACCGGGTTCTGAAGCCATCGAGCGGCACGTAGCGCAGGCGATCCAGCATGTCCCGGCGTCCGTAGCCCAGGTCTTCGAGCTGGTCGCCGACGTGCGCCGAGAGCCCCGAGCGATGAGCGAAGAAATCGCCCACCGTCACTTGCTGCGTGATCCAGTCGTCCGACAGCCTGAAGCCGGGCAAGTACGCAGCGACGGGCGTGTTCCAGGACACCACGTCTCTGCCCACGAGCCCCGCCACCACGGTCGCGCCGACGGACTTCGACAGCGACGCGAGCTGGAACACGGTGTCTGCATCGACCGGCTCGGGCGAGCCGACCGTTCGCACTCCGAAGCCCCTGGCGTACACCGTCCGGCCGTCCTTCACCACGGCCACGGCCATGCCCGGAATGTTCGAGCGGCGCATGATGTCGGCCGCGAACTGGTCGAGCTTCGCCACGGCGGCATCGATCTGTGCCGGCGGTATGGCTGTCGCATAGGTCTCCGAGGGCGACGCGGCCGCAACCGGCACGGAGCTGGCGGCCGCCGGCACGAACACCACCGGGCCATCGCTGCCGCCGGCGCAACCGCCCAGTGCCAGGCCGACACCCAGGACGGCCGTCATCCACCCCTTGCGGACCGTATCTCTTGCAGTCATCGAATCTCCAGATGTCGTTGCACCATCGCGTTGTCAGAAATGCCTGGCGAGCCGGAGCGTCGCGCTCTGATCGACGTAGCCCCTGGCGCCGCGCCGGCGGTATTCGGCGCGCAGTTCCCAGCCGGCCCGCGTCAGAAGCTCGAGGCCGAAGGTCGTGTCGCCATAGACCTTCGGCAGGGAGGTCGTGATCTGGAACGGCTCCATCGGAAACTCCGCCAGACCGACGCGCGCCTTGGCATCGCCGTTCATCACGGAGCTGACGCCCAGTGCCAGATAGGGACGCAAGATGTCTCCTGCCAGATCGATGCGTCCGCCGACCTCGGCGCTCAGCGTGGCCATCGCCGAGGTGCGCCCGGTCGAGCGGTAGGCCAGATCGAGGAGGCCGGCGCCGGCTTCGCGGTAGGCCGCGCTGTGGTCGTAGACGACGTCGAGGTCGGCAAAGGGCTTGAGGTACCAGTCGCCGAAGGTGATCTGGTTGGAGGCGCGGACACGGCCTCCCAGGAACCAGGCATCCGGCTTGCCCGTGGCGGTGCCGGAGTATCCGGACAGGACGATGCGGCGCTTCAGGGTCGAGTGCTCGGCGCCGCCGAACAGCGCGCCGGCGAATTGCCAGCTGCCCACCTGCCGTTTCAACGTGATGCCGCCTTGCAGGCTGTCGCTGGCGGCCGTCACGGTCTGGTCGCTCGACGTGGTGTTGGTGTGCGCATAGTTCAGCGAGCCGCCCAGGAACCAATCGGACGCGATTCGCTTCTGCGTTCCGACCTGGTAGGTGACCTGGCGGCTGCGATAGCCGACGTCCTCGCTTGTGGTCGCGCGGTCGGTGTTCGCGCCGAGCACCCGCCCCCAGGAGCATTCGCCTTCGGCCAGCCGGGTGCTGGCGCTCTCGCTGAAATACGGGCAGCTCATCAGCCGGTTGAGGAACGCATAGTTCTCCTGGCTGCGGCCGCTCGCGCGCGCCAGGGAGACGTCGGAGGCGACGGTGCCGAGGGCGCGCAGGTACGAGGGCGCATCGGCAATGCCGGTGAACGTGCCGAACAGCGGCGCCGCCTTGACACTGCCCGTGTTCCACAGGGTTTGCAGGTGCCCGGCCACGGCGGCCTGATCACCGTTCAGCGCGATGCCCGGTGGCATGAAATTGGCATCGACCGAGACCAGCACATCGTGCCTGTCTTCGCTGATCCGCAAGGGGTAGGAGAAGACGGGCGATCGGTCGGCCACGGCCAGCGCGACCGAGTAGTAAGGGAACACCGGGTCCGAATGGATGATCGTCAGCCAGGTGCCGCGCACCGGGTTGTGGGTGAGCGGCGTGACGGTGCCGCCGAAGTAGGAGGCCTCGCGGGTCGAAAGAACGTCGCTCCTCCTGTTGGCGAAGTCGAGATCGGCGGCGTAGGTGCCCGTCGAGGTCTGGTTGAACTTGCCGTAGGTCAGCCGGGTGGTCGTGAAAGCGCCGGGACCGCCGGGGCTGATGGTGCCGGCATTGTTCAGGACGCCCCAGGCGATGTAGAGCTTGTCGCCGCTCTGGAAGGTGGCGCCCGCATGATTGTTGAAGGTACTGGCAAGGCCCGATCCTCGTCCGATATCGATATTGCCGGCGATCGATCCATCGTTGTCGACCACCGGTTTGCCGGTCGGACGCGATCGCCGTTCTGGCAGAGACGATGCCGGCGTTGCGGATGGTGGCGACATCCGTCGTGATGGCCAGGATGCCGATGCCTGAATCGGCATTCGCGGCCACGCTCGCGCCCTTGTCGATCGAGATGGCGACGGCACTTCCCTGCAGCGCATCACCTGCGGCCGTGCTGCCCATGCTGATCGCCGCGATGGCCGGCGAGTTGACGCCCATTGCCGACACCGCCGCGCCGGCGTGAAGGTTGACCGCCACGGGCCCGCCGGCATTGACGGGTGCCGAGGTATTCGAGCGCACCGGGGTGCCCAGGAAAACGCCGCCATCCTTGAACACAGCGCCGCCGCCCAGGCTCATGGCAAGGATGGCAGGCGCATTCGCGCCCGTGGTGGCCACCACGGCGCTCGGCCGATGAACGCAGGAAGCGCCCGACGCACAGCCTGCATTCACCGTCACCTGGCCGCCGGCGCCCACGCTGGCAGCGGCGCCGAAACGCTGCACCATGCCAAACGAGTAGTCGACCGCAGCGGCATCGCCTGCGATGCCGCCGCCACCGCCAACGCTCTGCGCCAGGACGCCGATCGCGCCGTCGCCCGTTGTCTTCAGCACGCCATTGGCCAGGACATCGACGGCGCCCCCATTGCTCGTGTCGAGCGGAAAGACCTGGGAGGTGCCGCCCGACTGGGCACCATGCAGGACGACCGTGCCGGGCCGCGTCGCCAGACCGGCGATACCGCCGCCGCCGCCCACGCTTTGCGCCACGATGCCGTGCGCATCCTGCCCGGAGGTTCGAAGCGTGCCATCGAGCGTGACCGTTGCCGCGCCGCCGGCGCCGGAGGACATGCCGCTGCCGCCGAAGGTCAGCGCCGTCGCTCCGCCATAGGCCTGGTCGGCACTGGTCAGCACCGCGTAGCCGCCGCCATTGCCCACGCTTTGCGCCAGCACGCCGAAAGCCAGGCTGCCACTGGTCGTGACCGCGCCGCCGGCAGCCACCGTGACGGTGACCTTGCCGCCATTGGCGGGCGTGCCTAACTGCCCGCTGGTGGCGCCGAGGCTCACGCTCGGCGTGTCGATCAGGGCCTGCGCCTGCCGGCCGAGTGCAAGGCTCGCGATGCCGCCACCGCCGCCCACGCTCTGCGCCATGATCCCGTGCGACAACGTGCCCGAGGTCGTGAGGGCGCCGTTCACAGCCACCGTGACGTCGCCGGCGTGGACATCGGGTTTCGATCCGAACAAGCTCGACCTGCTCAGGTTCCCGCCGAGCACAATGCCGGGCGATTGCGCCTGATGGCCGGCTGCCAGGCGCGTCGCGTCGCTGCTCTCGATGCTGACCGAGGCCACCCCGCCGCCGCCGCTGATGCTTTGCGCAAGGACGCCGATCGAGTTGCTGCCTTGCGTGTCGATGGTGCCGCCGGTCGTGACGCTGACCGTTCCACCGCCCATCGTCGCGGGTTCGGAAAAGACAATGGGGAAGGTCTTTGTCGCGCCCAGTCCGATCGATGGCGGGCCGCCGGAAAAACCGCCCGCGCCGACGAAGTAGGTCGAGACGTCGGCCGTGCCGCCGCCCCCGCCGATGCTTTGCGCCAGGATGCCGGGTGAGCTGTTGCCCTGCGTCGAGATGCGGCTGGTGGCGGCGGAGGCATCGACCGTGACGCCGCCGCCGTTGCCGCTGGCGCTATCGCCGCGGCCCACGCTGACGGAGAGGTTCTTGCCCAGGGACAGGCCGTGGCTTGCCAACAGGTCGAGGATGGTCGTGATCTTGTCGAGGATCTGCGGCGCGTCCGCCCCGCCCTGCTGCCGGACGACGGCGTCCAGGCTCTGGTCCGCGACCGTGCCGGTGCCGCCGCCGCCGGCGATGCTCTGTGCCAGCATGCCCGGCGAAGCGAAGCCGCTGGTGGCAACCTTGCCGGTGTTGGTGAGGCTTACCTGCCCGCCATCGCCGCCGCCGCCACCACTGCCGCCGACCGCGACGTTCACCCCGATGTCGGGCGACAGCGAAAAGGCCCCGCTCACGCCGCCGGCAGCCGCCGCCAGCATGCTGTCGATGCTCGCCAGCAAGCTCGAGACGCCTGCAGAGTTGATCGCGCCGCCCTGGCCGCCGCCACCGGCAATGCTCTGCGCAACCAGTGCCGGTGCGCTGCCGCCGGCGGTGCTGACGAGGCCGTGGTTGTCGATCCTCACGTCGCCGCCGTTGCCACCGGCACCGCCGCTGCCGCCGACCCGGGCATCCACGGCCACCGTGAAGGAGCCCAGCGTGAATCCGCTGGGGCCCTTCTCGAGCCATTGCGCCACCTGCGTCACGGCCTCGAGGAATGCGCTCGGCGACCCCAGTGCCGGAGAGAAGGATCGCGCAGTCTCCTGCCGCACCGCGCCGCCGCTGCCGCCGCCCCCGCCGATGCTCTGCGCGAGAACGCCGATCGCCTGGTCGCCGCTGGTGGTGATCCGGCCCGCGGCCTGGTTCGTGATGTGGACCGTGGCCCCGGCACCGGCTCCTGCGCCGCGGCCTCCGACCGTCAGGCCGAAGCTGAGCGAAAAATCGGAGGCCCCGATCGTCGTCGGGCGCAGCGGCGCCGCCGCGGTGCCGCCGTTGCCGCCACCGCCGGCGATGCTCTGCGCCAGAATGCCGTAGGCCCTGGCGCCCGTCGTCGTCAGCTGGCCGCTGGTGTCCAGCGTGATCGCGCCGCCGTTGCCGCCCGTTCCGCCTGCGCCGCCGACGGTGTGCTGGATGCTGACCGTGCCGCTCGGCAGATCGCCCAGCACCGGCGCAATCGTGGCTTGCGTCGAATCGGCGAAGGCGCCGTTGCCGCCACCGCCGCCGATCGCCTGCGCCGTCACCGCGTTGCTGAGCGAGCCCGCTGTGCCGACGCTGGCGTCCTGGCGCAGCGTGATGCCCAGGCTCCCTGCCGAGCCGCCGTTGCCGCCATTGCCGCCCACGCTCACTGCAACGTCGAACAGCACGCCGGCGGACACCGCGTGGGCCAGGCCGCCCTGGCCCCCGCCGCCGCCGATGCTCTGCAACACCAGGCCGGACGAGGCGGCGCCGCTGGTCGCGATCGGGCCGGATGCCGCCAGCGTGATGTTGCCGCCGTCGCCGCCCGCGCCGCCGCGGCCGCCGACCGCCATGGCGCCGACCACGCCCGTGCTGTCGGCCTCGCCGCCGGAGCCACCGCCCCCGCCGATGCTTTGCAGCAGTACCGCCGCGCTATGGTCGGCACCGGTCGTGATGCTGCCGCTGCTGTCGACGCTCAGGACACCGCCCTTGCCGGCATTGCCGCCGTGGCCGCCCCCGACGTAGAAGATGCCGCCGCTGGTGGCGGCCGCCCCGCCGCCGCCGCCGACTGCGTGGGCAAAGATGCCCGTTGAATTCAGTCCCGATGTCGCGATCGATCCGCTGTGGGTGACCTGCACGGCGAGCGCCCCGGTGCCTGCGCCGGAACCGCCGTTGCCGCCATGCCCCGAGGCGCCGTCGGCGCCGCCGACGCCACCGCTGCCGCCGATGACCGTCGCGGTGATGCCGTTCGAGGCGGCACCGGTCGTCGAGATGGCGCCCGAGTTGTCGACAGTGACCCCGTCCGGTGTGCCACCGGCACCGCCCGGATGGCCGTCGCCCCAGGAGCCGTCGCCGCCGTTCGAACCGTTGCCACCGATGCTGGCCGCCAGGATGCCCGGCGACACCGCCCCGCTGGTCGAGATCCGTGCGCCGCTGGTGACGGTGACACGGCCGGCCGCGCCGCCATTCGCGGCCGCCACGTCGACCGGACCATGGCCGTCGTCGGCGAGGGGAGAATTGTGCGCGTCGCCGCCGATCGCTCGCGCCAGGATGCCCGCCGTTCTGTCGCCGCTGGCGGTAATGGTTGTTCCGTCGGCCGCCGTGACGAAAACATTGCCCGCGGCCCCGCCTCTGCCCGCATTGCTGTGGCCGCCGAAATCACCGGTGTGCAAGCCGGTTCCGCCCTGGCCGCCGAGCGATTGAGCGGCGATACCGGCGCCCAGTTCGTTCGGGTAGCCGCCGGTGCCCGAGGCTCGCACCGAAATCGCGGCACGGTCCGTCAGCGTGACCCGGGCCTCATAGCTTTGGCCGCCCACACCGGCATCCCGCCTGCCGCTGATCGTCGGAACCGCACTCTCTTGCCCGTTGCCGCCGATGGACTGCGCCAAAACGCCATAGCCGATGCCAGAGATGCGCGAGCCCGAGAGATTCAGGGAGACGGTATGGCCGTCCGCGCCATTTCCATATCTGGCTCCATCCGCCCATTTGCCGCCATCGCCCCCCTTCGAAAGGGCGACGATGCCCGCACCGGCGGTGCTCACGATGGTGCTGTTTTCGATCGTGTAGGCGATGAGGCGGCTGTAGCCGCCATTGCCGCCCCAGTGGTTCTGGCTGCTGTCGAACTCCTTGCCGTTGCCGCCATTGCCGCCGCTCACGTCGACCGTGATGGCCGCACCGGTGGCCCTGACATCGAGGCCCGACTGCGTGAGGATGAAATTGTCCGTCGCAGCGCCGCCGTCATGGCCGTTGCTGTCCTTGCAGCAACCGCCGTCCGCACCCCGCCGATCCCAGAAGATCGCGCCCGTCTGCCCGGATGCCGGTTGGCAAAGCCCCCACCAGGCCGCGCCCGTCCACACGGCCAGTGCGAGCGCCCGCGCCCTCGGCTTCGCCATGCCCGGACGACCGCCTGCGGCACTGCGATCTGCGTGTTGGCAGCCCGTCACTTCGCGGCCTTGCGCGCCTGGCGCGTGGTCTGGGAACTGCCGTCGGGGCTCCAGCCCGGCGGCTGCAAGAGATAGCCGGCAACGTCGGACAGGCTGCGGGCCTTGCGCAGGTCGCTGGCAATGCCGGCCCATTCATGGAAGGCTATCCGCACCGGGTTGAAGGTCTCGATGTTCTTCGTCAGGCCGAACCGCGGCGTGAAGGTTTCCAGCGCAAACGAGCCGAACAGGCGGTCCCAGATCATCAAGGTGCCGGCGTAGTTCTTGTCGAGGTATTCGAAGTCGCTGCCGTGATGCACCCGGTGGTGCGACGGCGTGTTGAACACGGCCTCGAAGCCGGCGGGCATCTTCTGGATCGCCTGCGTGTGGATCCAGAACTGATAGATCAGGCTCGCCGACTGCATGAACAGGATCATCTTGGGATGAAAGCCCAGCAACGGCATCCAGGCCCAGAACAGGAACGAGCCGCTGACCGTGCCGGTCCAGGTCTGGCGCAAAGCCACCGAGAAGTTGTATTTCTCGGAGGAGTGATGCACCGAATGCGAAGCCCAGAACCAGCGCACCTCGTGGCTGAAGCGGTGGAACCAGTAGTAGCTGAAGTCGTCCGCCAGAAAGCACAGCACCCAGGCCCACCACGCCGCGGACGGTATCGTGAAGAAGCGGTGCGCATAGAGCCAGCTCAGGAACACCAGCATGACGCCCGCGCTGACCAGGGCGATTGCCAGATTGCCCATCGCCAGCAGCACGTTGGCAGCGGTGTCGCGGCTGTCGTAGAGCCCGCCGCGCACCCTGAGGGAGTACACGACCTCAGCCACCATCAGCAGCGCAAAGGCCGGGAAGGCGGCAAACATGATGTTGGGGAGATCGTTCATTTCCACTGCGCATGAATCAAGCGGCGAGCTTAGTCAGCACCATGCAACACGGAAATACCCGGAAACAAGTAGATGCTATACAACAACATCCAGGAATCCATATGCGACGCGACAGGTTTTCAGGCGCCGCACAGGTCTGCGAAAAGCAAAGTGACTTTCTTCACTTACCTTCCCGCCCGGAACCGCTAGATTCAGTGGCGTGACTACCCACGAATCGAACCGGCCCCCCAAACACGGCGCTCCTGCCGATGTACGGCGACCGCGTGCCATCCTGGTGGTGGACGACCACGACCTGGTGCGCCTGGGTGTGCGTGCGCTGCTGGAAGCACAGTCCTCCCCGTCGGGCGAGACGGTCGAAGTCTTCGAGGCCGGCAGCCTCGCCGAGGCCCTGGCCCTGTATGACAAAGTCCGGGATGCCGTCGACCTGGTGCTGCTGGACCTGGCCTTGCCCGACACCCAGGGCCTCAGCGGCCTGGTGGAATTTCGCGCTCGCTATCCTGCCGCGCGCATTGTTGCGCTCTCCGGTTCCGGCACCACCTCGCTCGCCCAGAGCATGGTCGCCCAGAACGCGCTGAGTCTGGGCGCCAGCGCCTTCCTGCCGAAATCGGCCAACCTCAAGGAAGTGGTGAGCTTCATCCGGGCCTGCGGACTGCTCGGAAGCGACGCCATCGACGGCTCGCCTCGTCCATCAACCACACCGGTTCGGCCGGCCAAACCCTCCCATGACCGCGCCTGGCAGGCGCTTGCACCGCGGCAGTTGCAGGTGCTTCAGTGGGTACTGGAGGGAAAGACCAACAAGGAGATTGCGGAGGCAGCGTCCCTTGGCGAAGGCACCGTCAAGAACTACGTGTCGACCATCCTGTTGCTGTTCGGCGTACGCTCTCGTGCCCAGTTGATCAGCAGCTTGCGCTGAGCCCCGCCTGCGCGCAGCAAATACAGATGCAGGGACCCAACCCTGCAGGAGGCAATTCGATGAGCGACATCGTGTCGAAGCATTTGGCTGTCGACGCCACGCTGAACCTGCGCATATTGCGCGAGCATGTGGCGTCGGTCTACGCCGGTCACAGCACCGCGATCCTGGCCCATTTCGGCTTTGCCATCGCGCTGGCCATCTTCAGCTACTCGCGTCTCGACTATCCATGGCTGCTGTGCTGGTTGCTCGTTCTTGCCGCAGTGGACCTGTACGCGTTGCTCGCACCGCGCTGGACCCCTGGCATACCGATGTCCGACAGCCCCTATTGGGCGCGCAAGTACGCTCGCCTGGTCACCATGGTCAGCGTCGCAACAGCTCCGGCGCCCTTGTTCCTTGTGTCGACGACGGATCTGGTCATGACCACCGTGTTCACGGTCGTCATCATCGGCAGTTGGACACGCGCGGTGCAGGCACGATGGCCTCTGAAGCCGGCCATGTTCGGATACGGCGTTCCCATGATGACGGGTCTCATTGCCGCCCTGGTCTGGCATGGCAGTGCCCTGAACTGGTTCCTCGCGGCCTTCGGAACCGTCAACCTGGTGCTCACGTTCCGCGCCGGGCTGCAGGAGAACCGGCGGCTGACCGAATCGCTGATCCTGCGCTTCGAGAACGAGGCCCTGGCCGCTCGCCTGAGCGAGCAGATCGCAGCCACCGAGCGCGCCAGCGCCGAAAAGACCCGCTTCCTGGCCACCGCCAGCCACGATCTGCGCCAGCCGATGCACGCCATCGCATTGTTCGGCGCCGCCCTGGAGAATGCCCTGGTCGGTCGGCCCGAGATGAAGAATGCCGAGCGCCTGATGCGCGCGGTCGACACCCTGGGCGCCTCGCTGAACACCATGCTCGATATCTCGCGCCTCGACGCGGGGGTGGTCGTGCCCGAGCCATGCGCCCTGGAACTCGACGCGCTGTTTCGCCCGCTCAACCACACCTTCTCGGCACAGGCCGACCAGAAGAACCTGCAGCTGCGCATTCGCGCCAGCGGGCTGTGGGTGCACAGCGACCCGCAACTGCTGTATCGCATGCTCTCGAACCTGGTCGACAACGCATTGAAGTACACGCAGCAAGGCGGCGTGACCGTGACGGCACTGGCACGCGGCGATCTTGTGTGGATCGAAGTGCGCGACACCGGCATCGGCATTGCGCCCGCGCAGTTGGAGCGCATCTTCGAGGAGTTCTACCAGATCGGAAATCCGGGGCGCGACCGCTCGCGGGGCCTGGGCATCGGGTTGTCGATCGTGCAGCGCCTGTCGCATCTTCTCGCGCATCCGGTGCAAGTGCGCTCGCGTCCGGGCCGCGGTACGTGCTTTCGCCTGGTGGTTCCGACTGCGAAGGCCTCACTGGATGCGCCCGCGGATCTTCTGCTTCAGGATCTCGAGTCGCCGGTACGGCATCGCTTCACGATTCCGGACCTGCGCGGGCGCATCCTGATGATCGACGACGAGTCCGAGATCCGGGAAGCCATGACGGCACTGCTGCAAGCCTATTCCCTCGACGTGGTGGCCGTCGCCGACGAAGCCGCCGCGGTCGAATCGTTGACGCATCCTGATGCGCAAGCCAGGCCGTTCGCACTGCTGCTGTGCGACTACCGGCTGGCCGAAGGTGTGGACGGACTCGATGTCGGCCTGCGCCTGCGCAAGCGCTTTCAGCTCGATGCAACGCTGCTCCTGATCACCGGCGAGACGGCACCCGAGCGGCTGCAGCGCGTACGCGCCTCGGGTGTGCCGGTGCTGTTCAAGCCCGTGAGCGCCGCAACGCTCCTGCAGGCCATGGCCGAGCTCGCGCCTGCGGGCCAGCGAAGCCTGCATCAGCGCAACAAGTGACTTTAGACACTGTGGCGTCGTCTTCGCTTCCCCTAGATTGACACGGGGCCGGATCCCGGCCCTTTGACAATTCAACAGGGAGAATCGTATGAAGAAGGATCCATGGGCGATCGGTACGGTGGCCGTTGCCGTCGCAACGGTGGTGGTGGCATGCGGAGGGGGCGGCTCCAATGGCGCCGGCTTTGCAGCAGGCGGGCTCCCTGCCGGCGCAGGTACCCCCGTCGCTGGCACAGGCAACCCCACGGGCGGCACAGGCGGCAGCCCCACCGGTACCGCGCCAGTGGCGACCAATGACAGCGCGAGCGGCCAGGCGGGTGCCAGCGTTACCGTCGGCGTGCTCGACAACGACCAGGATGCCGACGGCAACCTCGACCGCAATTCGGTGCGCTTCGTGCAGCCACCGGCCGGCGCCACCTTGTCCGGCGACGGACGCAGCCTGCAGGTGCCCAACGAGGGAAGCTGGCAGGTTGGCAGCGACGGGGCGGTGGTCTTCACTCCCGCGAGCGGCTTCACCGGCAGCCCCACGGTGGTCAGCTACACCGTGTCCGATACCACCGGGCTCACGTCCTCGGCCGCGACGATCACCATCACCGTCGCGGTGGCATCAGCCACCAGTTCGGCAGCCTGCTTCAACGAGGGGTTCTTCCGGACGGGAACGACCATGGATCTCGAACACACCGTCAGCGGGGATGGCGCTACGCCGCCTCGGCGCACCGTGAGGACCGTCACGGGACCCAAGGAGTTCAATGGCGCGGCGACCATCGAAACGAAGTCAGATTTCTATGGGGACGACGGCAGCTTCGCAACAACCACCATGGACTACAACGCCATTCAGGATGGCTTCATGCTGTTCTACGGCATGACCAGCAGCAACGTCCGTCAGATAAGCGTGCCGCCGAAGAAGCAACCGATCGCCATGGAGCCCGGACAAACCTTCGACTTCACGTACACGACCAAGAACGAATACGCCGACCGCGTCGAAGAAGCCACGACAACGACGTCCTACACCTACGTGGGTCGCGAGACCCTCCAGAGTGCTGTGGGAACCTTCGCGGCCTGCAAGTTCACCTCGCATGGGGTGAACACTGTCGTCACCCCCGCGCCCATGACACAGACCTTCGACCTGGTCATCTGGGTCGCCGCGGAGGGCCCGTACCGGGGATTTGCGCTGCGCACGGAGGCTGTGGGCCAGTACCCGAATGCACCCACGACCCGCCAAGTGGTGCAGCCCACCAAGATCAGCGTTTTCGATATCAAGTGAGTTCTTGCGGGCTGCTGCGATCCGGACAACCGGCGTTGGCATTGGCGCAGGAAGTGACTTTAGACACTGTAGTGTCGTCTTCGCTTCCCCTAGATTGACACAGGGCCGGATCCCGGCCCTTCGACACTCAACAGGGAAAATCGTATGAAGAAGAATCCATGGGCGATCGGTACGGTAGCCGTTGCCGTCGCGACGGTAGTGGTGGCATGTGGCGGGGGCGGCGGAGGTGGGGGCGGATTTCCAGCCCTCCCCGTCACACCTGCTCCGACGCCTGATGCACCACCACCTCCACCTCCTCCGCCGCCCCCTCCGCCTGCACCCGCGCCCTCGCCCGCGCCCTCCCCCACCAGTTCCGCGCCCTGCTTCAACGAAGGGTTCCTCCGCACGGGAACGACCATGGATTTCGAACTCACCCTCAGCGGGGATGGCGCCACGCCGCCTCGGCGCACCGTGAGCACTGTCACGGGACCCAAGGAGTTCAATGGTGCGGCGACCATGGAAACGAAGGTAGATTTCTATGGGGACGACGGCAGCTACGCAGCAACCAACATGGGCTACAACGCCTTTGTGGGCGGCTTCCTGGTGAGCTACGGCATGACCGGGAGCAACGTCCGCCAGACGATGAGCCCGCCGCGTCGGCAACCGGTCGCCATGGAGCCCGGACAGACCTTCGATTTCACGTACACGACCCGGAACGAATACGCCGACCGTGTCGAAGAAGGCACGACGACGACGGCCTACACCTACGTGGGCCGCGAGACTCTCCAGAGCGCTGTGGGAACCTTCGCGGTCTGCAAGTTCACCACCCATCAGGTGGACACTCCCATCACCTCCTCGCCCACGACGCAGACCTTCGACAAGATCAGCTGGGTCGCCGCGGAAGGCCCGTACCGTGGGTTTGAACTGCGCACGGAGGTCGTGGGCCAGTACCCGAATGCACCCACGATCCGCCAGGTGCTGCAGCCCACCAAGATCAGCGTGTTCGACATCAAGTGAGATCCTGCGGGCTGCTGCGATCCGGGCAACCGGCGTTGGCATCGGCGCCAAGAAGTGACTTTAGACACTGTGGGCAATCCTGCTTTCCCTCTAGATTTGCGCGGGGGCTGATCTCGGCCCTTTCGCAACCAACGGGGGAGGATCGCATGAAGAAGTCCACGGGCAAGCCACGCCAGCAGTCCGCTCTTTCAAACTCGGCCATGGCCACGGCAGTGGCGGCGCTCATGGCTCTGGCGCTCACCGGCTGCCAGAACATGCCCAGCCTCGACATGCAAATGGGCAGCCAGTCCGCCAAGACGGTCGCCACGGGCAGCGCCGCGGGCTCGGCCACGTCCGGTGAGAGCAGCGCCCTCGAGCGCTGCGATTCGCCGCTGGGCACCGTCTCGCTGATCGAGAACGTCGATGCAGGCTGGTACACCGTGCTCACCGGCGAATACAAGCTGCCGCCCACGGCCAACCTGCTGCGCCTGCTGGTGCAGCAGTCGAACTGCTTCGTGGTGATCGAGCGCGGCGCCTCGGGCATGAACGCCATGACGCGCGAGCGCGCGCTCATGCAGTCGGGCGAAATGCGCGGCGGCAGCAACTTCGGCCGCGGCCAGATGGTGGCTTCCGACTACGGCCTTTCGCCCGAGATCGTGTTCAGCAACAACGATGCGGGCGGGCTCGGCGGCACCATTGGCGGGCTGGTCGGCGGCGGCCGCGGCCGCGCCATCGCGAGCCTTGGCGCCAGCCTCCAGACCAAGGAAGCCGCGGCCCTGCTGACGCTCATCGACAACCGCTCGGGCGTGCAGGTCGCGGCGTCGGAAGGCAGCGCCTCCAAGACCGACTTCGCGGGTCTCGGCGAGTTGAGCGGCCTGCGCGGCGGCGGCAACATCGGCGGCTACACCCGCACGCCGCAGGGCAAGCTGATCGCCGCCGCCTTCATGGACGCCTTCAACCAGATGGTGCGCTCGCTGCGCAGCTACAAGGCGCAGACGGTGCGCGGCCAGGGCCTGGGCGGCGGCGGCCGGCTTGGCGTGGACGGCGGCGCGGCGCCTTCGCAGACTTCGGCGCAGCCGGCGTCAGGTCGCAGAAGAAAGTAACCCGGCCCGCAGCGAAGTCACCGCGCCTTATCGCTCGGCTCGGTGCCGCTGTCGGCCAGCAGGTCTGCGCTGCTCAGGCGCTGCGACGCACGGATGATTTCCGGCGCGCCGGCGGTGCGGATCACGCGGCTGCTGCGGGTCAGCACCCGCTTCTTGACCTGCTGCGCGCCTTCGGTCAGGCTGTAGTCGATGCGGTAGTCCCATGCCGCGATCGGCACCTTGCGGTTGCCAAGGCGCTCGATGCGCACTTCCGCCGCGCTGCGTTCGCCGGGCCTGAGTTCGGTGGCCTGCGAAAAGCCCCGCCCGACACCGATGACCGCCCCGGCATCGTCGTACAGCGTGACCAGCACTTCGACGATGGTCAGCGCCAGGGCGTCCTTGCGCGCGTTGGCAAGGCGGCCGAACAGCCACACCTCGTCCGCCTGCTGCACCAGGCGCACACGCGTGAACTGCAGCGGCGGCCCCTCGGTCGTCCAGAACGGCGCCGACAGCGCTTGGGCCTGCAGCTCGTGCCGCGTGACGGTCTGGTCGCCCGGCAGCTTGATCAGCACCGGCGCTGTCTCGCCGGGCATCAGCGTGCCGATCGGCACCGATTCGCTGCTCTCGCCGATGCGGTTGTCGCGGTCGTAGAAGATCGCCTTGAGGTTCGGCCGCTCGAGCGCGGTGCCGCTCTCGTTGCGCGCCGTCACCAGCAGCCAAGGCTGCGCCGAACTGCCGCTGCCCGCCAGCACCTGGCGCGCATCGAGCCTGAGGCCCTCGCCCGGAATCGTGCGCGACGCCATCGAGGCGCCACCCGGCTGGTTGCGGTCCACGACATAGGCCATGACGCCGAAAACGCCGGTGACCAGCACCACGACCGCCGCGACCGCGAGGCCCATCGACCGGACCACGCTCCTGCTGCGCGCCGACTGCTCGACCGCCAGCCTTCGTCCGGCTTCGTCCTTGACCTGCTCGAGCACCCGCTCCAGCCGGTCAGAGACGTTGTCTTCGACGATCGACACCGAACCGCAATGCGCGCAGGCGTATTGGTTGAGCCCGGCGCGCTGGAGCACGCCGCTGCCGCATTCACCGCACTTGAGCGTTTGCAGGTTGATGGTCAAAGAGGTTTCCTCGGTGGCAATGGCAATGGCGGCGCGGTCCCGCGCGCATCTTAGCGAGGAAGGTGCGCGCGCCAGGTATGCCGCCGCGACATATCTAAAGGTGCCCGGCCCGGATAGCGAAGCGCCGCCCGAGTGGCGACCGGCTGAGCGCGGGCTGGGCCACGTCGATCATGATCGACGCCCGCGTGAAGCTCCCCAGTTCGGCCACGCGAACGAAGTACTCCAGCTGCTTGAGGTCCATGGGGCTGGAGTCTAGGCTTGCCGTGCGGCAAGCGCCTGCCCCGTCTCAGGCCCAGTACAGCCCCATCGGGTTGTCCACGAGCAGCTGCTGCTGCAGCTGCTTCGTGCGCGCGATGCGCGGAATCATGTCGACCAGCGTGCCGTCGTCGGGCATGTGCGTCTTGAGGTTGGGATGCGGCCAGTCGGTGCCCCACAGCACGCGGTCCGGGAAGGTCTCGACCAGGCGCTGCGCGAACGGCACGACATCATCGTAGGCCGGCGGCCCGGAGACCGACACGCGCTCGGGGCAGCTCACCTTCGTCCACACATTCGGATGCTCGCGCATGAGCCGCACGAAGCGCTCGAACTGCGGCCCGTCGACCGGCTGGGTCACATCGGGCCGGCCCATGTGATCGACCACCACGATCGTCGGTAGGCGGGTGAAGAAATCCCAGAGCTCGGGCAGGTCCTGCGCCTCGAAATACACGACCACGTGCCAGCCCAGCGGCGCGATGCGCTCGGCGATGCGCATCAGCACCTCGCGCGGCGTGAAGTCGGCCAGGCGTTTGAGGAAGTTGAAGCGCACGCCGCGCACGCCAGCCTCGTGCAGGCGGCGCAGTTCGGCCTCGCTCACGTCGGGTGCGACCAAGGCCACGCCGCGCGCGCGCCCGGTTGAATGCGCGATGGCATCGAGCAGCGCGCGGTTGTCGCTGCCGTGGCAGGTCGCCTGCACGATCACGTTGCGCTCGAAGCCCAGCAGGTCGCGCAAGGCGAAGAGCTGCTCCTTCGAAGCGTCGCAGGGCGTGTACTTGCGCTCGGGCGCGTAGGGGAACACGGCACCCGGGCCGAAGACGTGGCAGTGCGCGTCCACTGCGCCGGGCGGCGGCGTGAAGCGCGGCTTCAACGGGTTCGGGTGGAAGCACAGCCAGTTCTTGTCCATCGTTTGCATGGCTCGCATCTTGCGCAGATTCCCACCGGCGAGCGAGCGCCAAGGCGCGCTAGCAGCTAGCGCAATTCGGTATGGCTCTGCGCGTGCGCGGCCGCCAGGTACATGGCCGTGGTTCCCACCGAGGCGTGTCCGAGGTTGTTCTGCACGACCTGGATTGGCACCGGCACCTGCCCTTCCCTGCCCCGAAGCGCATGGGATCCATGCGAGTGCCGCAGCCAGTGAGTGCTCGCTTTCTTGAGCTGCTGCGCGTCGGGGCCGCGCAGGCCGGCGGCGGCCTGTGCGACAAAGGCCTTGATCGCCTGGTACAGGCCCGAGGCCGACCATGCGGCCGGGCGCCGGAGTTCGGCGTCGAATCGCGCCAGCAGGTGGATGCCGCGGTTGCTCGCGGCGCCGACCTGCCGCTCGAAGCCATGCCGGGCGAGCTCGTCCTCCAGCTCGGCCACCAGCGCCGGCGGCACCGGCACCCGGCGGCAGCGCCCGCCCTTGCCGGCCACCGCCAGTTGCCAGCCGGTGGCCAGCGCGCCGTCGGCGCTGCGATACTCGATCTGTTCCAGGTCCTCGCACCTGGCACTGGTGATCTCGGCCAGCCGCAGGCCGGTCGCATAGAGCCAGCGCATGCCGCGCCGCAGCCGGCGCCTGGCCTCCGTGTCGGCATGCGCCTGGAGCAGCGCGTCGACGTGGTCCCACTGCGCGAAGCTCAGCGCGCGGCTGGAGTCCAGCGGCTGCTGCAGGCTCGCGGGCGGCGCGAGCGTGGCAAAGGGATTGCCCACCAGGTAGTTCCGGTTCACCAGAAAGGCGTGCAGGCTGCGCAGGATCGCGATGGCCTGGCGCAGCGCCGAAGGCGCCAGCGGCCCTTCCATCGGCCGCCACAGCGGCGACCAGCGCTGGTGATGGCGCGCGCCGCACCAGTGGGTGGGCGGATCGAGCAGGAAGTCGCGGTAGTCGATCGCATCCTCGACGGTGAGCGACGACAGTGCCTTCCCGCGCTCCAGCACGGCCCAGAGCAGCAGGCGCTCGGCCTCCTTGCGATAGGCGCGCTGGGTGGCCGACAGGTCGCCCGTGGCATCGCCCGCGCGCTTGGCGCTGAGCCACGCACCCACGGCCTCGTGGTCGTTGGCCGCCATGAGCAGGCACTGCCCGCGCGGCGCGCGGTTGCTGCCTGCGCTGCCGTCGAGTTCGGCGGGAAGCACGAATTTCTCGTAGGGCACGAGCGCGGTGCCGCCCGGCACCACCGCGGCAAGCGCCAGCGGGCCGAGCTGCGCCCTGGGCGTCATCGCGTGGGCGCCGATGCGCAGCCCGAGCACCTGCTCGTTGGCGCGCAGCCAATCGAGGATGCGCGCCGCCTTCAGCTCGCCCACGCCCGGCACATGCGCCCACCAGCGCGCGCCGATGCCGTTGATGCGCTCGACCAGCGCGTGGAGCGTGCGCAGGCCGGCGCGTTCCAGGCGGCTTGCCATCGAGGGATTGAGCCATGCCGACACGCTGTCGAGCGGGCGCGGGTCCTGGGCCACGAGGTTCTCGAGCCAGCGCAGCGCTTCGAGCTGGCGCTCGACCACCCGGGCGCGCCGCGAGGGCCGGGCGCCCTGCCCTGCCCTGCCCGCGGCCGGGTAGGCGGCCTCATAAGCCTCGACCTGTTCGGATTCGGAGAAATCTTCCAGGCCGTTCGCCTCGGCGAACTCGGCAAGGCTGGGCAGCGCCGGCGCTGCGGAGAAGCGGTCCGCGTCGAGCAGGATCAGGCGGGCGGTGCCCGGCCTGTGCTCGCGCCGCGCGGCCGCCGCGAATTCGTCGCGGATCCAGGCGATGGTGCGGCGCACGGTGCGCAGATCGGTGTGCTCGCCCTCCAGCCGCAGGTAGCGATCCCAGCTGGCCCGTTCGTCGAGCCCCTGGGCCAGTGCCCGCATGAACGCGAAGTGTCCGCGGTGCAGCTTGCGCGGATTCACGGCCTTCATGAGGCCGATGTCGGGTTCCGCTCGCCGGCCGGCTGCCAGAACTTCCACCATGGGCGCGGCGGGGGGCCCGGGATCCTCCGGCAGCTGCTGCAGCTGGCTCACCCGCGTGCGCCGGCGCTGCTCGACCTCGAGCGCATGCGCGATGCCGAACGCCTCGCGGTCGCCGCGGCCCGCAAGGGCTCGCCAGCTCGACGCCAGGCGCGCGAGTTCGTCGTCATCGACGTGGGACAGCTGGGAGGGTGTGGGGACGGCAGGCATGTCTGTCGCACTCATGCGGCGTTCCATCTCGCCGTTGCGGCGGGATGGAACATGGCGTTGGCTCGTGCCTGCCGGCCGTTGGGTACGGTGGTCGTTGTCATGATTTGGCTGATGATAACTGAAGTAATCATCAATACACATTTTGTGTTGCAATCAAGCATCTCCACGAGTACTCCGGCCTAAGTTGTTGATTTTATTGGATTTTATCCGGGTTGGTCGAGATCTTCCAAGTGCCGCCAGATCCCTGGCGCCCTTGAAACTGCCCGCAGATCGCTGAGATGAGCTGTCTGCGCAGCGCCTGCCCACCGGCCCGATCCGCCTGTCAGGCCTCCCCTGCCGTCGGCCAGGAGCGCCCGCCGCCTTGGCCCGGATCACCTTGCTCCCGGCAAGGACGAGAGCGGCAGAGACGACTGGAGGCCGCGAAGACAAGGAGAAGCGCAGTGCAAGGGCCACGCCTCGCATGCCCCGGCGTATCAGGCGCGAGTCGTGGTTTGGCCGCAAACGCCGCCCGGCCCGCATAGATGAGCCGGGCGCCATGAGGCAACCCAGGCGGGCACGCCCTCCTCCCTGCTCGGCGGCCTGCGGGCTCCTGGTCTGGATGCCACAGCGGCCGCGGAACGTCTGAGGACGCGGTCGAAGTAAATCCCAACGGTTCTCACAATTGCCATGCCGCCCTCCCCCGGCAGGCAAATTTACAGCGTGCGTGCCTTGCGCAAGGTTTCGGCGATGCCGGCTTCGAGTGCTTCCTGGCTGGCTCCGGTGGCGGCTTCCGGAACGATGGTGATCGTGATCTCTCCGCTCTTGGCGCGCACCAGCGTGCCGATCTTCTCCCCTGCGGACAGGATGTCGAGCTTCTCCGAGCGCTCGAAGCCGGGCTTGGCATCGAGCAGCCGGGCCACCACCATCGCCGGCGCGAGGCTGTGGCCCCGCAGCCTTTCCACGCGCTTCAGGACGCCGCGGCGGTCTTTTTCCATGGCGGCGTTGATCTGCTCGGCATGCCGGAAGCTGATCTCCAGCGGACTGCGGAAGCACTCCACCACCGCCGTCGGCAGCTGCGCCACCATCAGCGCCTTGCGCACCCAAGTATGGCTCACGCCGAGCGCCTCGGCCAACTGGCGCTGCGTTGGGAACAGCTGCTCTTCCAGCGCGCGCTGGTACATCAGGCCCTGCTCGTAATTGGACAGATCCGCGCGTTCGCGATTCTCCCGGTCCATCGCGGCGAAGAGCGCCGCATCGCCCAGCTCGTCGACCCAGATGGACGCCAGCACCGGGATGCCGAGCTCCAGCGCGGCCCGATGCCGGCGGTGGCCGAAGACGATCTCGAACTGGCCGGGTTCGTCCTTGAGCGGCCGCACCAGGATCGGCTGGACGTTGCCGCCGGCGTGCTCGATGTCCGCCTTCAGGCCTGCGAAGGCACTGCTCGTGAACGAGGCGTCGTGGCGGTTCGCCCAGCGGCTGGGATGGATGGTTTTCGGGTCCATCTTCCGCGTGGGCAGCGACCCTTCGTACTGGCTGAGCTTTTCGCGCAGCGCCGCCATCTCTCCTTCGACCTGCTGGATCTGGCCCCGGAAAGCCATCATCTGGCCAGGGCCGGTGCGCGGCGCGAGCGAGCCGCCGACGGCCGGTGGAAACCTGGTTTCCACGGCGTTCGATGCCGACGGGGGCACCGCGGGAGCGGCCGCCGGGGCCGGCGCATCGACCGGATCCCTTGCGGCTTCGGGAAGCATCAGGCCGGCGGTCAATGCCTCCAGCCGCTTGCGGGTGCTAGCCATGATGGACACTCCTTGGCGCGGCATGCGCCGCCTTCGATGTCGGGAAGCGAGGCCTTCTGCAGGCGCAGTCCGCGGCATCCGGCAGGTTTTGCGGCATCGCTGCGCCGCAGCCGGCTCGCGGAACTTGCGGCCGTGGAAACCAGGTTTCCATGGCTTTCGGTGCGCCGCGTACAGACAGAACGATCCGCCCGGTGGAAACCAGGTTTCCACTCGGGGCGGCTCCTGGAAGCATCGCCAGCTTTCTCATTGCTTGGCCTTTCCCTGCGCCGTCCATGCGCCGATCACCGATTGCTCGACGAGCTCCACGAACGAATCGTAGGCGTCCACCGCGCGCTTGTATGTCTTGGCGGCGCCTTCGTATTTCTGGACGTCGTAGACGGTCGCGAACTCGGCCGCCTTGTTGCTGGTCACGCTGGTCTTGGGGATTTCCACCGGCAGGGTGTATTCGCCGTAGGTGGCCTGGATCCACTGCCGCACCGCCGGCATGGCCGGGTCGGCCGCGTCCACGCGGCTCAGCAACACGTGCAGGAAGTCGAAGGCCTTGCCTTCGCGGTCCTTGCTCTGGCCGTCCAGGTTGCCGCCCAGGTCGGCGAGCAGCGACCAGAACTGGGCCGACGATGCGAAGTCGAGGCCCGAGGGCGGCACCGGCACGACGATGCCGTTCGCGGCCCACAGCGCGTTGATCGTGACATACGAAAGGGAAGGGGGCGTGTCGATCACGATCACGTCGTACAGGTCCCGCACCGTCTCCAGGCCTTCGTTGAGCACGTCCCAGAACTTGGCGCCGGGCTGCTGCATCTGGCGCGCGGGGAGGGCGAACTCGGCGGAGAACAGGAACGGGGCGGCGGCGACCAGGTCGATCCCGTCCCAGTAGGTCGACCGGATGGCGTAGCGGATGTCGCTCTCGGATCCGTCGCACAGCGGCCCGATCGTCATGTCCTCGGTGACCTCGGCTTCCGGCAGCAGGCCGTGCAGCGTGGTGAGCGAGCCCTGCGGGTCGGTATCGATCGCGAGCACGCGGTGCCCGCGCAGGCTGAGCCCTTGGGCCAGCACCATGGCCGTGGTCGTCTTGGCCACGCCGCCCTTGAAATTGCCCACGGCGATCGTGATGGCCTTTCGGCCGGCCGGCCGCATCTTTTCCGCGCGGTAGGTCCGGGTCCACCGGCGCAGTTCGTCCAGCTCGAAGGTCCGCTTGCCGCCCGAAGGGGTCAGCCGCCCGGCCGGAAGATCTTCCTTGGTGATGCGATAGGCCACGTGCGCCTTGTCGACGCCGCAGAGCGCGGCAAGCTGCGCGGTGGAGTAGGTGGGTGGAATCTTGCGGGCTTCCGGCGCCAGCAGCATGCCCCGGATCTGCTCCACCATCGACCCGGCCCGAGTCGCCAGCGCCGCGATCTTCTGCATGTTGATGGTTTGGCGGGGAGGCACCTGGACGTCGCTGGAAACCAGGTTTCCAGCGATCGAGGGAACGGGAACGGACATTTTGTTTGACCTTATTCGACAGAATACGGCAATTCTATGAGAATCTGTCGAATGAACAAGTTTCGCGGAGAAGTCAGCTGCAGTCTCGCGAAGTATTGTGAGAGGGATTGGGGACCCAGACCCCGGGGCCTCGCAGCTCAGGCGCCGCAACACTCGAAAGCTGGGGGCAGGGCACCCTTCGAGGGTCTTTTGCGCGCCCTGTGCCCGTCTTGCCCCCCAAACAGGGATGCCACCGGGGGCTGGAACCCATATCCACTCACATTGGAACCCATCCGGACTCACAAAAGTGCCTCCAGTCTCCCAACAAGGCTCACTCCAAATCCCAGCCGTTCTCACATTCAATCCCAACCGATCTCACGTCAAAGAGCGTAAGTGGCTGTCACGATGGAGAAAAACCGAATCCCAAATCTTCAATCCCCCAAGTGTTTATCTGCAAACATACCAAGGCACCATTGCCCGTGTAGTGTGAATTGACGAATTCACAATGCAAGGGCATGATGTGAAACCATCTGATTGCCGCTGCGGACCATGGTCGAAGAAGACAATTCACATTCCCGATCTCCACCGCGGCAATCGCCCACGGCGGAGGAGCAGAGCGTTGCCAAGGCCAACGAGGCCATTGCCATCCGTCCCAAGCGCGGCCGGCTCACCCTGCTGTCGCGGCGCATCTACAACGCGCTGCTCTACCACTCGCAGCGCCAGGGCGTGGACGAGCCGGTCTATCGGCTGACGCTGAGCGAACTGATCGGCGACGCCCGCTTCAACTCCAACAACACCGAGCTGCTCAAATCGCACCTGCGCGACATGCAGGCCACGACCATCGAATGGTCGACCAGCAGCAGTTCGCTGAAGCGGTGGGTGTCCTCGCAGCTCCTGGGCACGGTCACGATCGAGGAGCAGGGCAGGGGGCGGCCCTGCATGGTGACCTGGCGCTATCCGGACGAGATCAAGGAGCGGCTGGTCAAGCCGCACCAGTACACGCGCGTGCTGCTCGAGATGAGCAGCCAGATGCGCAGCTATTCCGCGGCGGTGCTGTACGAGATCGGCGCGCGCTATCTGACCTCGCCGGGGCGGCTGTCGATGCGCGAGGACGTGGTCTGGTGGGCTGCGGTGCTGACGGGCCGCAGCGACATCAAGGAGGTCGACTACCGCTTCCTCAAGCGCGACGTCATCAGCAAGGCGTTGGCCGAGATCGACGCGCTGTGCGAGGACTTCGGGCTGGAGCTGATCGAGCACAAGCGCGGCCGCAAGATCGAGGAGATCCAGTTCCGGGTCGTTCCCAAGGTCCAGCAGCGCCTGGGCGACATCAGCGCGTCGAACCGCAACGTCTTCGACCTGGAGCTGGTGGGTCGCCTGATCGCGCTGGGCCTGAAACAGGACGAGGCCCAGGATCTCTACGCCACCACCGACGAAGGGCAGATCCGCGCCACGCTCGACCATGTCGACCAGCGGCTGCGCAACGCCACGATGCCCGGGCTCAAGTCGCCGGCGGCCTATTTCAAGGATGCGCTGAAGAAGGGCTATGCCGGCGTGACCGCGATGGAGCCGGCGCCCAGCAGCGGCCCGGCGCCTGCGCTGGCGCCGCCCGCGGCGGTGCTGTCGGAGGCCGACCGGCTGCGGCGCATCCGCGAGCTCTGGGAGAACGACCGCATGGGGCAGGCGCGCGCCGTGTTCGCCGAGATGCCGCAGCCGATGCAGGCCGACGTGCGCACGCGCTTCGAGGCCGAACGGCTCGATCAGGTGGCGGCCCCTATCGCGCGCGCCTGGCGGCGCGACGGCCCGGCCAGCCGCGTGGCCGCGACCACCTTCTTCCGCTGGCTCGCAGAGGACACCTGGCCGGAAGCGCCGTCCGACCGGGTGCTGCTGGATTTCGCGCTTCAGCGCGGCGTGGCCGGCCTCTGATGCTGTCTATTATGTGAGCGCATACTTATCTCTCGAAGTGCGCAGCCGCGAGGGCTTCAGTCTGCTTCGCACTCGGCGATGAAAGTTTCCAGCAGCTTCTTGAGCTGGCTGGTCTTGCGCGGGCCCAGCGCTTCCTCGATCACATGGTGGTGCGCGTCCACGCTTTTCTTGAGCCGCGACACCGTCTCCAGCCCGAGGTCGGTGATATAGACCAGCACCCGCCGGCTGTCGGCCGCGTCGGCGGCGCGCTGCACCAGGCCGCGGCTCACGAGCTTGTCGATGTTCTTGGTGAGCGCCGGGTGGTTGAGCAGCACCAGTTCGGCCAGCTCGCCCATGGAGCGCCCCTGCTCGTCGGCGAGCACCTGGAGGATGCGCCAGTGCTCCTCGGTCACCTCCTCCGCCGCGATCGACTGGGCCAGGCCGAGTCGCATGCGCCGGTTGGCGGAGGCCAGCAGATACGCCAGATACTGCGAAATGTCTTGCTCGGGCATGGGGCGAGGCAACGGTCTTTGTCGCGTGGTTGGGAGCCGCCAGTTTAGCAACGATCCTTTTCCCAGGAAAGTATTGGCGCGATTTTTGCGATAGCTTCTGCCCAGTTGCCGTCTTGGTGCGTTGCCCGGGAGCTCCCGATGTTTTCTTCCCCTGGATCGGTCATGCGTCGCCCGCCCGTCTTCATGCCGGGCGGCGCGCCGTTCACGAGGGCCGAGCGGCCGGCGCTCGCGCGGCAGGAACTCCAGATCGCGCTGTGCGTGCCGCTGGGCGGCACGGCCGGCATCTGGGGGCCGTCCGCGATGTCGTCGGCCAAGCTGGCCGTCGCAGAGCTCAACCGCGAGGCGGGCATCGGCGGGCGCGGCTGCCGGCTCCTGACCGTCAACGCGGCGGACGATGCGCCCGACATCGAGGCCACGCTGATCGAGCTGGTCCAGGCGGGCGACATCGACGCCATCATCGGCATGCACACCAGCGCCGTGCGCCAGCGCATCCTGCGGGCCGTCGGCGGCCAGATCCCGTTCGTCTACACCCCGCTCTACGAAGGCGGGGAGTCGACGCCGGGCGTCTTCGCCATCGGCGAGACGACGGCGCGCCAACTCGGGCCGGCGATCCGCTGGCTCGGCGCGCGCAAGCGCCCGCGGCGCTGGTTCGCCATCGGCAACGACTACGTGTGGCCGCACGTGTCGCACCGCATGGCGCGCGGCTACATCGCCGAGGCCGGTGGCGAGCTGGTCGGCGAGATGTACGTGCCCTTCGGCACCACCGACTTTTCCGAGGCGCTCGATGCGCTGCGCCAGGGCAGGGCAGACGCGGTCGTGTTGTCGCTGGTCGGGCAGGACGCGATCGAGTTCAACCGCGCCTTCGGCGCCGCCGGCCTGTCGCGCGCGATGTTCAGGCTGTCCTGCGCCATCGGCGAGAACGAGCTGCTGGGCATCGGCGCCGACAACGCGGAGGATCTCTACGTCGCCTGCGGCTACTTCGCCACGCTCGACACCGAAGCCAACCTGGCCTTCAAGGAGCGCTACCGCTCGCACTTCGGCGAGCGCGCGCCCACGCTCAACACCTTCGGCCAGTCGACCTACGAGGGCATGCACTTCCTGGCGGCGCTGCTCGAGCGCCAGCAGCGCCCGGCGGCCTGCCATGAGCGCCTGGGCGCTTCGCCGCTGCGCTACCGCAGCGCGCGCGATGCAGCCTATGGCGCCGACGGCATCACCCGCACCCCCATCTACCTGGCCCGTGCGGAGGGCAACGTGTTTCGCGTGATCACGCAGCTGTAAGCGGTCCAGCCGAGCATTTTATTTTCCAAGGAAAATAAAATGCTTGACTTGGAAAATATCAGATTCCAGAATCCCTCCGTGTCGCGCCCATGCCCGATGGGCTGCAGGCGAACCCTTCCACCCGAAACACGGAGTCGCACATGGCCATCAAGCGCCCCACCCTGGACCAGCTGCAAGACGTGGCGCTGAGCCTTGGCATCCACCTGTCCGAAGCGCAGGCGAGCAGCTACAACGCGCTGCTGCAGGCCAACTTCGATGCCTACGACGCGGTCGATGCGATGCCCGACTACCTGCCCGTGGTGAGCTACGCGCGCACGCCCGGCTACCGCCCGCTGGGCGAGGAGAACAAGTACGGCGCCTGGTACGTCAAGACCACGATCAAGGGCAAGCCCGAGGGCAAGCTCGCCGGCAAGACCGTGGTGCTGAAGGACAACGTCTGCCTGGCCGGCGTGCCGATGATGAACGGCGCCTCCACGCTCGAAGGCTATGTGCCGAACGTGGACGCCACGGTCGTCACGCGGCTGCTCGACGCCGGCGCCACGGTGGTGGGCAAATCGGTCTGCGAGTACTTCTGCTTCTCGGGCGGCTCGCACACCAGCGCCTCGGGGCCGGTGCACAACCCGCACCGCATGGGCTACTCGGCCGGCGGTTCCTCGTCGGGCAGCGCGGCGCTGGTGGCCGCGGGCGAGGTCGATCTTGCGATCGGCGGCGACCAGGGCGGCTCCATCCGCATGCCGGCGTCCTACTGCGGCATCTACGGCATGAAGGCCACGCACGGCCTGGTGCCGTACACGGGCGTGATGCCGATCGAACTCACCCTCGACCACACGGGCCCGATGACGGCCAACGTGACCGACAACGCGCTGATGCTCGAGGTGCTGGCCGGCCCCGACGGGCTCGATCCGCGCCAGCATGCAGGCCAGACCGCCAAGCCCTACAGCGAGCTCATGAAGGACGGCGTGCGCGGCCTGCGCATCGGCATCGTCAAGGAGGGCTTCGGCTGGCCCCAGTCGGATGCCGCCGTCGGCGCCAAGGTGCGCAAGGCGGCCGAGGTGTTCACCAGGTTGGGCGCCATCGTCAGCGATGTGTCGGTGCCGATGCACGCGGTCGGCCCGGCGATCTGGCTGCCGATCGCCGCCGAGGGCGCGACCCAGCAGATGATGAAGGACAACGGCCACGGCTTCAACTGGAAGGGCCTCTACGTCACGAGCATGGTCGACTTCCATGCCGGCTGGAAGCAGCGCGCCGACGAACTCTCGGAAACGCTCAAGCTCACGATGGTGCTGGGCGAGTACTTCATCAAGCACTACCGCGGCCACTACTACGCCAAGGCGCAGAACCTCGCGCGCCAGCTGACCGCGGCCTACGACAGCACGCTGGCCGACTTCGACCTGCTGCTGATGCCCACGCTGCCGATCACGGCCACGCCGCTGCCCGCGCCCGGCGCGAGCATCGAGGAAGTGGTCACGCGCGCCTTCGAGGTGCTGCCCAACACCTGTCCCTTCGACGTCACGGGCCACCCGTCGATGAGCGTGCCCTGCGGGCTCATCGACGGCCTGCCGGTCGGGATGATGCTCACCGGCCGCCACCACGACGAAGCCACCATCTACCGCGCCGCCTATGCCTTCGAGCAGGCTGGCGACTGGAAAGCCATCTGAGGCTTTCACCCGCTTTCCTTCCGTTCCTGCCTTTCTCATAAACACAGCGGCGGCTGCGCCCGCCGAACAACGAGGAGTTAGTTCCATGGATCGTCGTTCCTTCATCCAGTCGTCGGCCGCCGCCCTGGCGGGCACCGCGGTGCCGCTGTTCCCGATGGCCGCCATGGCGGCCGACGAGATCGTGGTCGGCAGCATCATCGACATGTCGGGCGGGCTGGACATCTACGGCAAGCCGATGGCCGACTGCATGACGCTCGCGGTCGAGGAGCAGAACGCGGCCGGCGGCCTGCTGGGCAGGAAGCTCAAGCTGGCCACCTACGACCCGCAGTCGAACATGCAGCTCTATGCGCAGTTCGCGCAGCAGTCGGCGCTCAAGGACAAGTCGACGGTGGTAATGGGCGGCATCACCTCGGCCTCGCGCGAGGTGATCCGGCCGGTGCTCACGCGCAACAAGACGCTGTACTTCTACAACACGCAGTACGAGGGCGGCGTGTGCGATCGCAACACCTTCTGCACCGGCGTCACGCCCGGGCAGACCGTTGCCAAGCTCATCCCCTATGCGATGAAGAAGTGGGGCAAGAAGGTCTACGTGGTGGCGGCCGACTACAACTATGGCCAGATCACGTCGCAGTGGGTGAAGAAGTTCGTGCAGGACAACGGCGGCTCGGTGGCGTCCATCGACTTCTTCCCGCTCGACGTGACCAACTTCGGCCCGACCATCTCGAAGATCGAGGCGGCCAAGCCCGACATGATCGTCTCGGCGCTGGTCGGCGGTGCGCACATCTCGTTCTACCGCCAGTGGGCGGCCGCGGGCCTGACCAAGAAGATCCCGCTCGCGTCCACCACCTTCGCGGGCGGCAACGAGCACATCGTGCTGTCGCAGGCGGAGACCGACGGCTTCCTCATTTCGTACAACTACTTCCAGAACCTCGACACGCCGCAGAACAAGGCCTTCAAGGAGCGCTTCTACAAGCGCTTCGGTGCCGACTATCCCAACATCACCGAGCTTGCGATGGGCACCTACCAGGGCTTCAAGCTCTGGGCCGAGGGCGTGAAGAAGGCCGGCTCGCTGGACCGCGAGAAGATGATCGCGGCGCTGGAGACCGGCATCGGCATCGACGGCCCGAGCGGCAAGGTCACGCTCGATGCGGCCACCCACCACTGCGTGCTGAACGTGAGCATCGCGGAGGTGCGCAACAAGCAGCTCAACATCGTCGAGACCTTCCAGCAGCAGCCGCCGGTGGACACCAGCGCGGTCTGCAACCTCGTGAAGAATCCGAAGGACAACCAGCAGTACGTGATCAAGGCCTGAGGGCAGGGCGCCGGCATGGATCTCGCGTTCGTCGTCCTCATCCAGGTGCTCTACGCGGTGGCGAGCCTGGTCATCGTCTCGGCCGGGCTGGCCGTCATCTTCGGGATGATGAAGGTCATCAACCTCGCGCACGGCGAGTTCATGATGCTCGGCGCCTATGCCGTCATCGCGGCGCTCAACGTCGGCCTCAACCTGTGGATCGCGATCTTCGTCGTCGCGCCCATCGCGGTGGGCATCGTCGGCGTGGTGCTGGAGCGGCTGGTCATCCGGCGCCTGTACGGCCGCATGGTCGACACCATGCTGGCCACCTGGGGGCTGTCGCTGCTGCTGGTGGGCATCGTCACCTCGGTGGCGGGCAACACGACGGCCGGCGTCTCGGCGCCGCTCGGCAGCTTCTCGGTCGGCGCCTACTCGGTCAGCGGCTACACGCTGGTGATCATCGCGGTGGCCGTGGCGCTCGCGATCGCGATCCGCTTCGTGCTCACGCGCACCCAGCTCGGCCTCATCGCGCGCGGGACCATGCAGAAACCCGACATGGCGAACGCGCTGGGCATCAGCCCGAGCCGCGTGTACTCGGTCACCTTCGCGGTCGGCGCCGCGCTCTCCGGCCTGGCCGGCGGGCTGCTCGCGCCGCTGACCGGGGTGGTGCCGACCATGGGCGCGGCCTTCGTGGCCAAGGCCTTCATCACCGTGATCGGCGGCGGGCCGGCCATCCTCGCGGGCCTGCTCGGCGCCTCCGGATTGTTCGGTGCCATCAACCAGCTCGCGACCTTCGTGACCACGCCGGTGCTCGGCGAGGTGGCGCTGCTCGTCGCGGCCATCGTGATGCTGCGGCTGCTGCCGCAAGGCATCACCGGACGTTTCTTCAAGGGGTCTCTGTGAACCGTTTTGCCAAGTCCTGGGCCAGCGCGGCGCTCAGCCTGGCCGTGGGCATCGCGCTGCTCTTCGGCCTGCCCGGCGTGATGGACGACTACACGCTGATCGAGGTCACGATCTACGCCGTGATGTCGATCCTCGGCGTGAGCCTGGCCTTCATCTGGGGCTTCGGCGGCATCCTGTGCTTCGGCCAGGCCGCCTTCTTCGGCCTAGGCTCCTACACCTACGCGATCGCGGTGATGAACATGGGCGACAGCACCGTGCCCTTCCTGCTCGCGATCGTGGTGCCCGCGCTGTTCGCCGCGCTGCTGGGCTACGTGATCTTCTACGGCCGGCTGTCGGACGTGTACATGGGCGTGATCACGCTCACGGTCACGCTGATCCTGTTCAACCTGATCAACTCCACCGCCGGGCCCGAGTGGCGCATCGGCAGCGCGCCGCTGGGCGGCTTCAACGGCATCCCGGCGATACCGACGCTCAACTGGCCCGGGCAGCAGGACGAGGTGCTGACGCCGAAGGACCTGTTCTACGTCACCTTCACCTGCCTGCTGCTGGTCTACCTGGGGCTGCGCGTGCTGATTGCCTCCAAGATCGGCCGCGTGATCGTGGCGGCCAAGGAGAACGAGCAGCGCGTGGTGCTGCTGGGCTACGACGCGCGCGGCTACAAGCTCTTCAGCTTCACGCTGGGCGGCGCGATCGCGGGGCTGGCGGGCTGCCTGTTCGCGAACTGGGGCGCGTTCACGAGCCCGACCATCTTCGGCCTGGCGCAGTCGGCGCAGATCATCATCTGGGTCATCGTCGGCGGCCTGGGCACGCTGGTCGGGCCGATCGTCGGCTGCGTCGCGATCCAGTGGCTCACCTCGCAGATCGGCACGCAGCAGGCCTTCAACTCGAACCTGGTGCTCGGCGGCATCCTGGTGGTCTTCGTGCTGCTGGTGCCGCGCGGCATCGTGCCGACCCTCGGCGACCTGATCGACATGGCGTGGCGGCGCTGGCGCAAGGCGGCGGCCCACGCTCCGAAAGTGGCCATACCCGCGGCGGCCCCGATGGAACCGCCGCGCGCGCTGGCCGCGACGGAGACGGCGCCATGAGCACACCGCTGATCGAGACGCGCAACCTCAACGTGCGCTTCGGTGGCGTGCATGCCACGCGCGACGTCAACTTCACGCTGGCCGAGGCCGAGCTGCGCTGCGTGATCGGCCCCAATGGCGCCGGCAAGAGCACCTTCTTCAAGCTGCTGACCGGCCAGGTCAAGCCGACCTCGGGCCAGATCCTGTTCCGCGGCCAGGACATCTCGAAGATGCAGCCGCACGACCCGGGCCGCCTGGGCATCGGCATCAAGACCCAGGTGCCCAGCCTGTTCAACGGCCTGAGCGTGTGGGAGAACGTGTGGCTCTCGGCGCGGCGCCTGAACAGCACCGCGCAGGCCGACCGCATCACGCGCGAGACGCTCGAGCGCGTGGGCATGCACGCCTGGCGCGACGTCACGGCGGGCCTGCTGGCGCACGGCATGCGGCAGTGGGTGGAGATCGGCGTGGTGATCGCTGCCGATCCGCCGCTGATCCTGCTCGACGAGCCGGCCGCCGGCATGAGCGACGCCGAGGTGGCGCGCACGGCCGAGCTCATCCTGGAGATCAACCGCCAGCATGCGCTGGTGGTGGTGGAACACGACATGAACTTCATCCGCATGATCGCCAAGAAGGTAACGGTGCTGCACCAGGGCGCCGTGATCAAGGAGGACACGCCGGACCGCATCATGAGCGACCCGCTGATCCAGCAGATCTACCTCGGCAAGAAGCCGCACTGAACCCGAAAGGCGCGCATGCTCGAAGTCACGGGTCTCCATGCCGGCTACGGTGCCATCCCGGTGCTGCACGATGTTTCGCTCGCCATCGCCCGGGGCGAGTCGGTGGGCATCCTGGGCCACAACGGCATGGGCAAGACCACGCTGCTGCGTACGCTGATCGGCGCGCTGCGCGCCACCGCCGGCGCGGTGCGCTTCGACGGCGCCGACGTCACGCGCGAGGCGCCGCATGCGCGCGCGCGCCTGGGCATGGCCTATGTGCCGCAGGGGCGCGAGATCTTTCCGGCGCTCAGCGCGATGGACAACCTGCGCATGGGCCTGGTGAAGACCGGCGAGCGCACGATGGACACCATCGAGGCGCTGCTGGAAGATTTTCCGCGCCTGAAGCCGCTGCTCGAGCGGCCCGGCGGTTCGCTCTCGGGCGGCGAGCAGCAGCTGCTGGCGCTCGCTCGCGCGCTCGCCGGCAAGCCCACGCTGCTCCTGCTCGACGAGCCGACCGAAGGCATCCAGCCTTCGATCATCGAGGAGATCGCCGAGACGCTGGCTGCGCTGCGCGACCGCATGAAGCTCACGATCGTGCTGGTGGAGCAGAACCTCGAATTCATCGCGGCCGTGTCGCAGCGCGTGCTGGTCATCAAGCGCGGCCAGATCGGCGGCGAGATCCCGCGCGAGCACCTCGGCGATTTCGAAATCATGAGCCAATACACAGGAGTCCATGGATGAGCAACGAACTGCATTACCTCGAGCTGGTCGACGTCGGCCAGCGCATCCAGCGCAAGGAGCTCTCGCCGGTCGAGGTCACGCAAGCGCAGCTTGCGCGCATCGGAAAGGTCGATGGCGCGCTCAAGAGCTATGTGATCGTGATGGCTGAACAGGCGCTGGCCGACGCGCACCGTGCCGAGGCCGAGATCGCGAAGGGCCAGATACGCGGGCCGTTGCACGGCGTGCCGGTGGCGGTGAAGGACCTGTGCTGGACAAAAGGCGTGGCCACCGCCGCCGGCATGACGCTCTACCGCGACTTCGTGCCCACCGAGGACGGCACGGCCGTGCGCAAGCTGCGCGAAGCCGGTGCCGTGATCCTCGGCAAGCTGCAGCTCACCGAGAGCGCTTACGCCGACCACCACCCCACCGTCACGCCGCCGGCCAATCCATGGAACGCGGCGCACTGGTCGGGTGCCTCGTCGAGCGGCTCGGGCGTGGCGACCGCCGCGGGGCTCTGCTATGGCTCGCTCGGCACCGACACGGGCGGCTCGATCCGCTTTCCGTCCTCCGCCAACGGCCTCACCGGCCTGAAGCCCACCTGGGGCCGCGTGAGCCGCCATGGCGCCTTCGAGCTGGCCGCCACGCTCGACCACATCGGCCCGATGACGCGCAGCGCGGCCGATGCGGGTGCGATGCTCGGCGCCATTGCGGGGGGCGATCCGAAAGACCCGACCGCGAGCCTCGCGGCCGTGCCCAACTACCTCGCGGGCATGGCGCGCGGTTTGCGCGGCCTGCGCGTGGGCATCGACGCGCGCTGGAACGGGGAGGGCGTCGATGCGGCCACCGCGAAGGTGATGGAAGGCGCGCTCGCGGCCGTGCGAGAACTCGGCGCCGAGGTGCGCCACCTGACCTTCCCCGACCCCACGCAGGTCATCGCCGACTGGTTCCCGCTCTGCGGCATCGAGGCGGCCGTGGTGCACGAGTCGACCTATCCTGCACGCAAGCAGATGTACGGCCCGGCGCTCTCGGGCCTGCTCGACCTGGGCCGTGCGCAGAGCGGCATCGACTACCAGAAGATCGTGCTCCACCGCCATGCCTTCAGCGGCAAGGTGCGCGCCATGTTCGAGGGCATCGACCTGCTGCTGATGCCCTCGCAGGGCGTCGCCTCGCCCACGCTCGAGCGCATGCGGAGCTTCGGCGAAGACGCCGAGCTGATGTCCGCGATGCTGCGCTACACCTGTCCGCTGGACATGAGCGGCAGCCCGACGATCACGCTGCCCGGCGGTTTCACCGATGCGGGCACGCCGGTCGCGTTCCAGTTCGTCTCGCGCCACTTCGAGGAAGAGCTGCTGGTGCGCGCCGGCTGGGCCTTCCAGCAGGCGACCGACTGGCACCGTCGGCATCCGGCTGTGTAGGGCTCAGCGCGCCGCCATCCGCCTCGGGTGCGCATCGGACGGGCTGCCCGCTGCCGCAATGCCCGAACGCGCCTTGACCAGGGCTGCAAGCTCGGCAGGCAGCACGGGCCGGCTGAAGAGATAGCCCTGCATTTCGTCGCAACCGTGGGCGCGCAGGAATTCCAGCTGCTGCTCGGTCTCGACGCCCTCGGCGATGACCTTGAGATTGAGCTCGTGACCCAGCGAGATGATGGCCTTGGCGATGGCCTTGTCCTCTTCATCGCCGGGAATGTCGCGCACGAAAGCGCGATCGATCTTGAGCCTGGCGATGGGAAAGCGCTTGAGCGCGCTCAGGCTCGAATAGCCGGTTCCGAAATCGTCGATGGAGAACTGCACGCCCATCGCCTGCAGGGCCTTCATCGACAGCAGGGCTTTCTCGAGGTCTTCCATGACCATGCTTTCGGTCAGTTCCAGTTCGAGAAACCGGGCTTCGAGCCCGCTTTCCTCGAGCGCCTTGGCGACCTGTTCGATCAAGGTCCGTTCCCTGAACTGCCGCGCCGACACATTGACCGAAACGCTGAAGGCCGGCAGGCCCGCGTCCTGCCAGGCCTTGTTCTGAAAGCAGGCGGTGCGCAGCACCCATTCGCCGATGGGAACGATGAGGCCGGTCTCTTCCGCCAGGGGAATGAACTGCACCGGAGAGACCAGGCCGCGCTCCGGATGCTGCCAGCGGATCAATGCCTCGACACCCGTCACCTGGCCCGATCCCATCTCCACCTGGGGCTGGTACACGAGGTGGAACTCGCCCCGCGCAGTGGCATGGCGCAGCCCTTCGCGCAGGGCCAGCTCGTCGCGGATGGCGCCGTTCATCCCGGCCGCATAGACCTGGAAGTTGTTGCGCCCGGAGGCCTTGGCACGGTACATCGCGGCATCGGCGTTCATGAGCAAGGCGTCGGCGTCAGCCCCGTCCGCAGGATAGGTGGCCACGCCCAGGCTGGCCGTGACCTGGACTCCCTGGCCATCGATGTCGACGGGCTGCGCAATGGCCTCGAGCAGCCTGTGCAGGGCCGGCACGACCTCCGTCCCGTCTCCGGGCTGGTCGTAAAGAACGATCACGAATTCGTCGCCGCCGGTTCGCACCACCGTGTCCACGCCGCGCAGGCACTGGGTCATGCGTTCGGCCATGACCTTCAGCAATTCGTCGCCGGCCTTGCGGCCCAGGCTGTCGTTGACCCGCTTGAAGCCATCGAGATTGATGAACACCACGGTCATCAGCCTGCCGTATCGATCGGCATACGAGATGGCCTGCCTGAGGCGGTCCTCCAGCAGCGCGCGGTTCGGAAGGCCCGTCAGCGCGTCGTGGGTGGCCTGGTGCTTCAGGCTGTCGGCGCTGCTTTCCAGCAGCGCATTGGAATTCTCGATCGACTCGGCCATCTGGTTCATGGCGCTCGCGAGGATGCCGAATTCATCCGCGCGGCCCTGCGGTGCCCTTGCACTGAAGTCGCCCGCGGCGACGCGCCGGGAAAAGGCGATGAGCTGCGCGATGGAGCCCGTGATGCGTTGCGAGACGATCCCCGCGACCACCACGCCCAGAACGGTGGCCAGGACGATCATCGCGATGGCGGCCCAGCGCGAAAACCTGGCCGCGCGTTCGACATCGCTGCGCGTCTGGAGTGCGCGCTTGGTCGCTGCGGTGTGCAGTGCTTCCACCGAAGACTCGATGGCAACGGCCGTGTCGAGGTAGCCTTGGCGAAGCGCCAGGGCCGAGCTCAAAAGGCCTTCCTTGCCGTGCTGTTCGATGAACGCGAGGAATCCATCCTCGTACTGCCGCGTCTGGGCCTCGATCCGGTCGACCTGGTCCCTGAATTTCGGATCGCTCGAGAGGATCCGAAGGCTGGCGAGGTACTCCCGCATGTCCAGCAAATGGTTTTGCATGGCCGGCAGGGAGCGCTCGCTCGCCGCTGCCACGCCGAGCCGGTCCGCGGACAGCAGGAGTTCGTTCTCGGCGTCGCGTGCCTTGTACATTGCCAGCGAACTGCGCAGGCTCAGGTCCGCCATCCGGTTGTCGCTGTTGAGCAGCTTGTCGATGGCCGCCGCGGAACGCTGTTCGCTCAGATAGAAGGACGCGCCCAATGCGAGCATCAGCACAATGACGACGCCGAATCCGAGCGCGATCTCCACCCGCAGGCTGCGCATTCTTCTCCCCCACCAGAAGTCGATCGGGAATTTGATCAATTGCGGCTCGCTCCCAAGTCTCTGTTGGAGGGACGCGTCACTGCCTTCGCTCTGCGTCGACCATCTTCAGGAACGTGCGCACGTTCTCGTCGCCCGCGAAGCGCCTGATCCCCTCGCGGGCGCCCTGCGTGGCCGCGCGGAACGGCGCCGGGTCGGGGCGCGTGACCTTCACGCCGGCGGCCATCATCTTTTCGATCAGCTCCTCCTCTTCGGCAATGATCTTCTTGCGCATGCCGTCGCCCGCCACCTTGCTCTCTTCGCGCACGATCGCCTGCTCGGCCGGCGTGAGCTTCGCCCAGGTCCTGGTGCTCATGAGGTGGAGCGTGTTGTAGTACACATGGCGGGTCAGGGCGAGGTGCTTTTGCACCTCGTACAGCTTGTTGTAGTAGATGACGTTGAGCGGGTTCTCCTGGCCGTCGACCAGGCCCTGCGAAAGTGCCTGGGGAAGCTCCTTGAAACCGACCTTGCTGACTTGCGCGCCCAGCGCTTCCATGGTGGCCTCGAGTTCGGCGACGGGCGGAACGCGCACGCGGAGGCCCCGCACGTCTTCGGGCACGTTGATCGGGCGCTTGTTGTTGGTGAGGTTGCGGAATCCCCATTCCCAGTTGGACAGGATGACGAAGCCCTGCTTCTCGGCCAGCGGCGCGAGCCAGTTCATGGCCGGGCCGTCGAGCACGCGGTGGGCATGCGCATAGCTGTCGAAGAGATAGGGCATGACGACGACGGAGAACGTCTTCTCGTACTTGATGAGGTAGTTCAGCGAGGTCACGTCCATGTCGACCGCGCCGAGCCGGACCTTCTGCAGCAGTTCGTTCTCGCTGCCGAGCTGGGACGCGGGAAAGATCTCGGTGCGGACCTGCCCGTGGGTGCGCTCCTCGACCCGCCTGGCGAACTGGAGCGCCGCCAGGTGGGCCGGGTGCGTGGTGGCGGCGGCGTGCACCAGAGACAGCACGACGGGCTCGGCGCGCGCTGCGGACATCGCTGCCAGCAGGGCCCAGGCTGCGGCGAGCATCAGGCCTGTCTTCTTCATGCCGCGGTCCCCCGGGCCCCGGCCTTGCTGCGCTCGCTCTGCGCCATGGTGCCCGAGCGCAGGAAGTCGCCGGCTTCGATGGCCATCACGGCCTCGCTGAAGTAGTAGCCCTGCGCCAGCGTGGTGGCGCCGGTCGATCGAAGGAAGGCGAGCTGCGTTTCGGTCTCCAGTCCTTCGACGATGATGCCGATGCGCGCTTCGCGCGCGAGATTCATGATGGCGCGAACCGTGGCCGCGCTGTCCGGATCGTCGATGGCCCGCTTGAGCATCGACTGCGCGATCTTCAGGTGGTTCACGCGGTAGGTCCGCAGGTACTCGAACGACGAGTATTCGGTGCCGAAGTCATCGATCGCAATGCGCACGCCGAGCGCCCGCAGCTTCGGCAGCACGTCGTTGTGGGTCCATGTCATCTGGGCCAGCGTCGACTCCGTCACGTCGAACTCCAGAACGGACGGATCGAGCTGCCATTTCGCGAGGCACTCGGTCACGTCGTGGATCAGCTCGCTGCCTTGCCTGAGCTGCCCGAGCGACAGGTTGATGGCCACGACGGGCGGTGCCACCCCCTGTTCGCGCCACGCGCTCAGCTGGCTGCACGCCTGGTCCAGCACCCAGCGGCCGAGCGCGACGATGCCGCCGGTGCGCTCGGCAATCGGCACGAACGCGGCCGCGTCGAGCAGGCCGCGCTGCGGATGGTTCCAGCGCAGCAGCGCTTCCACGCCCACGATCTTTCCGGAGGACAGCTCGACCTGCGGCTGGTAGTAGAGCTCCAGCTCCTCGCGTTCGATGGCCTTCTTCAGGTCCTCGCCGAGCGCCACCCGGTCGCGGACTTCCCGGTCGAGCTCCTCCGAGTGGAAGTGGTACTGGTTGCGCCCCTGTTCCTTCGACCGGTAGAGCGCCACGTCGGCCTGCGCGAGCATTTCCTCGGGGCTTTCGCTGCCCGGGATGTAGGGGCAGATGCCGATGCTGGCCGAGGCATGCACCTGGTTGCCGTCGATCATGTAAGGGCGCGCCAGCTCCTGCCGGATCTTCGCGGCCAGCGCGCCCGCGGCGGCCGGCTCTGCCATCTCGCCCTGCAGAATGGCGAATTCGTCGCCGCCCAGGCGCGCCACCACGTCGGTCTCGCGGGTGCAGTTCTTCAGGCGCAGGGCCACCTCGCGCAGCAGCAGGTCGCCGCCCGGATGGCCGAACATGTCGTTGACCGGCTTGAAGTGGTCCAGGTCGAGGCAATGGATCGCAAACGGCACCGAGCCGCGCCGTGCCGCGGCGTGGGCCTGGTGCAGGCGCTCGACGAGGGTGGCGCGGTTGGCCAGGCCCGTGAGCCCGTCGGTGCGCGCCAGCCTTGCCAGCTGTTCCTCCGCCGCCTTGCGCTCGGTGACGTCGATGACGATGCCCTCGACCTCGATGAGCCGGCCGTCCTTGTCGCGCACCGGAACGTAGCGGTTCTCGACCCAGCGCCGCGCGCCGTCGCCGGTGCACAGGCGGTATTCGATGGAAGCGCCTTCGGCATCCTTCTCGAGCACGCGCGCCATCGCGGCGGCGACGCCGGGCTGGTCGGCCGGGTCGATCAGCACGTCCGCCCAATTCGGGTTGGCCAGCAGGGCCGCCGGTTCGTGGCCGAACTTGGTGATGTTGTGCGAGATGTAGATCAGCGGGAACGCCGGTTCGCCGCGCAGCCGGTAGAGGATGGTCGGGCTGTTCTGCACGATGATGTTGGCGTCCGACAGCTCGCGCGTGCGTTCCTCCACGGCCTGCTCGAGCTGGTTCATCTTGAAGGCGGCGTCCTCGGTCATCTGCCACTTCATGGTGAGCGCGCTGGCCAGCTGGCGCACCTCGATCGGATCGAACGGCTTCTTGAGCACCAGCAGGCGGTCGCGCGCGTCCAGCCGCTCGAACACCTCGACCCACGACTGGTCCGCATAGGCCGTGCAGATCACGATCTGCAGGCGCGGGTCTTCGAGCCACAGCTGCTCGATGGTCTCGACGCCGTCCCATCCCGGAGGCATGCGCATGTCGATGAACGCCATGGCGTAGGGCGCTTCGGCCTCCAATGCCTCGCGCAGCTTCGCGAGCGCCTCTTGCCCCTGGTAGGCGCTGTCCAGCACGAAGTCCACCTGGCTCTTCGGGACCGAGGTTCCGAACAGCGCGGACTCCAGGTCGTCCAGGTTCGCGTCCGCGGCTGCCGGAAGAAGAATCTTGCGGAAGTCCTCGTGGATGGCCGGCGTGTCGTCCGCCAGCAGGATGCGGCGGTTCTGCGGTTTGCTCATGGTGTCTCTGCCGCCTTTCTGATTGGAAGTTCGAGCGTGAAGGTGGCGCCGGTGCCGGGCCCCTCGCTGTGGACCGCCAGCGTGCCGCCCATCTCGCGCGCCGCGATGGCCGCGCTGTGCAGCCCGAAGCCGTGGCCATCCTTCTTGGTGGTGAACCCGTGCACGAACACCTGCGTCAGGTTTTCCGGGGCGATGCCGACGCCCGTGTCCGCGACGCGGATGCGCAGCATCTCGTCCCCGACGATCTCCGCATCCAGCATGAGTTTCGCGCTGTCGTCCGCCGCCGCCTCCATGGCCTGCCTGGCATTGCGCACCAGGTTCATCAGCACCTGCAGCACGCGGCCCCGGTCCAGCGGCAGCTCGGGAATCCGGGCCAGATCGCTCTCCATCACCACCTGGTGGCGCGCCAGGCCTCCCGCGTTCATGCGCAGCGCGTCCTCGACCAGTTCGTGGATCCGTATCGATTCGACCAGGCTGGAGGCGCCGGCATGGGCCTGCTGCGCGGCGATGATTTCCTTGATGTGGTCGACGCTCTTGCCCAGCGCCATCAGCTCGTCGACGGCGGCGCGCTGCTCCGCCACCAGGAGCGGCGCCAGCTGCATCAGGTAGCCCGGGAGCATCTTGCCCTTGGCGTCGGAGGCGAGGAAGGCGCCCAGGTCGTCCGCATGCTCGTTCATCAGCTGCACCGCGCGTGCGAGCCCTTCCACCTTGGATGCGCGAACCCTGGAGAGGATCAGCCCGGCGGAGACGTTGACGCTGTTGAGCACGTTGCCCACGTTGTGCAGCACGTTGGTGGCGATCTCGGCCATGCCGGCCGAGCGCGCGGCGGCCACCAGGTCGGCCTGCGTCTTGCGCAGCACCCGGTTGACCTGTTCGTTCTCGCGCAGCGCCGCCTCCAGTTCCGCGGTGCGGCTGAGCACCTGCTCCTCCAGCATGATCGTGGTCTGGAAGAGGTTGAAGTCGGAGCCCTGCGCATTGGCGCTGCGCTCGGCCCGGTCCATCAGGGCCCGGATGATCTTGTTGAGCCGCGCGATCTCGTGCTGCGAGTCCGGCTCTTGCGCGGCAGGACGCTGCAGCGTTGTCGTCTCAGGCATGGTGGACCTCCCCGCCGTTAGTGCCGAATGCAATGCCCACCAGCGTCTGGTTGACGTGCACGCCGCGGAACTGCTCGCCATAGGTATGGAAGCCGACCGTGTTGTTCTCCTGCAGGAGTTCGCCGATGCGGGCTTTCGCGCTGCTCTGCGCGATCTCCAGCTTGCGCAGGATGCAGTCGTAGCCCAGCACCAGCTGCGGCGGGCCGATCTCGGCGCGGATGCCGGCAAAGGCCTGCTCCAGGTTCTGCAGCAGGTCCACGCCTTTGGCCACCCGCAGCACGAGGCCGTTTTCGATCGCGCAGAAAAAAGTCAGGCTGCCATCCGGATTGACCTTCTGGATCGAGCGCACATAAGTGGTTCCGCCGATCGTCAGCACCACCGGCCAGGCCGCGAAGCGCGAGGGGTCCAGGTCGGAGGCGTCGATGCCGAGCATTCGTGCGTACTCCTGGCTCGCCGGCAGGCCGTTGATTTCCTTGACGACGCGCGAAGCGGCGTCTGCCTCGGTCACGACCAGCCTTTCGTCGGTGGCAACAACGTGCTGCGTCTTGAAGATCCGAAACGGCATGCGCGACGTCACCAGCACCAGCACCGCGCAGTCGGAGCAGAACCGGCCGTCCCAGTAGACCTGGGTCCGTTCGAACTTCAGGCCATCGCCGGCCGAGCCGCCGAGCAGCGGAAGCCTGCCCAGCGCGGTCTGGAATGCACGCGTGACGGGTTCTTCGCGCAGCGACAAGCCGTCGATCAGCAGCAATGCGAAGCTGTTGTCCGCATCGCTGGGCGCGCCCTCGGCCAGCAGCTTGTGCAGCAGCGCCTGGGCGAAGTCCTGGCCGGCTTCCACCTTGAACTGCTGCAGCTGCCCGACCTGGCCTGCGGCAACCCTGAACTGGCTGGCCGGAAAACTCGCACCCGCGAGGCTGTGGTCGCGGAATCCGGCGGGGCCGATTTCTCCTGCCGTGGTGCAGCCCACGAGCGGGACATCGCCGAACAGCCGCCCCATTTCGTCGGCGAGAGCGTCCAGGTCGTATTCGCTGGAGCAGTAGAAGATCACCAGCGCCATGCCGGGCTGTGCCACCACGGCATGGAATTCCTGCGCGGCCTTGCGGGGGTCCGCCGCGCAGGAGTGGGCTTTGCGTATGCAGTCCGTATCCGTCATGTGGCGACTCCTTGCATTGGTGAACCCATTAGACGCTGGAAGAATCGCCGCTGTCGGCCGATTCCATGCGGGACATCCCTGCTGAGGGCCAGGATCTTTTGCTACTTTCGCGAGCTGCATAGATGAAAGTTCTAAAGCAAGAGGACGGTTGCGCAACCTACGCCGATCGAACTACTGCCGGCGAGTTTTCTTGCCAAGCCGCTCACAGGCACTGCCATGCCTTCAGCGCCTGCTGCAGCCGCGCATCCGCGGACGCATCTGCAAGCTCTTGATCTGAGCTGAGCCGGGAAGGGCAAAGGGGGGGCTTCGATCGGGGCAGAATCCGGCGACGACTTCCGCACGCACATGAACGCCCCGACAACACCCGCCATCCTCCAGTTCCAGGACCTGAGCTTCTCCTATGCGGGCCAGCCCGCGCTCGCCTCCGGCTGGTGTGCCTCGGTGGGCGAAGGCGTCACGCTGCTGCATGGCGATACCGGCAGTGGAAAGTCGACCCTGCTGCGCGTGATCGCGGGCACGCTTCCCGCCTCCGGAAGACTGATGCTCGCGGGTGCGCGGCTCGACACCGAGCCCGAGGCTTACAAGCGCAACGTGTTCTTCTGCGACCCGGCCACCGAAGCCTTCGACCCGCTCACCGCGCGTGCATGCAGCGCCACCCTGGGCGAGGGCGACGCAGGCTTCGATGCGGCGCTGTGGCAGGCGCTGGTCGAGGGTTTTTCGCTGGCGCCGCACATCGAGAAGCCGATGTACATGCTCTCGACCGGATCGAAGCGCAAGGTCTGGCTGGCGGCCGCGCTGGCCTCGGGCCGCCCGCTGGTGCTGCTCGACGAACCCGAGGGCGCGCTCGACGCGCGCTCGATCGGCTGCCTGTGGAAGGCCATGGCGTCGCTGGCCGGACGCGCGGGCCGCGCGATCGTCATTGCGAGCAGTGCGCGCCTCGACCACGTTCCGCAGGTTTCGCTCGCGGGCTGCATCGAACTGCCGCTTAGCTGAGCGCGGCACGCGTTCAGGGTGCCGGTGGATGTTGCAGGCGCTGCCAGCCGATCACGGGCCAGTCGCTTCTCGACTGGTCGGCGTCACCGCCATAGACGACGCTGCCGCCTTCCAGCGCATCGGGGAATGACGCTGCAAAACTGCGAAGGCCGCGAAAGTAATCGGCGTTCACTGTCGCGCCGGCCTTGATCTCGACGGCGCGGAGCTTTCTGCCGTCGGGTATCAACAAGTCCACTTCGTTGCCGGTCGCATCCCGGAAAAAGTACATCTCCCCCGACTCGCCTTGATTGAATCGCGTCTTGAGGGCTTCCATGATCACCAGGTTTTCAAACAGGCTGCCAAAGAGCGGGTCTCGCGCGACCTGGTCGGCGCTGCGCAAGCCCAACAGCCAGCAGGCCAGGCCGACGTCGTAGAAGTACAGTTTCGGACTTTTGACGAGGCGCTTCGACGTGTTGGTGAACCAGGGCGGCAGCACATGCACGATGTAGCTGGTCTGGAGCAGGTCCAACCAGGCCCGGGCAGTGGCATGCGACACGCCGGCATCGTTGCCCAGACTCGTGAGGTTCACGAGCTGACCGACCCTTCCGGCGCACAGGCGGACAAAGCGTTCGAATCGCTGCAAGTCATGAACGGCCGTCAGCTGCCGCAGGTCGCGTTCCACGTAGGTGGCGAAATAGTCTCCGAGAGCTCGCGATGGGTCGAGCCCCCGATCGTGGATGCGCGGATAGAAGCCCGTGAGCAACGTCTGCGCCAGCGGCGGGATGGGGTGCAGTCGAGCCACCTCGGGAAGCGAGAAGGGCAACAGGCGAAGCACGGCCGTACGGCCTGCCAGCGACTGGCTCACCTGCGACATGAGTTCGAACTGCTGGCTTCCCGTCAGAACGAAACGCCCGGGGGTTGGATCGGCGTCTACCATTGCCTGAAGGTAAGAGGGGATCTGCGGCGCGCGCTGAATCTCGTCAATGATGGCGCCGGTCTCGAGGCCCTTCAGGAAACCACGTGGATCTTCTTCTGCGAAGCGCCGCGTGTCGGGATCCTCCAGCGTGACGTATGGCTTGTCGGGGAACAGGCTCCGACACAGTGTGGTTTTGCCACTCTGGCGGGGCCCGGTCAGGGTGATCACAGGGTACTGGCGGGCCAGTTGCGCGGCGAGCGGCGCGACGTCGCGAGGAATCATGAGATGCGATTCTATGCATATTGTGCAAGTTGAAGATTTAATCTTGCATTTGCAGATCCTTGCCAGTCTTCTGGACGAGGTGCGGCCGCTGCGAAAGCGCTGCGCCAGCGGCAAGCGCTCGTGCTCAGCGCCGATACGGATTGTGGGGGCGGCGGTCGTAGCGGTCGGGCACGCCGTCGCGGTCGCTGTCGCGGCGCGCATGGCGGTAGTCGGCGCGGCGGCCATGACGATAGTCGGCATGGTGGTCGTAGCCGTGTGGTATCACGTGGCGGGGCGGGGGCGGCGGAACAACAACCACGTGCGGGCGATAGCCGTGGTCTCCGTGGTGTGGCTGCGCTTGCGCAGGAGCGCTCAGAGTGGCCAGAGAGAGCAGGGCGGCCGCAGCCAATGCGAGGGACAACTTCTTCATTGCAACTCCTTCGAGTCGTCGTATTCAGGAGTTCCCATGCTGAGCGCGCAATGTGAAGGGCCGGTAAGGCTGCGGCGAATTTCCGATGAGCTTTTACGGGTGTTTCAGCATGCGCCGGCGCAACGCCTCCCTAGACAGGCGGCATCCCCTTCAGCGCCCTCGCGGAGCGGGCGAGCCCTTCAAGAATCCTGCCCGACACCGCGGCCGGAAAGCGCGCAGGCAGGCGCGCGCCGATGCGGTCGATCACCCCCGGCGTTGCCGAGAGCACGCGCTGGATGAGCTCCTCCGCGTCCGGCCCGTAGTGGCACTTCTGTGCCATGGCATTGAAATGGCGCCGCTGGATGGTCTTGAACTGGTAGTGCTTGCTCTTGCCGATCAGGGCCATGGCCAGTTTGGCCTCGTGCTTGGAGAACTGGTTCGGCCCGTTGCCCTCCACGGGCCAGATGGACATCACGTCGTAGACGGGTGTCAGCCTGTAGCGGCCCATCGGCAACCATGCGATGCTGAAGTTCTTCGCATGACCGTCGGGCGCGCCAAACATCCAGAAGAGCAGCTGCACGGTGATGAGCGTGGCCAGGTCCTGCTGGGCATCGACCGAGCTTCGAAGCACCCCCGCCAGGTCGACCATGCCGGGGCCACCGTCGGCCTCGTACTTCAGGTGCGATGGCTTGCCCAGGGCCTGGCAGAAGTCTTCCTGTGGCAGGCGCAGCCACCAGTTGCCCGACGAGTGCAACCTGCGATCGAAGCGCTCGACGGCCAGCACCTTCTGCGAGCCGAAGCGCAGGATGGCCGTGCGGGGCACGGGTATGCCGTACTCCTGCAGGATGTTCAGGCAGAGCCATTCGTTTTCCACCGAGGTGCGAAAGTCGGCCTTGCGGTGGCCGACCAGGCCCAGCGGCAACTTCAGGATATGCGTGGTGGGCGTCGAGCCGTGCGGGCGGAACCATTGGCCCTCGTGCCACAGCAGCGCGGTCTTCTCCTGGGCGCCGGCCAGGCAGATGCGCAACTCGTCTTCGGGTGCAGATTGCGCAGCGAACCTGCCGGGGTCGACGGTCTGCTGCAGCAGCTTCTCGACGTCGTCCTCGCTCATCGCCTCGCCCTCGATGCGATCGACACCCGCCGGGCCATCGTCCTCGCCCAGCAGCTGGATGGCGCCCACGCAATCGCGGCCGATGGCCTGCAGGAGGTCGAAGGGCTGCGTCGTGCGCGTCCTGAAGCGGCTCGCGATGCGCTCGCGAATAGGCTGACTGTCGGGCAGCAGGTTGTCGAAGTAGTTCTGGACGACCGGGCCCTTGTGGGTGAAGCCGCCGACCAGCGGCAAGGAGAGCGACAGCGGACGCCCTGTCGGCGAGCCGACCCAGGCGTCGTCGTAGCGCAACTCGTCCGCCCCGCGCGCAGGAATGCGCCAGATGCCGACGCGCTCGCCGTTGGCCCAGATGGAAAGCGCCGGCATGTTCGATGCTCGTGCCATGCTCACCACTCCGAAGCGGGCGGCTCGTTGGCGACATGCCTTGGGCTCGGGTGGTCGGCATCTGGTGCTTGCGCATTCGAGCGCTTCACCGGATTCTTCGAGCCGACCAGCATCTCGAGGCCCAGCACGCCGAAGATGGCCAGCAGTTGCTCCAGGCTCACCGAGCCGGGGTTGAGCTCCATGTGGGACATGCGGCTCTGGCTGATGCCGAGACGCTCGGCCAGCTTGACCTGAGAGATGCCTGCTTCCTTGCGGGCCGCCTTGAGGAGCACGCCGAGCTGCGATGGAACCGAGAGGACTTGCTGCATGGGAATACCAACGAAGTGGGTAGTCGGAATTCTACCTATATGATGGGTATTCGTCAAAATACCCATGAAACAGGTAAACCAATCAATACCCATAGCATGGGTATGTTGTCCTGCGCGAAGTACTGGCGCACGGCCGCGCGCGCAACATCGTTTCCGGTCCTTTGCAGCAGGAGCCGTATGCCTCTCTTGCCCGAATGCAAGGTGCTACTGCGCTCAAATTAAGACTTAAGCATTCGAATTCGGAGCAAATCGTTCGCGCGTGCCCGTCTCCTGCCGAAACAATTGCGTGACGCTCTCACCCCGGCCGTATACATTGGGCCTACGACACAACCTGTTGCGTTCTCTGCCGTGCCGCACTGCTGCGTTCAGAGTCAACCGGCCTGTGCCGACGACAGGATCACATCCAATGTCATTGTCAGTCTGGGCCAGGATCCGCTTGCCACTGGTGATTTTCGCGCTTGGCACGGCGCTGTCGATCGCCCTCAGCGTCTCCGCCCGCCAGGAGATCGGGCGCAGTGCCGAAGTGCGCTTCGACGCAACCGCCCTCGACCTGGCACGCAAGGTCGAGGCCCGCTTCGATGACTACATTGCGGTCCTGATCGGCCTGCGTGCGCGGTTCAACACCTCCGAGACCGTGACGCGCAGCGACTTCAGGGACTACGTCGCCGGACTGAACCTGGCGAGCGCCTATCCTGGCTTTCAGGCCGTCACCTATGCGCCCCGCATTGCGTCCAACGACAAGCGGGCCTTCGAGGAGCAGGTCCGCGGCGACGCCAGCCTCGACACCGGCGTGGCTTCCAGCTTCGCCATCAAGCCGCCCGGTGAGCGCGACACATACTATCCGCTGGTCTACATCGAACCGCAGGCCGGCAACGAGAGGCTGCTCGGCAATGACCTGGGCGCGATGCCCGACAGGGGAGACGCACTCGAGCAGGGGCGCGACACCGGCGGGCTCGTCACGTCCGGCCGCAAGGTCCGCATCGCGGGCCGCGAGGCCGACATCGGACTGGCGATGCGGCTGCCGGTCTACCGCCCCAGGCAACCGCTCGATACGCTCGAGCAGCGGCGCAGTGCCTACATCGGTTCGGTGGGCTCGGGCTTCAGCGTCGCAGGAATGCTGAGCGACGTGGTGGGTGCCGATGCAGCGAGGACGCTCCGGTTGCGCCTGGTCGACGCCGGGCCGAGTCGGGGGGCGATCGGGACGCGCGTCGAGACCCGGTTCGTGGCGCGGACCTCGTTCGGCGAACGGCAACTGCTGTTCGACAGCGCGGCCCTGGTGAAGCCCTTGGCTGCGCCGGCGCACAGCCTCGAGCGCATGCTCGGCTTCGAGCTGGGCGGCCACTCCTGGCTTGTGGAGATCGGCCAGGACGAGAAGCAGGTCTTCGGCCCGCTCGACAAGGTCATCCCGTGGTTCATCGTGCTCGGCGGCCTGGCCACCAGCCTGCTGCTTGCCGGCATCGTCTTTTCGTTGACCACCGCGCGCAGCCGAGCCCAGGTGCTGGCGAACCAGATGACCCGCCACCTGCGCACCAGCGAACGGCAGTTGGAGGAGGCCCAGCACCTGGCAAGCCTGGGCAGCTGGATCCTCGATCCGGAAACCGGCGCCCTGCAATGCTCCGAAGAAGCCCGGCGCATCCTGGGCTTCGAGGCGGGCTCCTTGCAGCCCGGCCTGCCCGCGCTGCTCTCGCGCGTCCCGGCCGGCGAACGCCCCGCGGTCCAACAGCAGATCGCACTGGCCTCCCAGTCCATGGAGCGGCGCGAATTCGAGCATCGCCTGTGCCTGCCCGATGGCACCGAACGCTGGCTCCACGTCATCGCACAGGCGGGCGAAGAGGGCGGAAGGACCATGGTGCGCGGCACCGTGCGCGACGCCACGCGGCCGCGCAAGGATGCATTGCGCCAGGGGCTGGAATACAGGATCGCGCGGCTGCTCGCCGGCGATGGAAGGGCCGAGACGGTGATCACGCAAGCGCTGGAAGCCGTATGCACCGACCTGCGCTGGGACTGCGGCACTTTATGGAGCGTCGGCGAAGACGGCGTGGTTCGCTGCGTCGCCGCCTGGCATGCCGAGAGCGTCTCCCCGGCGGTGCGGCAATTCGTCGGTGACAGCCGGACGCTCGAATACCGGCCTGACGAAGGCTCGCTCGGCCGCGCGTGGAAAACCGACGGCGTCGTGCAGATCAACGTGCTGGCGGCTCCGAGCCATTTCGCGCGCGATGCGATGGCCCGCCAGGCGGGGCTGGCCATCGGCCTCGTCGTGCCGATGGTTGCCGCCGATGCGACCACGGCGCTGGAGCTCTTTGGCTCCCATCCGTACGCTGTCGATGCCCAGACGCTGGAGTCGCTGCGTGTGATCGCCTTGCAGATCGCCCAGTACAAGCAACGCAAGCTGGCGGAGCGGAGTCTTCGTTTCATGGCCAGCCACGACGAGCTGACCGGGTTGTTCAACCGCGCCGCGCTGCAACACGAGCTTGCGCGCGCCATCAAGCGCAGCAACCGCCACCAGAAGCAGTTCGCGGTGATATTCGTCGACCTGGACCGCTTCAAGCAAATCAACGACACGCTGGGCCACGGTGTGGGCGACGAGATGATCAAGATCTGCGGCGAGCGCCTCACGGCGCTGCTGCGCGAAGCCGATGTCGTGGCGCGTTTCGGTGGCGATGAGTTCGTGCTGCTGCTGGAGAACCTGTCCGGCGCGAACGACGCCGCAATGCTCGCCGAAAAAGTGCTGGCCTGTTGCGCCGAGCCTTTCTTCATCGCGGGGCGCGAACTGAATGTCAGCGCCAGCGTCGGCGTGAGCATCTACCCGGACAACGGCGGCGACGCCGAAGCCCTCCTGAAGAACGCCGACACGGCGATGTACCGGGCCAAGGAAAGAGGCCGCAACACCTACCGGTTCTACGCGGCGAAGATGAATGCGCAGAGCACCGAACAGCTGATGCTCGAAAGCGCGCTGCGCCATGCCCTGGAGCGTGGCGAACTGGAAATGCACTACCAGCCGAAGATGAATCTGCAGACCGACCGCATCGTCGGTGTCGAGGCGCTGATGCGCTGGCGCCATCCGGTCCTGGGCATGATTCCGCCGGTGCAGTTCATTCCGATCGCCGAAGAGATCGGCTTGATCGTGTCGCTGGGCAAGTGGTCGCTGGAGATGGCTTGCGCCGATTCGCGCGCATGGCAGAAAGCCGGTCTGCCGAAGGTGTTGGTGAGCGTCAATCTGTCGCCGCGCCAATTCGAAAGCCGCACGCTCGTCGCTGACATACGGGCCGTCCTGGAAGCCTCGGGCCTGGAGCCGTCGCTGCTGGAGCTGGAGATCACCGAAGGCGCGGTGATGGCGAACCCCGAGCATGCGGCGGAATTGCTGCGGATGATTCGGGAGATGGGCGTCGGACTCGCCATCGACGATTTCGGAACGGGCTATTCCTCGCTCTCCTACCTGAAGCACTTCCCGCTGTCGACGGTCAAGATCGACCGTTCCTTCATCAACGACCTTTCGCAAGACGCCGACGCACGGGCGCTCATCGACGGCATCATCACCCTGGCCCACGGGTTGCGAATGAAGGTGGTGGCCGAGGGCATCGAGACCACTGCCCAGCTCGACTACCTGCGCAGCCGCGGTTGCGACGAAGCGCAGGGCTATTGGCTGTGCAAGCCCGTGCCTGCCGACGAGGCGCGCAAATTCATGGCGCAACACCTGCGCAACCAGTTTGCTCCATCGGTGGTGGCCTGACGGCTGAACCTCTGAAGCAATCGTCACCGGGCACGTTCGCTCGGACCTTCCGGCAACTTCACAGGAGCATTCATGATTCATTCCACCCAAGGCAGGATACTGGAGCAGACGATCGCCGCGATCGAGGGGCTCGACCTCACGCCGATCAAGTTCAAGGCCTGCCGGAAAGAGGATGGCTACGGCTGGTCGGCCGGCTACGCGGACCGGATGGAGGTGGCCTACAAGCGCTACTTGATGCTGCATGCGAAGCACCCCGACCTGACGCTCGCTCCCGAGCAGGACGTCGACCGCTTCTGGCACATGCACATCCTCGACACGAGAAAGTACGCAGCCGATTGCGAGACCACCTTCGGCTATTTCCTGCACCATTTTCCGTACCTCGGCCTGCGCGGCGAGGACGACGCCAAGGCGCTGCAGGCGGCCTTCCTGGAGATGCAGCGCCTGTCCGCCGAGGAGTTCGGCGAGCCGACGCCCGCGCCGCATCGCGAGCTGAAGGATGCGCCCGCATGGTGCTCGCTGGAGGCAGGCAAACCGGCAGCGGCGTGGTGCTCGCTGGAGGCAGGCAAGCCGGCGGCGGCATGGTGCTCGCTGGAGGCGGGTGCTGGGCCCGGTAGGGTTCCCACGGCAGCGTTCTTGGTGAAGTCCGGTGCATCCGGGCTGGCCGCTTCGCGCGCAGGTTCGGGTTTGGCGTGAACGGCTGAAGGATGGGGCGGGGAACGAGGCGGTGGCTCCATCGCAATCCCGCCACACTTGTTACTCCCGCTCTGCGATTTCCGGCGCCAGACTTGTCTCTCCCGATCGCTCAACCAGGAGATTCAGCCATGACGACTTCCATCGAGAACGGACAGAAGGGCGGCCAGCCCGCCATGCACACGCCACCGGTCGTGTCCCCTCAGGCATGGGAGGCCGCCCGCGAGCAACTGCTCGTGAAGGAAAAGGCCCAGACCCGCGCCCGCGACGCACTGGCCGCCGAGCGCCGGCGCATGCCGTGGATGGCCGTGGAAAAAAACTACGCCTTCGAAGGCCCCGCCGGCAAGGCCAGCCTGCCCGAGCTGTTCGACGGCCGGCGCCAGCTGATCGTCTACCGCGCCTTCTTCGAGCCGGGCGTGTTCGGCTGGCCCGACCACGCCTGCCGCGGCTGCTCCATGGTGGCCGACCAGGTCGCCCACGTTGCCCACCTGAACGCCCGCGACACCACCCTTGTCTTCGTCTCGCGTGCGCCCCAGGCGGACATTGCGCGGCTGAAGGCGCGCATGGGCTGGGAGATCCCGTGGTTCACGCTCACCGACAGCTTCGATGCCGACTTCGGCGTCGACGAGTGGCACGGCACCAACGTGTTCCACCGCGACGACAGCGACCGCGTGTTCCGCACCTACTTCCTCAACAACCGCGGCGACGAGCAGATGGGCAACACCTGGAACTATCTCGACATCACGCCGCTGGGCCGGCAGGAGGTGTGGGAAGACTCGCCCGAGGGCTATCCCCAGACGCCCACCTACAAGTGGTGGAACTGGCACGACAACTACGCCGAAGAGGCCGCGCCCGACAAGAAGTGGGTCGAGATTTCCACCGCCGGCGAGGCGGCATTCCGCGAGCAGAGCCTGAAGGCGAAGCGATGAGCCGGGGCGGGCGGCTTCGCCGAGCGGCGGACGCTCACGCCGAAAGCCGCAGCACCGGCAGGTGCCAGTCCCCGTAGATCCCGCCCAGCCGGAGCGCCACGATCAGCAGCAAGCCCGCCTGAAAGGCCCAGCGGCGCGGTGCTCCGGCGGCCTGCAGGAGCAGGTACGCCGCAATGCCCGCGATGGCGGCGGAACCGTAGATGCCGCTGCTCAGCAGCAGCGGAATGCGGTCAGTGAAGACGTCGCGCAACAGGCCGCCAGCGGCGCCGGTCATGGTGCCGATCAGTATCACCATGAGCGCCGGCAGGCGTCGCTCTTCGGCCACCTGCGCGCCGGTCATCGCAAAGAGTGCCAGGCCCAGTGCATCGGCCAATGCCAGCGCGTGCCCGGGCAGCGGGAGGAAATGCACCCAGGCGATGGCGGCCGCGGTCGCCGCCAGGATCGTGTACACGTAGCGCACTTCGCGAATCCAGAACACCGGGTGGCGGTCGAGCAGCAGGTCGCGCAGCGTGCCGCCGCCCACGGCCGTGACGGAGGCGATCACCACCACGCCCAGCCAGTCGAGACCCGCGCGGCCCGCCGCCAACACGCCGCTGATGGCGAACACCGCGATGCCGGCGAGATCGAGCAGGTACAACAGCATGTGGCAATCCCGTCAGCGCAGCGGTTGGATGGCGCGCTCGACAAGGCAAGCCATGGCCGCGGCGTTCTCGCTCCCTTCGGCGGCAAGCCCGCTCACGGTGCCCAACCTGTCTTGCAGTGCTTCGTCCTGGCTCGCCTTGAGCTTGCCGACCAGGCGTTCGATCGGAATCTCGATGCCCACCACGGCATGCAGGAGCTTGTCGATGAAATCAGCTGGCGCGTCCGTCATCCGCCAAGGCCTTGGCTTCGAGGACTCATGCGCAGCCGTGAGCCGCGCCAGCATGTCGCGCAGCCAGTGTTCGTCGTCGATGGCTCGCGCTGCCCCGTGTGCATGTGCGACGGCGTAGTTCCAGGTCGGCACGACCTTTCCGTGCTCTTGCTTGCCCGGATACCAGCCAGGCGTGATGTACGACTGAGGGCCCTGGAACATGACCACCGAGTGCCCTGAAGCGGGCAGTTGCTTCCACACAGGATTGGCACGCGACACATGGCCCATCAGTGTTCCGAAGGGGCCGCGCGACCTGTCGAGCAGAAAAGGCACATGGTTGGCGACCAGTCCTTCGGTGCCGGGTACGACCCATGCGCCGAGCGGGTAGGCCTCGATCAGTGCCTGGGCTTCGCCGGGCTCGGGCAGTGCGTGGTGCTTTGATACGTACACAAAAACTTCAGGGAGTCAGTTGAAACATGGCGCTGCTCTGGGAGGAAATTTCCTCGCCCGTTTGCTGCAGCTATTGTGTCGTCTTGAGCTCGTATCGCGCGAACGAGACGGTGCCCTTCTGGATGATGCTGTGCAGCGCGAAGCCGAAGTGCTCATAGAGATTTCGCAGTCCAGGCCGATCCGCGACGCAGTCCAGGCGAAGGTATGGCAGGCCGAGAGCCCGTGCGCGTGCTCGGGCAAACGACAGCAGCTCGGTCGACACGCCCTTCTTCGCCCAAGCCCGGCGTACGGCCAGCTTGTGAACGAAGGCCGAGGTGCCGGGCGCGATCTCGGGCCAGAAGAAGGGATCCTCCAGCTCGAATTTCATCACGCCGGCCAACTGCTCGCCTTCGCGTGCGACATAGAAAAGCCCGGAACTCGTGTCACGCAGAACGCGCTCGCGGCCGATCTCCGCACCTGACCACAGTGCTCTGCCGCCATCGGAGAGCCATTGCGCGGCTTCCTGCAGGACGGAGGCAATCTCGTGCGCATCCGAGGCGCGTGCTTGCTCGATATTCATGGATGGTGAATGCATCGTCCTTACGTGCCCTGAATGAAATCCACGAACGCCCGCAGCGGCGCCGGCAGCAGCCGGCGGCCGGGGTAGTAGAGAAATGGACCGGAGAACCGCAGCCACCAGGGCTCGAGGATCGGCTCGAGCGCGCCGCTTTCGAAGTGGGGCCGCAGCCAGTCCTCGAACAGGTAGACCACGCCGGCACCGGCGATCGCCGCATCGACCGTGAGATCGGCCGCTGCGCCGATCCGCACGATCAGCTGCCCCGTCACGTCGATGCGCAAGGTTTCGCCGTCGCGTTCGAACTCCCACGGCGGCATCGACCCGCTGGCAAAGCGCCCGCGCAGGCAGGCGTGGCCGAGCAGCTCGCGCGGATGCTGCGGGCGGCCATGGCGATCGAGATACGCCGGGGCGGCCGCGACCGCGAAGCGCTGCAGGCGCGGGCCGATCGGCACCGCCACCATGTCCTGTTCGAGCCTTTCGTCATAACGGATGCCGGCATCGCAGCCGGCCGCCAGCACATCGACAAAATCGTCCTCGGCAATCACCTCGAGCGAGATGTCGGGGTAGGCCGCAAGAAAGCGCGGCACGATCGACGGCAGCACCAGCCGCGCGGCGCTGATCGGCACGTTGAGCTTGAGCGTGCCGGCCGGCCGGTCGCGAAAGCCGTTCACCACGTCGAGCGCGGCTTCGACCTCGCTGAGCGCGGGCCTCAGCCGCTCGAGCAGGCGCTGTCCCGCTTCGGTCGGCCGCACGCTGCGCGTCGTGCGGTGAAGCAGCCGCACGCCGAGCTGGGCCTCCAGCCGGCGCACTGCCTCGCTCAGGCCCGATGCGCTGGTGCCGCTCAGGCGTGCGCCGTCGCGGAAGCCCTTGGCTCCCGCCACCGCCACGAAGGCGTTCAGATCCCCGAGGTCGACGTTCATTGTTTGGAATTCCGCACAGCCTGTGCCGATTATGGTGGGTTATCAAGCAGCGAAGAGCTGCCTAGACTGGGCTTCACGACCCCGCTCCATCACTCCAGCGCTTGAGGAAACACACATGTCCAGCACGCAGACCCACCGCACCTACACCCTCGGCGACCGTACCGTCCATCGGCTCGGCTACGGCGCCATGCAGCTCGCCGGCCCCGGCGTGTTCGGCCCGCCCAAGGACCGCGAGGCCGCCGTGGCGGTGCTGCGCGAAGCGGTTGCCAGCGGCGTCGATCACATCGACACCAGCGACTTCTACGGCCCGCACGTCACCAACCAGATCATCCGCGAGGCGCTCGCGCCTTATCCGAAGGACCTCGTCATCGTCACCAAGGTCGGCGCGCGGCGCACCGACACCGGCGCCTGGCTGCCGGCGTTCTCGCCCGAGGAGCTCGCGCAGGCGGTGCACGACAACCTGCGCAACCTCGGCCTGGACGTGCTGGAGGTCGTGAACCTGCGGCTCATGTTCGACGTGCACGGCCCGGCCGAGGGATCGATCGAGGCGCCGCTCGCGGCGCTGGCCGACCTGCAGCGCCAGGGCCTCGTGCGCCATGTCGGCCTGAGCAACGCGACGCCGGCCCAGGTTGCCGAAGGCCGCCGCATCTGCCGCATCGCCTGTGTGCAGAACCAGTACAACCTCGTGCATCGCAGCGACGACACGCTGATCGACGAGCTGGCGCGCGACGGCATTCCCTACGTTCCGTTCTTTCCCCTTGGCGGCTTCAGTCCGCTGCAGTCGTCCGGGCTCTCCGACGTGGCGCAGCGCCTGGGCGCCACGCCGATGCAGGTGGCGCTGGCCTGGCTGCTGCGCCGCTCGCCCAACATCCTGCTGATTCCCGGCACCTCGTCGGTCGGGCACCTGCGCGAGAACCTCGCGGCGGGAGAGCTGGAGCTGCCGGCCGATGCGATGGCAGCGCTGGACCGCGTGGCGGCGGCTTCCGCTGCCGGGTGAGGACACACCGCAGGCGCGGTTCGGCGCCCGCTGGCCTCAGGCCGCCCGCATCGGCGGCACCGGAATGTCGAAATGCAGCACGTCTTCGCGCGCCCCGAGCTTGGCGTACAGCGCGATGGCCGGCGCATCGGGAGGATCGGCCTGCACGAAGATCACATAGGCTCCGCGTTCCGTGCCGATGCGCTGGAGCTCGCGGATCAATGCGGTCGCCACGCCTTTGCGGCGGTGCGCCGCGGCAACCGCCAGGTCGTAGATGTAGATCTCGCTGCGCTCCTGCTCGAACTTCTTCAGCTCGTAGGCCGCGAGGCCGCCGGTGACCTGCGATTCCTCGCGCGCCGCCAGCGCAATGAAATAGTCGCTGTCGAGCAGCTGCCGAAGGTAGGCAGGCCGGGGCCGGCTGGTGCCATAGGTATCCGGGTCGCCGAAGGCTTCACCGAAAACGCCGAGCAGTGCATTCATCAGCGGCTCGTCCCCGGCCGAGAGCTGCTGGACTGTGTAGCTGGACATGGCGCAATGCTAGCAACGAAGAAGCGGCAGCCAAAGCGTGAAGCGCGTCCCGCTGCTGCCGGACTCCCAGCGCACGGTGCCGCCGATGGTCAGTGCGCGCCGATGCTGGTTGCGCAGCCCGCGGCCGCTTTGGCGCAGGGCCTCCTCCACGGCGAACCCCGCGCCGTTGTCCTCGATCACCACGCACACGCCCTGGCCGTCGGTCGCGGTGCTGAAGCGGATCATGGTGGCCCGCGTGTGGCGCAGCACATTGGCCACGCACTCCTGCATGATGCGCAGGATGTGCAGCGCGCTGCCCGGGTCCAGCCAGGGCAGCGCAGGCACCGACTGCACTTCCCAGCGCAGCGCGAGGCCGGCGCTCTCGATGCGCGGCGCCAGGCGAAAGCGCAGGGTGGCCAGCAGCAGCAGCAGATCGGCGTCCACGCTCTCCATGGAATCGATGGCCAGCTTCAGTTCGTCCATGCAGCCCTTGAGCACGCCGGAGATCTCGGTGTCGGTCATGGCGCCTTGCTCCACCGACCGGATGGCGCTGATCAGCGACGAACCGAGCCCGTCGTGCATGTCCTGCATCAGGCGCCGGCGCTCGGCGCCGAGCATCTGCTCGTTCTCGATCACGCGCAGCCGCTGGTAGCTTTGCTCCAGCTCGGCCTCGCGCGCTTGCAGCCGCTGGGCCAGGCCCTTGTTCAGCCGGGCCACCTCGGCGAAAGCGCCCGTGTAGCGCTGGAACATGATGTACGAGAAGACGAAGAACAGGCTGATGATGGCGTAGGGAGAGGTGTACACGCTCTCGGGGCTCACCAGGTTGTTCTGCAGCAGCCCGTCGTAGGAGGTGAAGGCCAGTGCCAGCACGGCCCAGCCCGCCACCAGGCGCCCCTCGGGGAATTTGGAGCGCAGCGCCTTGCGCAGATTCACCGCGAAGATCAGCATCGCAATGGGCAGCACTGCCAGGTTGAGCAGCGGCGTGAGCAGGTAGAGACTGGGCACCGCCGCGGACGCATGGGGCAGCGTCGCGATGCTCGACGCCAGTGCCAGGCCCACCGACAAACGGGTCAGCCAGGGCGAGGGCTGCTGATGCAGGCGCTGCAGGAACAGGTGGATGAAGATGATCAGCCAGAGCAGCGAAGCCACGGTGATCCATTCGAACCACTCGTCCGACATCAGCAGGTGGTCGCCGGTCACGAAGTAGTGCAGCGTGCGCAGGAAGGCGGCCGCCGAGATGGCAAAGAACAGCAGGTAGAGCGATTCGCGCCGCTTGCCCAGCCACACCGCGAACGCGAAGGCGCCCACTGCGAGGAACGCGGCGCTGCCCATGAACGGCAGCAGCACCTGCAGCAATTGGCGGCCCTGGTAGCGCCAGCGCAGCGAATTCTGGTCGCCCACCCACACCGTCGAAAACCCGCTTCCGCTGCTGCGCAGGCGGTCGACGCGAATCAGCACGGTCGAAGGTGAAGGCGTGTTGGCCGCCGCGTTCAGCGGCAGCAGCAGCGGATGGTTGTAGCCGTTGTGCACCGCGCTGCCTTGCGACTGGTAGAGCAGCACGCCATCGCTGTACACCGCGATGCGGCCCAGGGTCTTCCAGCGCGGAAAGTACAGGAAAAGCGGCTGCCGCGGCGATGGCACGCGCCCGGCCAGGTCGATGCGGTACCAATCGGTGACCGTGTGCACGCCGCCCGCGGATGTGGGCACCAGTTCTCGTCCGGCCGTATGCGGGAGGCTGACCGCTTGCCACCCGTCACTTGGTAGCCCGGCATCCTCGATGCGCCGCGGCGGGGCGGAATAGCCCGTACCTGGAATGGACAGCAGTTCGGCCCGCGTGATGTGGACCGTGCCGCCCTGCTGCGGCGCCGGATCCGCTGGCGGTGCCTCGGTGGCGTTCGCACAAGGCAGCAGGGCCAAGGGCAGGGCGAGCCACAGCGTTGCGGTCCACCGGCCAAGGGCAACGCGGGATGGTTTCATCAGGACACAATTATGTCTTCGACAAAGTTTTCCATTAAATGGACCTCCGACGGCAAGCCTGACGGCCTCGCGGTCGACGACCAGGGTTGCCTGTGGGTTGCCCTGTGGGACGCCTGGCGCTGGTCACGATGGCGCAGACCCGCGAGATCGACCCCGATGCCCGCGAGCTCGGCCCGCACGGCCACAACGTGATGGTCGAGGCACCCGCTCGGGTCTGGGACTGGGTGGCCTCGTTCACCTGAGCGGGCGAATCGGCACCACCCTTGCTTCGGCCGCGCGCGCCCTCAGCTGGCCGCAGCCGCCATCGACATCCTGGCCGGCCGAATGGCGCAGCTTCGTCAGGATGCCGCGCTGGTGCAGCGTGCGCGCCATCTGTTCGCAGCGCTCCAGCGATGGGCGGCTGAACGCCACGCCATCCACGGCGTTGAAAGGAATCATGTTCAGCACGCCGAACTTGCCGGAGAGCAGCCGCGCGATGCCTTCGATCTCGTCCGGCCCGTCGTTGACGCCTTCCAGCAGCGTCCACTGGTACTGGATCGGGTAGCCGCTGGCCCGGGCATAGCGCTCGCCTTCGCCGACCAGTTCTTCCGGCGTCATGTTCGGCGCGCGTGGCAGGAGCCTTCTGCGCAGGTCCGCCCTAGTCGTGTGCAGCGAGAGCGCCAGCGCAGGCTTCACGCGCTGCTGGTGCAGCCTCTCGAACGCGCGCGGATCGCCCACCGTGGAGAACACCAGGTTCTTGTGGCCGATGTTGCCCACCGTGCCGAGCAGGTCGATCGCCTCCATCACGTTGTCCAGGTTGTGGGCCGGCTCGCCCATGCCCATGAACACCACCTTGCGCACCGGCCGGCGCGTGCGCGCGAGGGCGACCTGGGCAATGATCTCGGCGCTGCCCACCTGGCGCAGCAGTCCGTCCCGTCCCGTCATGCAGAACTGGCATCCCACCGCGCACCCCACCTGCGACGAGACGCACAGGCCGTCCCGCGGCAGCAGCACGCTCTCTACCGTCTGGCCGTCCGCCAGCGCGACGAGCAGCCGCTCGGAGCCATCGGCGCCGGGATGCACCGCGTGGATGCGCGCCAGGCCCGCGAGCTCGGCCTCGATCGATGGCAGGGCTTCCAGCAGCGACGACGGAAAGAAGCTTTGAGGCAGGCGCCTGCCGCTGTTGCGCGGCAGCGCATGCGACCACAGCCGCAGGATCCGCTGCTCGTGGCTCGGGCCGGCACCGGCTTCCCGCAGGCGCCGTTTCAGTTCGTGGATTCGCATGGGTTGGTCAACTCGGTGCCGCCTCGTCCCGGTCGTGTCTCAGTCGCATTTTTGAAAGCGCCTGCATTCGGCGGCGGTCTGGATGGATGTCAATGCGTTCTCGCCGTCGATGTGCCTTGCCGTGAACCTGACCCACGAACCTTCGGCGATGCCGGCCAGGAGCGCTCGGTCTCTCACCCTGAAGGCCTGGACCGTGAAAGGAATCTTGGCCCTTGGCAGCAGCTTCAATCGAACATACAGCTTGCCGTCGGCTTCTTCCTTGACGGAGGTGAAGCGCGCGTACGTGGTCACCGGCGCCGCTTCGGCCTTGGCTTCCGCAGGCGCCGGTCCGGCCGGCTGGGCAGCCGCCTCGGCCACTGTGGCAAGGCTCAGCGCAATCAGGAGAGCGAGGCGCAGCATGTTCGCGAAGGAAGTGAAGCAGCCCGCGACAAGCCTGTCGTTCGGTTCGGCCTGGGGCACCGGGACAATGTATGCGGAGATCGCCATGGCCCGATGATATTCATCCGCCGTGCGCGCGGGCCGCGCTGCGCGTGCGGCCGCCTACGTGGTGTAGTCGCCGCTCGCCTCGGGCTGAAAGAGAATCGCCGCGACTTGCGCCTCGCAGGTTTCGCCCGTCGGCGCCTGCCATATTGCGGTGTCGCCGGCCTTCAGGCCGAGCAGGCTGTTTCCCACCGGCGACAGCACGGAGATGAGGCCGGCCCCGGGCCTGGCCTCTCCGGGATAGCTGAGGGTCAGCGTCTGGCGCCGATGCGTGTGCACATCGACGATCTCGACGCGCGAGCACATCGTCACGACGTTGCCGGGCACGTCCCGCGAGCGGGTCACTTCGGCCGAATCCAGGAGGTCCGCGAGGCTGGGCGGCAGGTTGAGCCTGGGCAGCTTGCTCAGGCGGGCGAAGTCAAGGTCGGTGAGCGTGCGCTCGCCGTGGATTGTTGTTGCTGCATGCATAGACGCACTCCATTCGTGCGGACCTGTCGATGGACGGTGGCCGCGGCCGCGCGGAACTGGTGCCCGGCGGTGAATGGTTGCGCTGAAGAAGAAGGAAGAAGGAGGCGACCGCCGGGCCTAGGGGTGTGCGGGCGGTTGCCTGCGACCCGCCTTCAAGGCCACGCGTGCGCGCGCGCACGCCGCTGCGGCGAGCAGCGCCGCCGCAACAACGGCGTGGGTGAAGACGGCAAGGGTAGTCAACATCGCACCCAGTCTATTCAACATGCCAGGCCCGGGCAAGCAATGCCCTCAGGGTTCTTGCCGGATTGCCGCGCTTTCGCTATTACTCCTGCGGCTCCAGTGTCATGGGCGGCGCAATGGCGATCTTCTTTCGTGCCTGCAGCACGAAGGAGACCACCTGCCACACGATGAAGACGCCGACGAGACCCAGCAAGGTGCCGCTGATGGGGCGCGACACGAAGGTGCCGAAGCTTCCCCGGCTCAGCAGCATCGCGCGGCGGAAGTTCTCCTCGAGCATCGGCCCGAGGATGAAGCCGAGCATGAGCGGCGCGGCGTCGAGCTCGAGCCGCATGAACATGTAGCCCATGAAGCCGAAGGCGGCGGTGATGAACACGTCGTCCAGGTTGTTGTTGACGCTGTAGGTGCCGATGCAGCAGAAGAACAGGATCGACGGGAACAGCACGCTGTACGGAATCTTGAACACCGAGAGCCAATAGCGCACCAGCGGCACGTTCAGCACCAGCAGGAACACGTTGCCGATCCACATGCTGGCCACCAGGCCCCAGAACAGCTCCGGGTGGCTGGCGATCATGTTCGGCCCGGGCTGGATGCCCTTGATGATGAAGGCCGCCAGCATCAGCGCCATCACGGCGTTCTCGGGAATGCCGATGCTCATCAGCGGGATGAAGCTCGTGCGCGCCGCCGCTTCGTCGGCTGCGGCCTGGCCGGCCACGCCTTCGATGCAGCCGGTGCCGATCTCGTGCTTGTACTTGCTGACCTTCTTGTCGAGCGCATAGGCCGCGAACTGCGCGATGGTGGGGCCGCCGCCGGGCAGGATGCCCAGGAACGATCCGACCACGCTGCCGCGCAGCGCGCTGGGGATGATCCGCTTGAACTCGGCCCAGGTCGGAATGAGGTGAATCTTGCCGTTGAAGGGCGAGCGTTCCTCGCGGGAGTCGAGGTTCTTCGTGATCTCGGCAATGCCGAAGCAGCCGAGCGCGATGCTCACGATGCCCACGCCGTCGGTCAGGAAAGGCATGTCCATCGTGAAGCGCGCCATGCCGCTGTTCACGTCGGTGCCGATGGTTCCGAGCAGCACGCCGATCATGCACATTGCCAGGCCGTTCAGCAGGCTGCCGGTGGTGACGAAGCTCACGCACACGAAGCCCACCAGCATCATCGCGACGTAGTCTGCCGGGCCGAACAGGAAGGCGACCTCGCCCAGCACGGGCGCAAGAAACGACAGCACCAGGATCGAGACCGTGCCGCCGATGAAGCTGGAGAAGCCGGCCGTGAACAGCGCCAGGCCGGTCTGCCCCTTGAGTGTCATCGCGTAGCCGTCGATGCAGGCCACGATGCTGCTCGCATGCGGGATCTTCATCGTGATCGCGCTCACGCTGTCGCCGTACTGCGCACCGTAGTAGATGCCGGCCAGCATGATCAGCGCACCGGTGGTGGGAATGGAGTAGGTCAGCGGCAGCAGCAGGCTGATGGTGGCCAGCGGGCCGAGGCCCGGCAGCAGGCCCACCAGTGTTCCCACGGTGCAGCCGATGGCGCAGTACATCAGGTTGTGCCAGGTCAGCGCGTGCGAGAAACCGAACGCCAGGTTGTTGAGGACTTCCATGGTCGTGGCCTCAGAACAGCGGCAGGTTGAGGCCGAGGAGCTTCTGCAGCGCCAGCGCCATGGCGACGAGGCCGGCCGAGATCTTGAGGTTGCGCACCCAGGAGTTCGAGCTGCCGGCAAAGGCCGAGCAGAACACCATGAAGACGATGCCCGCGATCATGTTCAGGTACATCGAGATCAGCGCAAAGCCGCACAGGCTCGTGAGAATGAGCGCGATGTTCTTGAAGTGCAGGTCCAGCCGTACCGGTTCCACGAAGAACGAGCGCACGACCGTCGACACGCCGATCAGCAGCAGCAGGCCGCTCACCATGGCGGGGAAAAGACCGGCGCCGGCGCGGCTCAGGTCTCCGATGGGGTAGCGAAGCGCCGTAAGGCCGAAGGCCAGCGCGATTGCCATGAGGAAGAGTCCCCTGACAAGATTTCTGTTTCTCATAAGTTCCCGATGTATGGGTTGGTCAACGCATCCGGCGCCGGTGAATGCGGCCCGGGCTTGCTTGTCTCCATCCGGATGGAACTCCGGACGGTCGAATGGTCTTGCGCCGAGCTGATCGCAATCTGACGAGAAGCTGAGGGGAACTACGTACCGCGATGGGCTCTGCTAGCATGCCCTCGCCGGGAAAACAGCCTCCCGGCCTGCACAACCAGACGGTGTCCCGTCCAAGCGCTGGCAACCCGTGATGGAGCCATCCGTGGACACCGCCCTGCCTGATACACCGACACCGCCCGCACACGCCGTGGAGTCCCGTCCATGAGCGCGGCGCCATCACCATCGCCTTCGCCGCGCACGGGACTTGCGCGCCTGCTGCCCGCAGGCGTCAGCGCCGATGCACTGCCCCTGCTCGCTGCCCGGGGGCTGCGCGCCTTCGGCGACGGCTACATGGCGGTGCTGCTGCCGGCCTACCTGCTGTCGATCGGGCTGGGTACGCTGGAAGTCGGCATCGTCAGCACGGCGACCATGCTGGGCTCGGCGCTTGCCACGCTCGCGGTGGGCGCGTGGGGATACCGCTTCGCGGGCGGGCGGCTGCTGCGCGGCGCCGCCTTGCTGATGGCCGCCACCGGGCTGGGCTTTGCGGGCCTGTCCTCGTTCTGGCCGCTGCTGGTGGTCGCGCTGGTCGGCACGCTCAATCCGAGTTCAGGCGACGTCAGCGTGTTTCTTCCGCTCGAACACGCGCGCCTTGCGGCGGCGGCGCAAGGCCATGCCCGCACGTCGCTGTTTGCGCGCTACAGCCTCCTGGGCGCCTTGTGCGCGGCCATGGGTGCACTGGCGGCCGCCGTGCCGGACTGGCTGGTTCGGCACAGCCACTTCGCGCGGCCCGACGCGCTGCGCGGCATGTTCGCGGTCTACGCCGCGATCGGGCTCGCCGTCTTCTGGCTCTACCGGAGCCTGCCCGACCACGCCGGCACCCACGACGCGGGCAGCGCGCCCGTGGCATCGGCGCCTCTCGGGCCCTCGCGCCGCGTCGTGGTGCGGTTGGCGGCGCTCTTCAGTGTCGATGCCTTTGCCGGCGGTCTGATGGTCAACGCGCTGATGTCGCTGTGGCTGCTGGAGCGCTTCGGCTTCTCGCTGACCCAGGCCGGCGTGTTCTTCTTCTGGACCGGCCTGCTCGGCGCGGCGTCGCAGCTTGCCGCTCCCGTGGTGGCCCGGCGCATCGGCCTGCTCAACACCATGGTCTTCACGCACCTGCCCGCCAATGTCTGCCTGGTGCTGGCCGCGTTGGCACCCAGTCTGCCGATCGCGCTTGGCCTGCTGATGGTTCGCAGCGCGCTGTCGTCGATGGACGTGCCCACGCGCACGGCCTACGTGATGGCGGTCGTGACGCCGCCCGAACGCAGCGCCGCGGCGAGCTTCACTGCCGTGCCGCGCAGCCTGGCCGCGGCCATCAGCCCGACGATCAGCGGCGCGCTGTTCGCGGCCGGATGGATCTCGCTGCCGCTCATCGCCTGCGGGCTGCTCAAGATCGGCTACGACCTCGCGCTCTGGCGCGCCATGCGGCGGGACCGGCTCGACGCGGAGTGAAAGCCGGCATTGCCGCCGCCGCTGCGCTCTAGTCGCGGCGGCGCTCGGCGCCGGTCTCGCGGTAGTGGCGGGCCTTCTCCTCGTACATCGCACGGTCCGCGCGCTGCAGGGCCGCATCGAGCTGGTCGCCGGCGTCGCAGGTCGCCAGGCCGATCGCGAGGTTCAGCACACGGCCGCTTGGTCCCGCGTAGAACTGGTTGTTCAGTTCGAGCATCGAAGCGATGCGGTCGCGGATCGCCTCGGCCCCGCGTTCGTCCGTTTTCGGCAGCACCACGGCAAACTCGTCGCCGCCGATGCGCGCGGGCCAGCCGGGCTCGTCGACCGCCTTGCTAAGCACCTCGCCCACGCGCCGCAGCAGCGCATCGCCGGCGGCGTGCCCGTCCTCGTCGTTGACGGGCTTCAGGCCGTTCATGTCGATCACCAGCACCGACACCGGCCACGGCCCCTTGCGCGACAGCCGGTTCAGCTCTTCCGAGAAGAAGGCGCGGTTGCGCAGCTGCGTCAGCACGTCGTGCTTGCCCAGGTATTCGAGGTACGCCTCGGCCTTCTTCCGGGCCGTGATGTCGATCAGCGACACCAGCACCAGGTCCCAGGTGGCGAGCCGGTCCTCGAGCACGGCGAACTGCATGTGGATGTTCACCAGGTCGCCCGTGAGCGCGTAATTGACCACCTCCCGCTGCTGCAGCATCTTGCCGTTCCACAGGTCCAGCAGCTGCTCGGCGAAAGAGTCGTGCATCTCGTCGCGGAAGATGCCCGAGAGGTTGTCCAGCAGCTCGCTCTTGTCGGCCGCGCCGAACATGCGCAGGGTTTCCTGGTTGACGTCGATCACGCGGATCTCGCGCATGCAGCGCGTGATGAACTCCGGGTGCACCTTGATGAAGGTCGTGAAGTCGGTGATGCCGCGCTTGCGGATGTCGTCGAGCAGGGTCTTGACGCCGCTGAAGTCTTCCACCCAGAGCGACACCGGCGAACGCTCGAACAGCTCGCGCGCATAGCGCTCGCTCTCCAGGCGCAGCCGCTCGGCCCGCACGCGCTCGGTGATGTCGTCCAGCGACACCAGCACGCGGTCCCACAGCGCCTCGTGCCCGGGCAGCACCTGCACGCGCACGTGCACGTCGAGCCGGCGGCCGTCCAGCGCATAGTTGACCGTCTGGTTGTCGAAGCAGAGCTTGCCGCGCCAGAGCTGGTCGAGCTCGTAGATGACGGGTGCGGTCATGTCGTCCCGGAAGATGCTGCCCAGCCGCGACAGCAGCTCGGCCTGGTTCGACGCACCGAAGAGGGTGAGCGTGCTCTGGTTGACGCTCAGCACCTTCAGTTGCGCCATGCAATCGCGCACGCGCTGCGGCTCGGCATTCAGGTGCTCCACCAGATCCACCACGCCGGCGCTGCGCCAGGCGCCGAACAGCTCGCGCAGTCCGCTGTAGTCCTCGAGCCAGAGCGACATCGGCGCAAACTCGAACATCGCTTCGTAGTCGGTGGAAGACGGCATGTACTTGTCCTTCGTGCGGGTTGCGGCCGCAATGATGCGCCTTCCCGGAGGCTGCGCCCGGGGCGCAGCCGGACCCGGTCAGGAGCCGATCTCGGAAGCGCGCATCCACGCGGGAATATCGCGCTGGCCGTGGAGGACGCGCCAGACGTCGATGCAGTCAGGCTGTTCGAAGTAGAAGACCAGGTGGGGAAATCGAGTCAACGGCCAGAAACGAAGCCCTGGCAGACCGAGCTCATGCGCGTAGCTCGCAGAGCCCGTGCCCGGATTCCGACCGATGTGGCTGTAGGCCTTTTCGAGTTCGTCGATGAAGTCGAGTGCGGCACTTGCCGCATCTTCACTCAGGTAATGGGCGACGGCCTCGTCGACGTCCTGGTTGGCCTGCTCTCGCGGGACGACCGTCTTCGCCTTCACCTCTTGGCGCCGGCCTTGCCGGCCTTCTTGCTTGCGTTGCGCACCCTTTCGCGCAGGCCATCGAAGTAGGCCTTGTCTGCCCCGGCGGCGGGAGCCGAGCGGCCTCCTTGAAGCAGCAGACTGCGCAGCTGCAGTCTCTGCTGGTCCTTGCGGATGAGTTCGCGCACATACTCGCTGCTCGTGCCATAGCCGCGTTCGGAGACTTGCTCGTCTACGAACGATTTCATGGCCTCTGGCAGGGATACGTTCATCGTGCTCATGGCGCAAGCCTATCTCGGTTGGCAAAATTTGGCAAGCCTGCGGCTCGGCCGACGGTTCCTCGGTGAGTCGAAAAGAAGAGATCGGAAAGCACGCATGAAGACCTGACAGGTGGATCGACATCAGCGCCCCACGGCGGGTCCCGCCCGCATTCTGACCGGCAAGGCAGCCCGAGGTTGACGGGGGGCCTGCGCGCGTCCACCATGGTGTGTCGCTGCTCATGCCGCAGTCGGCGGATGCACCAGGGAGATTGGCTTGCCCGGAACGGTCCAAGGCGCCGTTCAGGGCTTTCAAGGAGAGATCTCATGGCTGCTGAGAGCGACAAGGTGTTCGCGGGCTCGATCCCGAAGTTCTACGACACGCTGATGGTCCCGCTGATCTTCGAGGCCTATGCCGCCGACATGGCGGAGCTTGCCGCCGCCTCCTCGCCCGGCGCGGTGCTCGAAACTGCGGCCGGCAGCGGCGTGGTCACGCGGGCGTTGGCGCCCAAACTCGGCGCCGGCGCGCGCTACGTCGTGACCGACCTCAACCAACCCATGCTCGACTACGCCGCGAGCCGGCAGGGCCCCGACAGCCGCATCGAATGGCGGCAGGCCGACGCGCTTCATCTGCCGTTCGAAAATGCATCGTTCGATGTCGTCTGCTGCCAGTTCGGTGCGATGTTCTTCCCCGACCGGAGCGCCGGTTACGCCGAGGCGCGCCGAGTGCTGAAGCCGGGCGGGCGGTTCGTCTTCAATGTCTGGGACCGCATCGAGGAAAACGCCTTCGCCGACGAGGTCACCGCCGCCGTTGCCACGGTGTTTCCGCACGACCCTCCGCGGTTCCTCGCCCGCACGCCGCATGGCTATCACGACGTCGCGCTGATCCGCGGGGATCTGAGCCGCGCAGGGTTCACAGACATCGAGATCCAGACCCGCGAGAAGCTGAGCCGCTCGCCCTCGGCCCGCGAGGTGGCCATGGCCTACTGCCAGGGAACGCCGCTGCGCAACGAGATCGAGGCGCGCGACGCCAGCCTGCTTCAGCGCGCGACCGACCGCGCGGCCGAGGCGATCGCCAGCCGCCATGGCGAAGGACCGGTGGCCGGCAAGATCCAGGCGCATGTGATCGTGGCGGCGGGATAGCCAGGTCCCGGCAGGAGGCTGGCGCCGCCTCACCGCGACCTGCGCGCGCACCTCGTCCCCTGGAACGCGTCCGCGCTAGACCGCGATGGCCTCGCCCGAAGCCGCCTGCACCGGAATGTGCGCGCGTTCTTCCTTGATGCGGTTGGCGCCGTCCACGAACACCAGCCTGGGCTTGTGGCCCGCCACCTGGTCTTCGGGCACCAGGCCGAAGGCCGCGATGATGATCAGGTCGCCCACCGAGGCCCGGCGTGCGGCCGAGCCGTTGACCGAGATGATGCCGGTGCCCCGCTCGCCGCGGATCGCATAGGTGACGAAGCGCTCGCCGTTGTTGATGTTCCAGATATGGACCTGCTCGTTCTCGGCCAGGTTGGCGGCATCGAGCAGGTCTTCGTCGATGGCACAGGAGCCTTCGTAGTGCAGTTCGCAGTCGGTGACCGCAACGCGGTGGATCTTGGACTTGAGCAGGGTACGGAACATGGGTGAAATCTTTCTCTCTGCGAAGGTGGGACGGCCCGCTTTCCATGATGAGGGCGGGCGTAGGATAGCCCGATCCTCACTGCGCCAACTTCGCGGCCCTGGCGTCGCCTGAAACGTAGGCGAGCTGGTAGCCCCGGCGGTAGATGCCGCGCAGCACGAATCCGTTCTCTTCACGCAAGTCGAGCTTCTTTCGCACTTTGGTTGCGCAAACGTCCACCGTTCGCGTGCCGAGCCGGGGCTTGCTTTTCCAGACCCTCGTCAGCAGCCACTCGCGCGTGAGCACTCGGCCGACGTTCCGGAACAATTCCAACGCAAAGGTCCATTCGAGTTGTGTGAGATGGATCTTGCGGCCGCGGTATTCAACAGAGATCGATTCAGGGCAGAACTTGTAGTCTTCCCAGGTCATCTCGCCTTCCAGCCGGCCTATCTGGCCTGGGGCATCCTGCTTTTTCAGGAGCGCTTGAATGCGCCATTCCAGCTCCTGGACTCTCGTCTGCAGGACATTGAAGTCCATGATGTCGTCCCATGAGGAGGCTTCCGAAGCCTGGGGCGAGAGAAGTTTCCATTGCTCCTCTTCCACGACCAAGAGCGTTGGAATGCGAAATCTCCTGCATACCTCGGGCAGGCCCTTGTGCTGTGGCTGGTCATGCAGAGTCAGAAGCAGCAGATGGAATCGCTGCCCCATGCAGAACGCAATCAGGAAATCGGCAGTGTTGGTGAACAGACTGGGTTCGTATCCCAACAGAACCAGCTCGTCGTGCAGGGCGGTGAGGCGGTCGTTCGTGGTGCCAAGGAGCGCGACCGACAAAGGTTGGACAGCTTGTGTCGTCATCGCTGCTCTACTCTCACTGGCTTGTTCACGATTTCACTTAGAGCGGTTTGCTCTAACTATTAAGGATGGGACACAAAGGCTATTCAACAAAAACAAGGTAGCAAAGGTACAAACGCACGAACCGGCTGCGCGGCGACTAGAAGATGACTGGCAGTGCGGGGCGAATGATGGCTAGTGCAATCGTGTGGCGTTTGTAAATAAAGCAGGTGCTCATTTCAGACGGCGCTTCGGCAGACGGAACTGCGCACTGTCCTTTGCGGCCATCCGCCCGATGATGACGGCCTGGCGCATGTGATAGATCACCTTGCGCAGCACACGCTCCGCCTCGTGCTGAAGGAAGTCGTTGGCCTTCGGGTCCTTGCGATACATCCGGAGGATCGTCGCAGCCTGCATCACCTTCTGCCGGCTCTTGAGTGTGTGCAAGCGGGAGAGATCGTGCAATTCGGTCCTCGTGGCCCATGGCCAGAATGCGGTTTCATGTCGGCAAGAGCGCTTCACAACGTGTGCAAGTCCTGCTCGCGAAGCAAGAGCGGCCCAAGCTGAAACTCCAGTCCGGAAGATCAGATAAGAAGACTAGCCATGCACACAGGCCACTCACAAGTGTCGATTGCCCGACAGCGCAGCGACCATGACTAAAGGTGCGTGTTCGATGAAAGTTCCGCTGTTGAGAACCATTTCGCACTAATCGGCTGACATGCTTGCGCTGGTGGTCATGGTGGTTGCGCTGTCAGGCTGCTGCTGCCTATGAATGCTCCACACATCTGAATACGCTCATTACAGGATTCGTGTTTATGCAGGGAGGGCTGGCAAAGCCGGCCGGTGAGTGTTTCGGAAATTCGTTTCGTCGCGCATAACCGTTTTTTCCCTTTTCTTGGCGCAGTTCGCGCCGCTCCCTGCCTTCATCTCGATCCGCGAGGCCTCGCCACCGCGTCTGTCACACGCCGGCGTGGAACCTCGGTTTTCTTGCGCCAGCAAACAACGAGATCGACAGGGGGTTTCATGACTATGACTACAGCAACCGCGAACAGGAAGGCGCCGGCAAGTGCCGCCGTTCTGGAGAGTGGCGATATCCGCTCGTTCGAAGCGTTTGTCACGCAATCGCGCTTGCCACTTCCGATTTTCTAGATCGGATCTCGCCAGCCGCTCAGCGTAGTGATCGGCATCGTCCGCGAGAGCCCTCTCCCCAGTCTTTCATCTCGGTTTGCCACACACCAGTGGCCGCCGTTCAAGTCCTCTTCTCATGAACAAGTCATATCGCTCAATCTGGAATAAATCGCTCGGCGCCTGGGTGGCCGCCTCTGAAGCCACCAAGGCGCGGGGCAAGAGATCGAGTGGCGGCAGAGCCATGGTGGCGGTGATGGGGCTGGTGCTTGCGGGGGCGTCCGGCGTCAGCGTGGCGGATTACACCAACAGCAACGGCACCATCACATGAGCAAGGACCAGCTCCTTGACCTGCTTGGCAAGCCGCATTTCAGCGACGTCCTGGTGGATGTGCGCGAGTGGGACTACGTCTTCAACCTGCGCACCGGACCGGCCCCTGCGTTCATCACCTGCCAGTACAAGGTGATCTTCGACAGCAGGCACAAGGCGCAGTCGTTCCATTGGCAGCCGGCAAGCTGCGCCGGCCAGTAAGAAGAAAGCGCCTCAATCGTGCAAGCGTTCAGCCACGAACTCGCGAAACAAGGCCATCGACGGCGCCTCGGTGCGGCCGACCAAGGTCACGATGGCAAAGCGCGTGCCGCTCAGCAGCGGTGGCGTCGTCACCAGCTCGACCAGCTCGCCGGTCTCGAGGCCGCTGCGCGCCGCCGTCACGATGCCAAGAAAAATCGCGTCCGACACCCGGACCGTTTCGATCAGGCTCGCGATCTCTTCGCAGCGCAGGCTCACGGCCTGCTGCGGATTGGCCCGCGGGCCGAAATGCTGAATGAGGATCTGCGTCACTTCCTCGACCAGCGGCGTCGAGGCCAGCGGGTAGCGGAGCACGTCGTCGAACGATACGCCTTTTTTCTTCTTCGCCGCCGCCAGCAGCGGGTGGCCGCGCCTGCAGACAAAGCCCGCCCGCATCTCGCTCACGCGCTCGATGCGCAGATCGGGCGCGGGCACCAGGCCGCGCGTGTCGATCACCAATGCGTCGAGCGTGCGCTGGCGCAACTGAAGCAGCTGCACTTCGATGGAGCCGCGCGCGACGTGCACGCGGACCTCGGGGTGCTGCTGCGCGATGTGAATCAGGAACGGCGTCATGAGCATGGCGCCCGGGCCCGAACCCAGACCGACGCGGATCTCGCCGGTGTTGCCCTTCTTGAGCAGCTCCGCGTTGCGGCGCAGTTCCGCAGCCTCGAAGACCAGGCGCCTGGCGCGCGTGGCCACGGCCTCGCCCAAGGGCGTGAGCTCGTTGCGCTTGCCCATGCGGTCGATCAGGCGCGCGTCCAGATCGTCTTCGAGCATGCGGATGCTGCGGCTCAGCGCCGACTGCGTCAGGTGCAGTTGCTCGGCGGCGCGGCTGAACGAGCCGGTTTCGGCAACGGCGAGCAAGTGTTCCAGCTGTCTGAGGTTCATTGCCTCGGCTCCCTTGCATGAGTCTTTTTTCTTATATCAAGAAAAATTATGCATTAGACAAATAGTAGGCGCATTCCTACATTTGCGCCCAGCCATTCGCCCCCACCCACTGTTCCACAAGAAGCCTCCGTGAACCCATCTGAATTGCTGAAGAAAGCCGGAATCCTGCTGGCCGGCCTGTTGCTGTTGGCGGGCTCCGCCATGGCAGCGGATCCCTTCCCCTCGAAGCCGGTCGTGATGATGGTGCCCTACCCGGCAGGCGGCCTCTCCGACACCATCGCGCGCCTCGTGAACAACCCGCTTTCGAAGCAGCTGGGCCAGCCGGTGCCGGTCGAAAATCTGGGCGGCGTGAGCGGCGCCATCGCCGCGCAGAAAGTGGCGGGGGCGCCGGCCGACGGCTACTACCTGTTCCAGGGCTCGCCCAACGAGCTCATTCTTTCGCCGCTGGCCAACGCTGCGGTCCGGTTCAAGAGCGAGGAGTTCCGCCTGGTGCAGATGATCGGCGTGGCACCGATGGTGATCCTGGCCCGCAAGGACCTTCCCGCCAACACGGCCGACGAGCTGGCCACGCTCGCGCGCAGCGTCTCCAAGACCCGGCCGCTGACCTATGGCAGCGTGGGCGTCGGCTCGCTCTACCACGTGCTGGGCGAGCACATGGCGCAGACCCTTGGCGCCACCATGGTCCACGTGCCCTACAAGGGCGGCGCACCGCTGCTGCAGGACCTTGGAGGCGGCCAGCTCGACTTCGTCATGCTGCCGGTGTCCCTGCAGCAGATCGCGCTGGCCGAGCAGGGGCGCATCAAGATCATCGCCAGCATCAACGCAACGCGCACCGAGCTGCCTGCGCTCAAGAACATTCCAACGGTCAACGAAGGCCAGTTCCTCAAGGGCTTCAACTTCTCGACCTGGACCGGCTACTTCGTCCGGAAGAACACCCCCGACGAGGTGGTGCAGCAGTTGAACAAGGCGTTGGGCGCGGTGCTGTCCGAGCCGGCCGTGCGCACCCAGCTCGAAGCGCAGAACATGCTGCTGGCCCAGCCGATGAGCCTTTCGGAGGCCAACAAGGCCTATGCGGCCGAGACGGCGCGCTTCCGCGCGATCGCCAAGGCCATCAACCTGCAGCCCCAGTAGGCAGGAAGAGCCGATCCATGAGCGCCATATTGGAGGCCCTGCAGGCCCACGCCGATGAATTCGTCGCCATGCGGCGCGACATCCATCGCCATCCCGAACTCGGTTTCGAGGAATTTCGCACCAGCGATCTGGTGGCCGAGCGCCTCGCCCGCTGGGGCTATGCCGTGGAGCGCGGCCTCGGTGGCACCGGCGTGGTGGGCCAGCTCCGGCGCGGCACGGGCGGCAAGCGTCTGGGCCTGCGCGCCGACATGGATGCGCTGCCGATCGTCGAGACCACGGGCCTGGCGCACGCCAGCACCCGCCACGGCGTGATGCACGCCTGCGGCCACGACGGCCACACGGCCATGCTGCTCGCGGCGGCGCACCACCTTGCCACGCAGGGGCAGTTCGACGGCACCCTCAACCTGATCTTTCAGCCCGCAGAAGAAGGCCAGGGCGGAGAAGGCCAGGGCGGCGCCAAAAGAATGATCGAAGACGGGCTGTTCGCCAAGTACCCGTGCGACGCGGTCTTTGCCATGCACAACATGCCCGGCCACCCGCAAGGCAAGCTGCTGCTGCGCGAGGGCGCGGCCATGGCCTCGTCGGACCACGTGACGATCACGCTCGAAGGCACGGGCGGCCACGGCGCGATGCCGCACCGCGCGGCGGACCCCGTGGTGGCCGGATCGGCCATTGTCATGGGGCTGCAAAGCATCGTGGCGCGAAACATCGATCCGCTGCACATGGCCGTGATCACGGTCGGCGCATTCAATGCCGGCATGGCCAACAACGTGATTCCGCAGAGCGCCACGCTCGAGCTCAGCGTGCGGTCGCTCGACCGCGGCGTGCGCGACACCCTGGAGCGCCGCATCACCGAACTTGCGCAGGGGCAGGCGCAGAGCTTCGGCGTGACGGCGCGCGTTGACTACCGGCGCAGCTATCCGGTGCTGGTCAATACGTCCGCGGAAACGGAGTTTGCGCGCAAGGTGGCCCTGGAACTGGTGGGCGCGGACCGTGTCGAGCCGCAGGCGCGGCCGCTCACCGGCAGCGAGGATTTCGCCTTCATGCTGGAGCAGGTTCCGGGCAGCTATGTGCTGATCGGCAATGGCGACGGCACGGCCGACGGCATCAACGATGGCCACGGCGCCTGCATGGTGCACAACCCCGGCTACGACTTCAACGACCGCAACCTGCCGATCGGCGCAGCCTACTGGGCTCTGCTGGCGCAGCGTTTCCTGGTCTGAGCACGTGGCATGCGCGACAGGCTGAACGCCGATGTACAACCGCTGGTCCACTTCCCATATTGCCGCGCCCCAGCGCGCCGAGTTCTGGCGCGCGGCGAGCCAGGAGGCGCTGACGCCGATCACGCCGCACATTCCCAAGGCCGAGACTTTCGATGCCACGCTGACGACCCGCAGCCTGGACAACCTGATACTCAATCAGGTAGAGGTGGCAACCAGCCACAACGTCGAATGCACCGACCTCGACCTGTCGCGCAGCGAGATGCCCTTCGTGTTCGTGGACCTGTACCTGTCTGGGCAGGTGCAGGCATCGCAGCAGGGCCGCGAGATCATCGCAAGGCCGGGCGAACCGTTCCTGATCGACGGTCGCCGCAACTACCGGCTCGACCATCCGGATCCGGTCAGCATGCTCGCCCTGGCCGTGCCCTACACGGCGCTGGGCAGCCATGCGCCGGCAGTGGAGGGTCTGATTGCGCAGCATCTTCCGCACCGGGCCTCGCTCCAGCTGCTGGCCGGCCAGATGCGCACGCTCAGCGCATGGCCCCATGATCTGGAGCCCGACGAAGCGAGCCATGTGGCGGACCTGCTCGTGGGCACGTTGCAAGCCGTGCTGCAGGGCACCGGCGACGAGTCGCTGATTGCCACGAAGCACAGGTGTTTTCTTCGGCGCAGGGTGCAGCAGATCATCGACCAGCAGTACGCCGACCCGGCTCTGTGCCCGGCCAGCGTCGCGCAACAGATGGGGATTTCGGTGCGCACCTTGCACTCACGCCTGGCGCGGGACGGAACGAGCTTTGGCGCCGAACTGATGGCGCGCAGGCTCCAACGCGCCCACGCCATGCTGCGCGGCGGACCGCACGGTACCGCGACCGTCATCGAGATTTCGGCGCGCTGCGGCTTCAGCTCCCCCGCTCATTTTTCCAGGCGCTTTCGCGCCCGCTACGGCGTTCCGCCAGGCGCCGTGCGGCGCAAGGACTGAGCGGCGGGAAGAACGCGCGCGCCGCGGCACCGGTTTCATTTTTTGCATTCACCACCAGGGCACAGGGACACCATGAAACCCATTTCTCGCATCGTCGCGGCCGCGGCTTTCTCGGGCTGGCTCGCGCTGGCGTCGGCCCAGCCCGCCCAGGAACAGCTGGACCTCAACGCCCTGCAGGCGGCCGGCGTGCAGATCGCGCAGGCCGTGGACCGCAACCAGGCCGCGGTGCTGTGGGACGGTGCTTCGCCGGCGGCCAAGAGGGTGGTGACGCGCGAAGCCTTCGTCACAAGCCTGCAGCGAAGCCGCGCGGCGCTCGGCGCCGTGGCCTCGCGCACCTGGCTCGGCCTCTCGCGCCAGTTCGTCGGTGCCGGCGACAAGCTGCCGGCCGGCGCCTACATCAACATCGATTTCGTGACCACCTTCGCCGAGGGCAAGACGCAGCGCGAGCTCGTCTCGCTGCGGCAGGACGAGGACAAGGTCTGGCGCTTCGTGGGCTACGTCGTGCGCTGAGCCGCCGCGTTGCCTGCTCGCCGCCGGCCGCCGTTGTAGGACACGAAGCCGAATCCGCCCGTCCGGCGGACCGAGGCGGCTTCGTCGGCTTGCACTTGCGGCCCCATCGCCTATCGTTGAAGCCAAAGCAGGGCAGCGATGGCTGAAGAAGTTGCAACACCGCCGAGGAAATTCGCCTGGCTGTCCAGGAACACGGTGCTTCTGGCGCTGGCGAGCCTTTTTGCCGACATCTCGACCGAGATGCTCTACCCGATCCTGCCCGTCTTCCTGACGCAGACGCTGCATGCGAGCGGCAGCGTCGTGGGGCTCGTCGACGGCATTGCGCAGGCCTCACAGAACATCGTCCAGGGGTTTTCCGGCTGGCTGTCGGACAGGCAGCAGCGGCGCAAGCCGATCGCGCTCGCCGGCTATCTGTTGGCGGCGCTCGCCAAGCCGGTGATCGGCCTCGCGGCGAGCTGGCCAACGGTGCTGGGCGCGCGGTTCTTCGACCGGATCGGGGCCGGCTTTCGCTCGGCGCCGCGCGACGCGCTGCTCGCGTCTTCCGTTTCCGAGGCGCACCGCGGCAAGGCTTTCGGGCTCGAGGGCTTCGGCGACAACCTGGGAGCCTTCGTCGGACCTTTGCTTGCGGTGCTGCTGATGAGCGCGCTGGCGGTCGAGATCCGCTGGATCTTCTACATCGCATTCGTGCCGGGGCTGCTCGCCTTCCTGATGGTGCTGCTGGTGCGCGAGCGCCCGGCCACGGCGGTCGCGGCCAAGGCCCGGATCGACGTCGGGCTGAAGCAGTTTCCCAAGGCCTATTGGGCCTACCTGCTGGCGACGGCGCTGTTCGGCATCGGCAATTCGAGCAACGCGTTCCTGATCCTGCGGACCCAGGAGATCGGTGCCTCGCTGGTGACCACCACCCTCATCTACGCGGGCTTCAATCTGGTGGCGGCGCTGATCTCGTATCCGGCGGGCTTCCTGTCGGACCGCTTCGGGCGCAAGGGCGTGCTGCTGCTGTCGTTCGGGGTCTTCCTGGTGGCCTACGTCGGCTTCGCGCTTGCCGGCAGCATCCAGCTGATCGCACTGCTCTTCGTCTTCTACGGGCTTTATCAAGGCATGTTCCGCGCGGTCGGCAAGGCATTCGCCTCGGACTTCGTGCCCGAGCAGCTTCGTGCCAGCGGCATCGGCTGGTACAGCGCCACCGTGGGCCTGCTCGAACTGGTGGCCAGCATCGTCGCCGGGCTGCTCTGGGACCATGTGGGCCATGCCGCGGTTTTTCTCTATGGCGCGGTCTTTGCCGTCGTCGGCGCTGGGGCCCTGCTCGTGCTGGTGCCGGGCGGCATCGGCGGACGCGGCACACGCCCACCCCCCAACTCGCCAGAAGCCCGCTGAACGGACAAGGAGGCCGACCCCAAGTGCTCGCCGTCATCTGCTTCAGCGCGAGACCGACCGCGCGGCCGAGGCCATCGCCAGCCGGCAAGATCCAGGCGCACGTGATCGCACAATGTGTTGAGCAGCGTGACGAGCCTATCTACCTAACGTACCTGGACGACATCGGGTTGTTGCCACAAAGTCTTCAAGTGGTCGACGAACCATCGGCCGGCGGGGCCCAGCGGTTGCGAAGGCCGGTGAAATGCGGACATGGTCAACATGAAACCCGTGCGCGGCATTTCGTCCAGATCGAGGACGACCAAAGTGCCTGCCGCGATGTCTTTCTCGATCATGTGCAAGGGCATCCCTCCCCATCCCACGCAGTCCTTGAGAAACGCATATTTGGTCGACAGGTCCGCAAGGCGCCAGGTTGAAGGCGATGCAACGGCGAAATCCCGACCGGCCGTGAGGTCGGACCTGTCGGTGAGCACGAGTTGTACGTGTTTCGCCAACTCGTACAGTGGTATCCGATGACCAACGCTTGCGAGCGGATGGCCTGGCGCGGCGACCGCGACCAGCGGCAATTCGCCCAGTCGCTCGCTAACCAGTGACGGGAATGTTTGCGGTAGCGGCGACAGGATGCCCAGACTGCATCGACCGTCCAGAACCGGTTGATAGGCCGCTCCCAGGCCCTCGACGAAGAGGCGCAGTGGCGTCAAAGGAAACCGGCTCGCGAACGCTTTCGCGACGGCGCTGACCACGCCGGTCGGAAAGAACACGTCGACGACCACCGAGAGTTCTGCCTCGACGCCTGAAGTCATGAGCTTGGCGCGAGCCTTCAGCGTGTCCACCGCCGAGACGACGTTGCGCGCGTCCGCGAGCAACAGCACGCCCTCTGGCGTGAGCTTCGGTAACCGGCCCGAGCGGTCAAAGAGAACGACCCCGATTTGATCTTCCAGCCCGCCAACCCAGCCGCTCACCGCTGACTGAACGCGGTTCAGCTTTCGAGCCGCGGCCGAGAAGCTGCCCTCATCCGCGGCGGCGATAAAGGTCCTGAGCTGATCCAGGGAGACGCCATCCAGCATGGGAATGTTCTTCTATCTCGAATATAGATGGTATGAATCTCAATATACCGTCTTCTCAGAATAGGTGGCGATCCTCATCATTCGATCCATGCAGCCGGGCTGCCCGCGAAGAGCAGTACCTCGTCTGACAGCGTGCAGATCTCGGCCCCTTCGACCAACCAAGGAATCGTCATGACTTGTTCCATCATCGGCAGCGGCAGCGTTGGCAAAGCGCTTGCCCGTCAATTCGCCCGCAGCGGCATCACGGTCGGCATCGCGAACACGCGCGGCCCGGACTCCCTCGCCTCGCTGGCCCAAGAACTTGGCGACCAGGTCGCTCCCCTGACGCTGCAAGAAGCGCTCAAGGCCGACGTGATCATCCTGGCGGTTCCATTCTGGTCGCACCGCGACGTCGCCAAGGCCGCCGCAACTTGGCAGGGCAAGCTCGTCATCGACGTCACAAACGCCTATGGCGTGCCGCTGTCTGATCTCGACAATCTGCCGTCCTCGGCGATTGTGGCGAAGGCGCTACCAGGGGCGCACCTCGTGAAGGCATTCAACCATCTGCCCGCAGGAGTGCTCGCGCAAGATCCTGCCACCGCCGGTGGCCGGCGGGTGATCTTCCTGTCGAGCGACCACGAAGGCGCGACCGCGACGGTCGCCGCCTTGGTCCAGCAACTCGGTTACGCGCCGATCAGTCTCGGCAAGATTGCGGAAGGCGGTCAGCTCGTGCAGGCGCGGGACAAGAGCTGGGCCCCCCTGATTTTCCAGGACCTTTTCAAGCAGGAGAAATGAGCGATGTACGACCATGTCATCTGGCCCGAGCGCTTTGATCCAAAGACATCGGCTATCTACGCGCTGAACGACATTGACGTGAAAGCGCCGTCTGAAGTGGTGTGGAAGCTGCTCGTCAACGCAGAGAACTGGTCGAGCTACTTTCCTGCCGAAGGTCAGGTCAAGCTCCAGGCCGGTGAGAAGGAACTGACGCTCGGCACGAAATACAGCCGGGTGACGGTTGGCTTTCCGATGAGCCTTGTCGTGACCGAGTACGTGCCAAACCAAAGGCTCGCGTGGGCTACGACAGTCGACGGCGACGAGACCGGTTCGAGCGCCTACCACGGCTGGGTCATCACTCCTACGGACGAAGGTTGTCACGTGTTGACGGAAGAGACGCAACAAGGTCCCTGGTTCCTCGACATGTTGGGACACAAGCATCCCGGAGGGCTATACCGCTATCACCAAGACTGGGTCGAACGTCTTGCCCGCGCAGCGGAGGCGGAGGCTGCAAAGAACGCAGGTTGACGCTTTTTCCCCAAGTCTGGGCGCGCCGCTCAGGCAGTGACGTCCAGCCCACATCAGCGGCACTATTGTTTGGCCCGCACATCACCGGAGAGAAATTGAATGCAGATCGAACTCAAGGGCCGCAAGGCCATCGTTACCGGATCGACGGCAGGCATCGGCCGCTCGATTGCCGCGGGGCTCGCACGTGCGGGTGCATCGGTCGTCATCAACGGGCGCGGAGCAGAGCGGGTCGACGCCGCGCTACGTGAACTGCGTGCGCTGTTGCCCGACGCTGACTTCACCGGTGTGGTCGCCGACGTTTCGACGCCTGAGGGCTCAGCAGCCCTCGAGGCTCAGGTGAAGGATGCGGACATCCTCGTCAACAACGCCGGCACGGCTCATCTCAATGGCTTTTTCGAGCAAAAGGACAGCGAGTGGCTTGACCTGTTCCAGCTCAATGTCATGAGTGGTGTGCGCGCCGCACGGCACTATGTGCCTGGCATGGTCAAGCGCGGCTGGGGGCGCGTCGTGTTCATCAGCAGCGAGTCAGCGGTCATGATTCCGAAGGAAATGATCGACTATGGTGTGACGAAGACTGCGCAACTTGCTGTTTCGCGCGGCCTTGCCGAGCTCGTCGGCGGCACCGGCGTCACCGTCAACGCGGTTTTGCCTGGCCCGACCCGCTCCGAGATCCTGGGCAACTGGATGAAGTCGACCGCTGAAGAGCAAGGCATCACCCAAGTAGAGGCGGAACAGAACTTCCTGAAGACCATGCGCCCGACGACGCTCATCAACCGGTTCACGACGACCGACGAGATCGCAAACATGGTGGTCTACATCTGCTCGGAGCAGGCCACCGGTACGACCGGCGCCGCGCTGCGAGTCGACGGCGGCGTCATTCGTTCGATCCCCTGAGCTTCGCAGTCTGCGCTCTAGTGGAACTGCCTGCGGACAGTTCCCCGACTACCACGGAAAAAATATGTTTGAAGCAATCAAGTGGCCGGCGGACATGGTGCCCAGCCGCTCTCCCATTCATTTCACCAACGAGCTTGAGGTCGAAGCCTCACCCGAGACCATCTGGTCACTGCTCGTCGACACGACGAATTGGCCGCTCTTCTATCCGGGCGTCCAGGAAGTTCAACTGCTGAACGGGCACAAGGTGCTGCAAGTCGGCACGCACTTTGAGACCAATCTGGCTGGCCAAGACGTCTACGCGTCGGTGCAGGAGTTCGAGCCTATCGCGCGACTCGCTTGGGGCGGCGGTCCCAAGTCTTCCAAGGAGTCCAGGGCCTATCATGCCTGGATCATCACTCCGACGACCCGCGGTGTTCATCTATGGACCGAAGAGACAATGCAAGGGCCGCTCTGGCTCGAGTTGGCGAAAGAGGCTCCCGATATCTTCTGGCGCACCCACGAAAAGCTGCTGCAAGACCTCGCGAAGGTGGCGCTCGAGCGCGAAGCTAAGGGAAGCAGAGATGGCGTCGTTGAATTGCATGCGCTGGGACTGCGATGGATTTCGTGAAGGCGGCCCGGTGTTTTGCCACGAGCGATCAGAGTTCTAGTCACCGGGAACGCTTCAGCAGCATGCCGCCCAAGAGGCCCGCGGCAACCAGCAGGGCTGCGTACGAAACGCCGGTGCCTGTCCGGGCGCCGAGCGCCGCGAATGCAATCGGCGCCAGCGCCAGCCCCGAATAGCCGAACAGCAGCACCGCACCGGTCACCGCGCCGGCACGCGCGGGCCCGGCGATGCAGGCGACCTCGGCCATCATCACGCCGTTCCAGCCGCTGGCGCTCAGGCCCACCAGCGCGAGCAGCGTGCCGAGCACCCACGCAGGCGGGGTCGCGGGCCACAGGAACAGCGGGAGGCCCGAGGCCGCCATCAACAGCCCGAGCGCGCCCAGCAGCCGGCCGGTCGAGAGGCCGGGGCGCTGCGCAATCCAGCCCCACAGCAGGCGCCCCACAAGACCCGCGCCCTGCATGAGCGCGACCAGCGATGCAGCGAGGGCGATGGGCAATTGCCAGTGGCGAACCGCATGGCTCATCACGAAAAGGTTGAGGCACACCTGCGTGACCATGTAGACCAGCATGGTGGCCGTCAGCAGGCGCAGGGGCGCGGATGTGGCGAGCTCATGCAGGCCGCTTCTTGCACTTCCCGCGCCTGTTTCACCCTGGCCGCTCCGCGACAGCGGAGCGGCCGCGTCACCGTCGCGCCCCACCAGCCGAAGACACCAGAGCCCGACGCACAGCGCAAGCGACGCGACCAGTGCAAAGGGCAGCGCGGCGTGCCGGAAGAGCAGCAAAGGCAGCAGCAACGAACCGGCCATCGCGCCGATCTGGTTGCCGGTCTGCCGAATCGAGAACACCCACGGCCGACGCGCCGGCGGCGTGACGCGCGCAAGCACCGATGCGCTGGCGGGCGTCTCCGGGCCGAACGCCAGGCCCAGAAACAGCACAGCAGGCCACTGCGCCCAGCGCGAGGGCCCGACGCCTGCAGCGTCGCAAGCGAGGCACAGCATGGCCAGCATGACGGCCGCCATGCACAGGCCTGCCAGTTGCAGGTCGCCGAAGCGGCGGATCAGCCGCCCGGCCATCAACGAAGAAAAAGCGCCGACTGCGAACAGGCCGCTGCCGAGCAGCCCCAGCTGCTGCACCTCCAGGCCCAGCTGCGGCGCGAGCACCGACAGCGCGAAAGTGCCCATCGCCACCAGCGCCTGTACCGCCGTCAGGGCCGGCAGCGTGCGGGCAACGGCCGTACTCATCGCGCGGCGTTGCCTTCGAACAGGCGGGCGATGGCTTCCGGCAATCCACGATGGGGTTTGGCCGGTGGCGGCGCGAAGCTTCCCATCGCGGCCTTGCCAGGTTGCAGCGCCACCAGCGTTTCGGCATGGCGCACCGCGCTCGAAACACCATCGACCACGGGCACCGGCAACTGGTCGTGCAGCGCGCGCGCCAGTCCCGCTAGCGGCGCGCCGGCCAGCACGATGACTTCGGCGCAGTCTTTGCGCACCGCGCGCTCGCAGAGTTCGCGCAGGGCTTCGGCATGGTCCGACTGCACGTTGCCGATGCTGGCCAGCGGCCGGTCGAGTGCGCGAATGCTCGCGAGCCGACCGATGAGCCCGTTGGCCTCGACCACCTCGCGGTACCAGGCCTGGATGCGCTGCGAAATCGCGACGATCGAGAAGCGGTGCCCCAGCATGCAGGCCGTGGCCAGCGCCGACTCGGTCATGCCGAGCACGGGCACCGGCATCACCTCGCGCAGGGCTGCGAGGCCCGGATCGCCGAAGGCCGCGATCACTACCGCGTCGTGGCCCGCATGGTGCTCGGCCGCGAGTTGCGCGGTGGCGTAGGCGCCGATCAGCGCTTCGAAGCGGGTCTCGATGTAGGCCACACCGAAGGTCGCCGTCTGCATCGTGAGCTGCGTGGCGGGCGATGCCGTGAGCCGCGCCTCGGCCTCGATCAGTGCCGTGACGCTTTCGGAAATGTTGGGGTTGATGACCAGCAGGCGCATCGGGCGGCCGTCGTTCTGCGGCTGTCGTTCAGCGGCGCGCGGGCATAAGCGTGGGCGCACCGCAGGCCAGCAGCTGGCCGCGTCCGGGCTGCGGATGAAAGTCCGTGCCGTCCCACAGCACTTCGCCGCGGCTGAGCGTGACGCCCGGCCAGGCCTTGAGCCGCATGCCTTCGTAGGGCGTGTAGTCGACCTCGTGGTGCAGTTGGGCGTTCGTCAGCACGACGTCGCGCTTGTCCCAGATCACGAGGTCGGCGTCGGTGCCGATGGCGATCGTGCCCTTGCGCGGGTGCAGTCCGTAGGCCTTGGCCGGTCCGGTCGCGGTGAGTTCGACGAAGCGATGCGGTGTCATGCGCCCTGCGAGCACGCCCTCGGACCACAGCAGCGGCATGCGCGTCTCCAGGCCCGGAATGCCGTTGGGAATGTGTCGGAAGGCCACCTCTTCGCCGCCGGGCTTCTTGCCCTCGGGCGCGTCGTACCTGAAGGGGGCGTGGTCGGACGAGAACACCGTGAACAGCCCGTCGTTGAGTCCGTCCCAGATCACCTGTTGGTTGGCTTTGTCGCGCGGCGGCGGGCTGCACACGCAGCGGGCGCCCTTGTAGCTGTCGTCTGGCCCCAAGTCTTCCGCGGTGAGAAACAGGTACTGCGGGCAGGTCTCGGCGAACACGTTGAGGCCGTGCGCGCGCGCCCAGCGAATCTGCTCCACCGCCTCGCGGCCCGACACGTGCACGATCAGGATCGGCACGTCGACCAGCTCGGCCAGCGCGATGGCGCGGTGCGTAGCTTCGCGCTCCACCAGCATCGGCCGCGCGTGGGCATGAAAGCGCGGCGCGGTGCGGCCCGCGGCTTCGAGCCGACGGGTCAGCCACTCGATGCAGTCGGAGTTCTCCGCATGCACCATGGCCATTGCGCCGTGCTGGCGCGCCACGTCGAGCACGTCCAGGATCTGGCCGTCGTCGAGCTTCATGTCGTCGTAGGTCATGTAGATCTTGAACGAGGTGAAGCCTTCGCGGATCAGCGCGGGCAACTCGTCCTTCAGCACCGTGGGCGTGGGGTCGCTCACGATCAGGTGGAAGGCGTAGTCCACGTGCGCCTTGCCTTCGGCGCGCTGACGATAGTCTTCGACCGCGGCGCGCAGCGACTGGCCCTTCTGCTGCGCAGCAAACGGAATGACCGTGGTCGTGCCGCCGCAGGCCGCCGAGCGCGTGCCCGAGCCGAAGCCGTCGGCGGTGCGCGTGGGCGGCGGCATCGGCTGGTCGAGGTGGCAATGCGCATCGACGCCGCCGGGCGTTACCGCGCGTCCCGCCGCGTCGATCTCGCGCACGCCGGGGCCAAGGGAGAGGCCGAGCTGCACGATGCGGCCGTTGCGGATGCCGATGTCGCAATGCATCTCGTCGGAGGCTGTGATGGCGCGCGCATTGCGCACCACGAGGTCGAAATCAGGGGTCATGTATCGAGGGGAAATGAGAGAAGAGTTCAGCGCATGCGCTTGCTGATGCCCGTGAGGCGCTCCATCACGATCATGAGCACCAGCGTCACCAGCACCATGAGGCTGGACACGGCGGCAATGCTCACGTCGAGGCGGCTTTCGAGGTCTTGCCACATGCGGATCGGCAGCATGTCGGTCGATGCGTCGCGCAGGAAGAGCGACACCGGCACGTTGTCGAACGACGACATGAAACTGATGAACGCACCCGCCGCAATGCCCGGCGCAATGAGCGGCAGGGTCACGCGGCGAAAGGTATAGGTGCGGCTCGCGCCCAGGCTTGCGGAGCTCTCGAGCAGCGCGGGCGGCAGTTGCGACAGCGCTGCTACCGTGGTGCGGATCACATACGGCACGCCCACCACCGTGTGGCCGATGACGAGCGTGCGCAGCGAGAGCTCGATGCCGATGCGCGAAAAATAGATCAACGAGGCCAGGCCGAAGGCGAGGGCGGGCAGGATCAGCGGCGACATGAAGAACGAGTCGAGCACGCGTGCCATCGTTTTCTCGGAGCGCGCGATGGCCATGGCGGCCGCCACGCCCAGCACGACCGCCAGCAGCGTCGAGGCCGATGCGACCTTCAGGCTGTTGATCACCGCGTACTGCAGCTGAAAAGCGTCGGGCAGCGATTCGTACCAGCGCAGCGAATAGCCTGGCGGCGGAAACTTGAGCGAGAAGCCATTGGTAAACGACAGCACGATCACCACGACCGTGGGCGCGAGCAGCAGCAGCGTTGCAATGGTCGCGATGGCGCCCAGCACGGCGGTCAGCGCGATGGTAGCGGGTTCGTGGCGGCGGCCTGCGCTCATGATGGTGTCAGTCCGCGATGTGGCCGCGGCTCAGCCGGCCGAGCGCGTTGAACAGGGCCACGCACGCCATCACGGCGATGAGAAACACGAGCGAGATGGCGGCTGCAAAAGGCCAGTTCTGCAGCGACGACGCCTGCTGGTAGATGTACATGGGCATGAAGAGCATCTGGCCACCGCCGATGAGCGACTGCGAGATGAAGGCCGTGATGCTGGCCGCGAAGGTCAGCAGGCACCCCGCAAGAATGCCGGGCAGCGTGAGGGGCAGGGTGATGCGAACGAAGGTGCGCAGCGCGCTCGCGCCAAGCGCCGACGAGGCGTCTTCGAGGTTCGGGTCGAGCTTTTGCAGCGCGGTGATGAGCGGCAGCGCCATCAGCGGAAGCTGCACGTTGGCCAGCGCCACGATCAGCCCGCCGCGCGTGTAGAGCAGCTTGAGCGGCCCCGAGATCCAGCCCATTTCCATCAGCATCGAATTCACGATGCCCTGCCGCCCGAGGATCACCACCCATGCGAAGGTGCGCACCACCACACTGGTGAGCAGCGGCATGACAATGATCAGCATCAGCACCTTCTGCATCGTGCGCGGGCTGCGCACGTAGCTCCATGCCAGCGCATAGCCCAGCACCAGGCACAGCAGCGTGGTCTGCACGCCGAGCCAGAGCGTGTCGGCCAGCACGGGCAGTGTGAAGCCGTCGGTGGCGATCTTGATGTACTGGTCGAGCCCGAAGGACTTGAGATCGGGCGTGGCGTAGAAGCTGATGACGATCAGCAGCAGCAGCGGCGCCAGGAAGAAGAGCACGAAGAACGCCGCGAGCGGCGAGGCGAAGGCCAGGCTGTAGCCCGTGGCGGGCGGGCCCTTGACGACGGCGGTGTTCATCGTGCGGTTTGCTTCAGCGGCGGATCAGAGCTTGATCTCGCGGTTGAAGCGATCGATCCAGGCCGAGCGGTGCTCGTTGATCTTCTTCCAGTCCTGGAACACGAACTTCTTCTTCATCTCGGCCGTGTCCTTGGCCAGCACCTTGGCGATCTCGCCTTCCATCCTGACCTTGCCGTTGGTCGGAACGACCAGGTAGGGGCTGCGCATCAGCTTGCCCTGCACCTCGGGCGACAGCGCCACGTCGATCAGCTGCGCCGCGAGCGCCTTGTTGGGCGAATTCTTCACGATATGGATGCTGGTCTTGAAGGCGATGGCGCCTTCCTTCGGAGCGACGAACTCGACCGGTACGCCGCGCGTCTTCAGGATTTGAATGGCGTTGAAGTTGCCGGGGCTGATGTCGACCTGCCCCTGCTGGAACAGCGCCGCGAGCGCGCCCGGGTTGGCCGCCACGGCCGCGAGGTTGGGCTTGAGCTTCTCGATGGCCTTGAAGCCTTCCTCGACGTTGCCTTCGTTGCCGCCATGCATGCGCGCCACTTCGACCAGGAAGCCGGTGCCCAGCGTCGAATTGAGGTTGGTGATGCCGACGCGGCCCTTGTACTCGGGCTTCCACAAGTCGGCCCACGAGGTTGGCGGTGTCTTCACCGTCTCGGGGTTGTAGGTGATGCCCACGACCTGGAAGAACATCGACGGGCCCATCGGATCCTGTGCTTCGGGAATCAGGTCCTTGTAGTTCTTGCTCGCTGCAACCGGGAAGGGCTCGACCAGGTCCTGTCCGATGGCGACCAGCGCCGGACCCGGGTCGTGCAGCATCACGTCGATCGGCGGGTTGGTGCGCGCTGCCGAAACCTTGGCGATCTGGTCGACCGACAGCATCGCGTCGAGCAGCATGTCCTGGCCGCTGGCCTTCTTGAAAGCGGGCACCAGCACATCGCGGTGGGCTTCTTCCCAGCTGCCGGTGAAGGTGGCGAACACCAGCTTGCGCGCCTGCGCATGGCTGATGCCGGGGAAGAGCTCCATGGCGCTCAGGGTGAGCGCGCTGCCGAGCAGGTGACGACGGGTGAGTTGCATGGCGTTCCTTGTGAGGTGAAGGAGAAGAGCGGGATGAAGAACACTCGGAGGACTGCGAATGCAGATTCAGGGTGCGGCGAACACCATCACGCTGGCGGGCGAGACGGGCCGGATCCAGACGCGGGCGCCGGTCTCGCGCGGGCCGGTGCCCGGCGCGCGCGGTTCGGAGAGCTTCAGCCGCAGGCCACCGGTGGTGCGGATCTCGTGGACGATGGTCGCGCCCAGCGGCATGCCGAGTTCGACGACGCCTTCCAGTGCGCCAGCGACCTCGTCGCACAGCCGCATGTTTTCCGGGCGCACGCAGGCCACCACCTTGCTGCCGGCAGAAGAAGGGCTGGCCGAAGCGCCGACCGGGCGCGTGCTCAGCAGCGTGCCGTTGTCCAGGCGCACCGTCGCGCCCTCGTCGGCGGATGCCTCCAGCGTGCCCGGCAGCACATTGGCCGTGCCCACGAACTGGTTGACGAAGTAGCTGGCCGGCGTGTCGTACACCTGCGAGGGCGGCGCGAACTGCTCCAGCCGCCCCTGGCTTAGCACGGCCACGCGGTCGGCCATGCCCAGCGCTTCTTCCTGGTCGTGGGTGACGATGATCGCGGTGGTTCCGGCGGCGCGCTGGATGCGCTTGATTTCGATCTGCATGTCCAGCCGTAGGCTCTTGTCGAGCGCGGAGAAGGGCTCGTCGAGCAGCAGCACGCGCGGCTCAATGGCCAGTGCGCGCGCCAGCGCCACGCGCTGCTGCTGGCCGCCCGAGAGCTGGCGCGTGAGCCGCCCCGCCAGATGGCCGAGTTGCACCATGTCGAGCATCTCGGCCGTGCGCTTCGCGGCCGCATTGCGGTCGGTGCCGCGTGCGGCCAGGCCGTAGCCCACGTTCTCGGCCACGGTCATGTGCGGGAACAGCGCGTAGTTCTGGAACACGATGCCCACGTTGCGCCGCGCCGGCGGCAGTTCGTCGATGCGGCGGCCGCCGACCACGACCTTGCCCGAGGTCTGCGCAATGAAGCCCGCGATGATCCGCAGCAGCGTGGTCTTGCCGCAGCCGCTGGGGCCGAGCAGCGCCACCAGTTCGCCGGCGGCGACCTCGAGCGTCACGTGGTCGACCGCGAGCGATCCGCCGCCGTAGCGGTGCACGATGTCGTCGAGGGTGAGGCTTTGTCCGGCGTCCGAGTCCATGCTTTTGCCTTACGCAATCACTGTGCCAACTTTGTATCCAATCTGGCGAGGCCGGATGTTCTCACAGTATTGCGGTGAAATCTCCTTATGGAACCGGACTTGCATGGTCTACGTGCGATCGGTCGGCTTTCGTCGATCAGCGATGTGTGCCGCACCAGATTGGATACAAACGAAATGTTATGGTGCATCCAAAACCTGAAAAGAGAGCGTCGAACATGCATGAAGACCTGCATCGCCAGAGCGCGTTGCGCATCGCCCGGGACGTCAGGGACAAGAAGCTGTCCGCGACGGAGGTCGCCGGGGCCTTCATCGAGCGGGCGGAGCGGCTCGACCCCTTGCTCAACGCCTTTGCGGATTTCGAACCGGGGCTGACATTGGCCGCGGCGCAGTCGGTTGATGCTCGCATCGCCGCCGGTGAGCAGCTCCCGCTCGCGGGCGTGCCATTCACCGTCAAGGACAACCTCTGGCTCGGCGGTCGCCCCGCGACATTCGGCTCCCAGGTGTTCGCCGATTTCGTGGCGCCGCGCGACTCGTGGTGCGTGGAGCGGCTGCGCGCGCTGGGGGCGGTGCCGCTGGCCGTCACCAATTGCTCCGAGTTCGCCTGCAAGGGCATCACCGCCACGCCGCTGCACGGCGAAACGCGCAATCCGTGGGACCTGCAGCGCACGCCTGGTGGCTCTTCGGGCGGCGCGGTGGCGGCCGTGGCGGCAGGGCTCGGTCCGATCGCGCTGGCCACCGACGCCGGCGGATCGGTGCGCCGGCCCGCGGCGCATGCGGGCCTGGTGGGCATGAAGCCCACGCTGGGCCGCGTGCCCAATCCATGGGGTTTCGACGACCCGAACCACCTGCTGTCCGTCATCGGGCAGATCGGGCGCAACGTCGAGGACGTGGCCTTCATGCTGGACGCGCTCACCGCGTGGGAGCCTGCAGACACCTTGTCGTCACCTGCCTTCTCGGTGCCCGATGCGATGGCATCGTTGCGCGAGCCGCTGGGGCTGTTGCGCCTTGCGTGGTCACCCCAGCTCGGTTGCGGGTTGGCAGTCGATGCCGACGTGCTCGCCACGATGGAGGCCGCCATCGACCGCCTGCAGCGCGCGGGCTGGCAGATCGAACGTGCCGATCCCGCATGGCCTGCCGAGGCGAACGAGTACCCGCTCATCGCGCTGCAGCAGGCGGGCCTGGCGCAGCGCTTCGGCGCAGTGTGGCGCCGGACGCCGGAGCGCCTCGATCCGGACATCGGCGCGCAGATCGAGCTGGGCTTTGCGATCTCCGGCACCCGGGTGACGGAGCTGCTGAAGCTGCGCGAAGACTTCCATGCCAGCTTCACCCGATTCTTCTCGCGCTTCGATGCCTTGCTTTGTCCGACGAGTCCCGTCGAAGCCTGGCCGCTCGGCAGCCTGGGCCCTTCGGAAATCGGTGGCCTGCCCGCGGGGCCGCGGGGCCATGCGGCCTTTACGCCGCTCTTCAACTACGGCGGTGTGCCTGCGTTGTCATTGCCCTGTGGCACCGGCCGCCAGGGCCTGCCGGTCGGCCTGCAGATTTCGGGGCCGCGCTTCGCCGATGCGCGCGTGCTGCAACTGGCGTGGCACGCCGAGCAGATCCTGGGCGTCGGGCCCGCGTCTGCGCTGATGGGCTGAGGTGCTTCGAGGCGCGTGCGTTCAGCCGAACAGCACGTCGGCCAGATCGACTTCCTGCACCGCCTGCGCATCGAGCTTGAGGGCGTTTTCGATGTGCCGCAGATGCTCGACCATGAGCTGTGCTGCGGTCTCTGGATCGCGCGCCTCGATGGCGTCGATCAGCAGCGCGTGCTCGTCGTTCGGGCAGGCGACGGCCGTCGGCGCCTCGAAGGTGAGGATCGCCAGGCAGGTGAGTGGCGTGAGCTCGCGCATCAGCCGCGAGAGGATGCTGCTGCCCGACAGCTCGGCGAGCAGCACATGGAAATCGCCTGAAAGGCGCACGGCCTGCCGACGGTCGTCGCGCGCATGCGCCTGCTGCTCGCGCTTGACCAGCGCGCGCAGTTGCTTGACGGCGGTCGGCGCCTTGCCGGCTTCGATGCGCTCGATCAGGCGGGCCACCACCGCCGGCTCCAGCGTGCGGCGCACGCCGAGCACGTCGCGCGCCTCGTCGGCGCTGGGCATGGTCACGAAGGCGCCCCGGTTGGGAATGAGCGTGACCAGCTGCTCCACGGCCAGCCTTTGCAGCGCGCCGCGCACCTGCGTGCGGCTCACTGCGAAGAGTTCGGCCACGCGTTCCTCCGAGAGCTTGGTACCGGGCAGGAGCCGGTGTTCCACGATGGCGTTGTAGACGCTCTGATGGATATCGGCCTGGCTCGCGACGCTGCGCGTTGCGGGCAACGTGGTCTTGGAGGTGGTGGATTTGGGTTTGTTCATTGGATGACAGCAGTTCTCGCCATCATGCAAGCAAAAGTCTGGCCCGCGCGAAATATGTGGATACAATCGCGCCGGTAAATCGTATCCAATCGTTAGAGGTCCGGTGCGATTATGGCTTGCAGGTCTGCATCCCCAACGGAGAAGAACCATGTTGCGCACGCTGATCGGAATGCTGACGCCCTCGTCCAATACCGCGCTGGAGCCGGTGACGAGCGCGATGCTGGCGGGGCTGCCCAACGTCAGCGTGCACTACGGCCGCTTTCGCGTCACGGAGATCGCGTTGTCCAGCGGGGCGCTCTCGCAGTTCGACGACCGCGAGATCCTCGCCGCCGCCGAACTGCTGTCGCATGCCTGCTGCCAGGTGATCGGGTGGAACGGCACATCGGCGGGCTGGCTGGGTTTCGAGGCCGACGAGCGGCTGTGCGCCGCCATCGCCCGCGAAACGGGCGCGCTCGCGTGCACCTCGGTGCTCGCACTCAACGAAGCGCTGCAAGCCACCGGCGTGCGGCGCCTGGGCCTGGTGTCGCCTTACCGCGCCGACGTGCAGGCGGCCATCGTGCGCAACTACGCCGCGTCGGGCATCGAGGTGGTTGCCGAACGTCATCTCGGGCTGCAGGACAACTTTTCCTTCTCCGAAGTGAGCGCGCAGGAGATCCGGGACATGGTGCGCGCCGTGATGACCTCGCATGCGGACGGCCGGCCCGAGGCCGTGGCGATTTTCTGCACCAACCTCTTCGGCGCACCGCTCGTGGCCGAGCTGGAAGCCGAGTTCGGCGTGCCTGTCTACGACACCGTTGCCACGGTGGTGTGGAAGGCGCTGCGTCTGGCGGGCGTCGACACCCGGTCGCTGGCGAATTGGGGTCGTCTCTTCCTGGCATGAGCAGCTTGCCACCACGTTGATCGGATTTTCATGAATCACACCTTCGCGCTCATAGTCAATGGCTCGGGCGTCGTTCAACCCGTGCCCGAGACGGCCCGTCGATCACATTCGAACGGCGAAGGCTCCCGATCGATCAGGCGATCTCTGGCGAACCTGTGGCTTGTCGCTGTGATCATGGCTGTGCTGGCGCCTCCAGCTTTCGCCCAGGCCTCTTCGGAATCCGGCAACGGCGGGGAAGGTGCGGCTGCGGGTGCGGTTGGAGGCGACGGGCCCGAGACATTTGCCAATCGGCCGAGGCAAGGGAGCGCAGGACTTGCCGCGCCGGGCGGCTTGGTGGGCGGTGGAGGAGGCGGTGGATCGACGGGGTTCTACGACGTGACACAGCCGGCCGACGCGCTAAAGGGCGTCGCAGGTGGAACGGGTGGCGGCTTGGGGAGCGGGAGTGGTGGCACTGGAGGCACAGGCGGATTCGTCGCCCAGGACAACCACACCTGGGGATTGCTGTCGGGGGGTAATGGGGGCGCTGGGGCTGATGCTTCGGCAAGCGCGGGAAGCGATGGCGGCGGCGGTGGTGGGGGCGGCGGTGGCGTCGCTTCCGGTCTGAGGTTCGGGAGCTTGCAGTCGCTTCCTGGGCAGGATGCGCGAGCCGGAAATGGCGGCGCCGGCGGCGCCGGAGTGGGGCTCGGCGGCGGTGGCGGCGGAGGGCAGGGCGGCCATGGCATCGTTGCCGCATTTTTCCTCGATCTCTACAACTATCTCGATACGAACATTTCTGCGGGCGCGGGTGGCGCGGGTGGATCGGCCTTTCTCGGTCATGGCGGCAACGGTGGAGATGGCGGCACGACTGCCCTTGTCTTCACCTATGGCGCCACGGTGATCAACGATGGCGTGCTCCAGGCCGGGCGAGGGGGCGATGGAGGGTCAAGCGCATCGGGCAAAGGCGGTACGGGCGGAACTGGCGGGTTCGGCATCAACGTCCGAGACACGAGCACCATCCTCAACGGGATCAGCAACACGGACCCGACCAAGGCGATCATTCGCGGCGGCGACGGCGGCAATGGAGGTGGCAGCGGCACACCGGGACTTGCCGGTGTTGGCGGCGCGGGCAACCCTGCCATCCTTGTGGAATACGAAAACGCCGAATTCCACCTGACCAATGCGGGACAGATCCTAGGGGGCAATGGCGGTGCAACTGGCGCCGGCGGACGTACCGATGGTGCTGTGGCCTCCGGTGCGCCGGCCATTCAGGCCTTCGCGGGCGTCGCGACCGTCATCGTCAACAGCGGCCTCATTGCTGGTGGCCTTTCCGGCGATGGCCGGCAGCGTGCCGATGCGATTCAACTGGGTGCAAGCGATGTTGAACTGTTTCTCGAGGCCGGCTCCGACATTCGTGGCAACGTCGTCAAGGTGAGCGGTGGAAATCAGCGTTTTGCTCTGATCCTGTCAGGTGGCAAGGATGCGTCGTTCGACACCTCGACGATCGGCCCGACGGCGCAGTACCGCCCGTTCACCGAATTCCGCAAGGAAGGTGACAGCAGATGGACGCTCAACGGCAGTACTTCGGCGCTGACGCCGTGGGTGATCAAGGCCGGCGCGCTGGCCATCTCCGATGACGCCAGCCTTGGCGACACCGCCGGCGGATTGGCGCTGGCAGGCGGAACGCTCGCCGCACTGGGGAACGTGACGCTGGCACGGGCCGTCCACATCGCTGCCGCGCAGGGTGTCTTGGATGTTTCGGACCGTGCGACGCTGCAGGGCGTGGTCGACGGTCCGGGCGCATTGGTCAAGAGCGGCACCGGAACACTGGCGCTGACGGCCGCCAACAGTTACGCGGGCGGCACGGTCGTCAATGCGGGGACCTTGAAGATCGACAATACGACGGGGAGCGCCACCGGCAGCGGCGCGGTGCAGGTCAACAGCGGCGGCACCCTCGGCGGCGGCGGCACCATCTCTGGCGCCGTCACTGTTGTCGACGGCGGCACGCTTGCGGCGGGCAACAGCCCCGGGACGCTGAACACCGGCGCGCTGTCTCTGAGCGGCGGCTCGATCCTGAGCTACGAACTGGGCCAGGCGGGTACGGCGGGCGGACCGCTCAACGACCTGGTCAACGTCACCGGCAATCTCACGCTGGACGGCACGCTCAACGTCGCGCAGTCCTCGGGCGGCACCTTCGGCCCTGGCCTCTACCGCCTCATCACGTACACCGGTTCGCTGACCGACAACGGGCTGGACGTCGGCGCGGTGCCGTCGGGCACGGTGGCGAGCGATCTGTCGGTGCAGACCTCGGTGGCCAAGCAAATCAACCTGGTGAACCGTGCCGGCTTCAGCTTCAACTTCTGGGATGGCGGCAACGGCGCCGACTACAACAATGGCACCGCCAACGGCGGCTCCGGCGCCTGGCGCGTGGGCGCCCCGGGCGACGGCTGGACCGACATGGACGGCACCCTCAACGCGTCCTGGAAGCAGGATCAGTTCGCCATGTTCGGCGGCAAGGGCGGCACGGTGACGGTCGACAAGTCGGGCGGCAGGGTCAGCATCGGCGGTGCGCAGTTCATGGTCGACGGCTACGTGGTGCAGGGCGACGAGCTCAACATCAGCGGCGCCAGCACCGTGGTGCGCGTGGGCGACGGCACGGCGGGCGGCGCGCGCATGACGGCCACCATCAACTCGGCCATCACCGGCACGGGCGGGCTGTCGAAGGAAGACGTCGGCACGCTGGTGCTGGGCGGTGCCAACACCTACACGGGCGGCACCACCGTCAAGGCCGGCGTGCTGCAGGGCAACACCACCAGCCTGCAGGGCGACATCGTCAACGACGCGAAGGTCACCTTCGACCAGGCGGCGAACGGCATCTACGCCGGCACCATGAGCGGCACCGGCAGCCTGCGCAAGATCGGCACCGGCGAGCTGCAGCTCGCGGCGGCCAACAGCTACGGCGGCGGCACCCAGGTGGACGCGGGCACGGTCGATGCGGCCGTCGCCGGCGCGCTGGGCACCGGCCCGGTGTTCGTGGCGGGCGGCTCCGGGCTGGTCTTCAGCGGCAGCGCCGGTGCAGGCAGCCTGCAGATCACGGCAGGCCCGGTGCAGCAGACCAACGGCGGGTTCATCCAGTTCAAGGACAACGCCTCGGCCGGCAGCGCCACCATCGTCACGCAGGCCAACGGCTCGATCGACTTCCGCGACAACACGACGGCTGGCAACGCCACCATCGAGAACCGCGGCGGCGAGACCACCGTCTGGTTCAACGCGACCGCGGGCAAGGCCCACATCACCAACTACGCGGGCGGCTCGACCAACTTCCTGGACGACGGCTCGGCCGGCCAGTCCGCGCTCGTGAACGAAACAGGCGGCGTCATCGACTTCTTCGACCGTGCGAAGGCCGACCAGGCAACGGTGGTGAACAAGGCGGGCGGCACGGTGCGCATCAGCAAGCTGACCACCGACGCCATCACCATCGGCGCGCTCGAAGGCGCGGGCCGGGTGCTGCTCGGCGCCAAGGCGCTGACCACCGGCGGGCTGAACACCGACACGGAAGTCTCGGGCGTCATCTCCGGCGTGGGTGGTTCGGTCGTCAAGGTCGGCACCGGCGCGCTCACGCTGTCGGGCGCCAACACCTACTCGGGCGGCACCGTGCTGCATCAGGGGCGTTTGAACGTCGGACACAACGAAGCGTTGGGCACTGGCGCCTTGTCGATGGACGACGACACGACACTGGGCTTCAGTGCCGATGGCGTGACCCTCGCGAATGCGATTCAGCTGACGGGCCAGAACGATCCAGTCATCGACACGGGCGCCTTCAATGGCGCGCTGAGCGGCGCGATCAGCGGTGGCGGCTTCATCACGAAGGAAGGCACGGGTACGTTGACGCTTTCAGGGGCCAACACATACACCGGTGCTACGAATGTGGCACAGGGTACGTTGAAGGCAGGCGCGGCCAACACCTTGAGCGCCAGCTCGGCCCACGGTGTGGCCTCGGGTGCGACCCTGGATCTCGCGGGCTTCAACCAGAGCGTGGCATCGCTGACGAACAGCGGCACTGTCTCGCTCGTCGGCGCCACGCCAGGCACCACGCTGATCGTGAACGGCAACTACGTCGGCAACAACGGCGTGCTGAAACTGAGCGCGGCGCTCAACAGCACGGGCCCGTCGGATCGCCTCGTCTTCAACGGCGTCTCGGCAGTGGCCAGCGGCAAGACCAGCGTGCAGATCACCAACCTCGGCGGCCTGGGCGCGTTGACCAGCGGCAACGGCATCGAAGTGATTACTGCGCAGAACGGCGCGACCACGACGGCGCAGACCACCAAGGACGCGTTTGCACTCGCAGGGGGTCATGTCGATGCGGGTGCCTACGAGTACCGGCTGAACGCAGCCGATGCAAACGGTGCCGGCGAAAACTGGTATCTGCGCTCGACCACCGAAGCGGTGTCGCCCGGCAATCCCGCAGGCGCGCCCGTCATCACCTACCGGCCGGAAGCCTCGCTCTATGCGGCGCTGCCGGGCCAACTGCGCCAAGGCAACCTCGCGATGCTGGGCGACCTGCGCAAGCGCGTGGGCGATGACGATGTGAAGGGCACCGCTGCCATGCCGACCGGTTCGGATCGTCGTGCTTGGGCGCGTGTGCTCTCGACCGACATCGACATCCAGCAGGGCGGCACCGTCTCGCCGACCAGCAAGGGGCGTCTGACGGGCTTCCAGGCCGGCACCGACTTGCTGGCCACGCCAAACTGGCGTGCCGGCCTCTATGTCGGCCAGCTCGACGGTGACGCAACGGTCAACGGCTTCGCCAGCGGCGTGAACAACCTGCGCACGGGCCGCAATGACCTGCGCAGCCAGTACGTCGGTGTCTACGGAACCTACGCCGGCGACAGCGGCTTCTACGCCGATGCGGTGGTGCAGTCGGGCCGCCATCGCTACACCGTGCAGCCGAACCTCTCTGGCGGCGTGCAAGGCAAGGGCAACAGCTTGCTGGGTTCCATCGAAGTGGGCCAAGCCTTCGCGTTGGGTGGCAGTGGCTGGAGCATCGAGCCGCAACTGCAGCTGATTCATCAGCACATGGACCTGAGCAACTCCGCGATCCTCGGCGCGGTGGTTCAACCAGAAGCCGGCAGCGGCTGGATCGCACGGGCCGGCGTTCGCGTCAAGGGCCAGATCGACACCGCCATGGGCGTATTGCAGCCCTACGGCCGCTTCAACGTCTACAAGATCTCGAGCGGCACGGACATCGCGCGCTTTGTCAACGGCGCGACGCGCACTGACATCGCAGCGCCCACCGGCGGCACGAGCACCGAGCTGGCCGGCGGCTTCACGCTGGCGCTGGGCCAGAGGACCAGCCTCTACGGCGAAGTCGGCAAGCTCTGGTCCTCGGGCGGCGGCGCCAAGGTCAAGGGCTCGATCAACGGATCGCTGGGCGTGCAGCTGAAGTGGTGATCGGAATACTGCCTTCAGGGGGATGTGGATAAAAACCTGGAGGGGATGCGGACAAAAACTTGGACTACCAGGAGGTAGTTCATGTATTCATACGAAGACAGGATTCGAGCGGTCGAGCTGTATATCAAGCTCGGCAAACGCGTCAGGGCGACTATTACTGCTTCGATGGCTTGGTCATCAGCTGGTCCATTGGGGAGCATCCAAATGCTGAGCTCGTCAACACGATGTTGGATGCAGCGATCGAGACCATGGCCGACGGCAATGCCCGACCCATCGTTCACTCTGACCGTGGTGCCCACTATCGCTGGCCTGGTTGGCTATCGAGGATCGGTGACGCGAAGCTGGTTCGCTCGATGTCTCGCAAGGGGTGCTCGCCTGATAACGCGGCGTGCGAAGGCTTCTTCGGCCGGCTGAAAACGGAGCTGTTCTACCCTCGGGACTGGAGGGCCGCCACGGTCGAGCAGTTCATCAAAGAAGTTGATTCCTACATCCGCTGGTACAACGAGAAGCGGATCAAGATCTCCCTTGGCTCTCGCAGCCCCATCGAATACCGACAAAGTCTCGGACTCGCGACATAAAACCAGTCCAAGTTTTTATCCGCACCCCCATCTGCCGAAGCAGGGCGCGGCGTTGCGGCAGCGCGCGGTGGCTCAGCGTGCCGATGTCGAAATCCCGGTGGCGCGCTGCATCGACTGGCTCTGTGCGCGCAGCGACATGGACAGCGCACGCATCGCGCTCTACGGCGCCAGCCTGGGAGGCATCGGCGCGGCGCGCGCCGCATCGGCCGAGCGGCGTCTGAAGGCGGTCGTTTCGGACAGCCTGATCTCCGATCTTCACGCCGGCTTCATCGAGAAGATCCGCTGCCCCTATCTGATCGTTCAAGGGAAGCATGACTTGCTCGGACTGCAGACTGCACTCGATGCCGTCGAATGCGCAAGGCAGCACGGCGTTGCTGTGGCGCTCAAGATATTCACTGCCGAAGAAACAGGCGCTTCGCACTGTCAGGCCGACATCCCGAGCCTGGGCCAGGCGTTCATTTGCGACTGGCTGACCGCGCAGCTGGCGGACGGCACGTGAGAAGCCAAGGCTTCCCCGAGTGGCCGGCCTGTGCCATCCTTCTTCCCGAGTTGACTCACCCACCTTCAGGAACCCGATGCCCGACATTCAACACATTGCGCCGAACGCCGCTTTTCAGATGCCGCCGCTGTCGGCCGCCACGCGCATCGGCGAGCTCGTCTTCGTCTCCGGCACACCCGGCTATTACCCCGATGGGCGCATCGACGAAGGCGACTTCGGCGCGCAGTTCGACCAGGCGGTGATTGCATTGCAAGAGGTGCTGGCGCGTGGCGGCGCGTCGATGCGCTCTCTGGTCAAGGTCAACGTGCTGCTGACCCGCGCCCAGGACGTGGCCGAGATGAACCGCCGCTATGCAAAAGCGTTCGGTCCCGCGCCGTATCCGGCACGCACGACCTGCGTGGTGTCGGCGCTTCCGGACTCGCGCATGTTGCTCGAAATCGAGTGCATCGCCGCGGCTGAACATGTGGACGCGAAAGGATTCGATGCCAGCGGCCGGATTCCTTTCGGCAAGCAGTTGACGGCAGGACGGCAATGATCGGTCTGGCTGGGCCCGCATCCGATGCGGCATACTTCCCACCCCCCGAACTCGCCAGAGACCCGCTGAATGGACAAGGAAGTCGACCCCAAAGTGCTCGCCGTCATCGATGAGATGCGGCTGTCAGGACCACGGCTGACGCCGGTCGAGATCGTCGCGAAGATGGGTGTCTTCGATGCGCGGGAGAAGCCGTTCGATCATGCCTGGCTCGCGACGGGCGACAACGTCATTGCCACCATCTGGGCGGAGTTCGTGAACATCGGCGCCGACGGGCGCTGGTTCTGCCTCGAGTCGCTGGACACGCAGCACCGTGTCGGCGGCGGCGTGCGCAGCCCCCAGCAGATCCAGCGTGCCAAGGACCGCCGTGCGCTGCTCAAGCGCACCGTCGATGCAGGCCAGGGCTTTCGCGCCGTGCTGCAGACCAACCGCGTTGCGATTGCCGAACTCGAGAGCAACAAGAGCGCGAAGGTCTCCACGCGGGTGCGCGACGACGCCGAATGGCATGTCGCCTCCTGGGATTCCGACCAGCAGCTCGCGATCCTGGTGCGCGGTGCGCGCGGCTGGGTGCCCGGCGAGGCGGAGATTCAGGCGGCCAAGGCGCGGGGCAGCGTGCCGGAGGCCGCTGCCGGCGATCCGGGGGCGGCGGCTGCCGAGCGGTCGGCCTCGCGGGAAGAGGTCCAGGCCGCCGCCATCGCCTATGTGATGCGCCACTTCAAGGGCTACGGCTACAACGCCGAGGACGTCACCAGCCAGAAGCTCGGCTACGATCTCGAAGTGTCGAACGCGAAGGGCGCCACGCTTCTTAGGGTGGCGGTGAAGGGCACGTCCACGGGGGTGCCCAGTTTCCGGCTCACGAGCGAAGAACGCGCCTGCTCGGCACGCGAGCCGCTCTGGCGGCTGCTGGTGGTCGCCGATGTCATCGGCACCGCGGCGCAGCACAAGATCTACAAGCCTTCCGAAATGGAACAGGCGCCGGGGTTCGAGCCGCTGGATTAGCGGGAAGCCGCTGCCTTCATGGCGGCTGTGCGCCAGGAAAGCCCCGGCTCATGTGAACAGCTTTCCGTTGAACGCGATGCGCAGGGTACGCACGGTGAGCACCGCCAGCGCCACGGTCAGCAACCCGAGCAGCAGGACCGCGATGACCCAGAGCGGCGTGCTCGCCCGCAGTTGCGCGTACTTGAGTGCCGCGTTGGCCAGCGCCGCCATCGGAAAGCCGATCGCCCACCATGCCACGGAGAACTTCACGCTGGGCCGGAACACCTTCGGCGCAAGCACCGCGAACATGAAGAGCGCGAAGTAGAAGAGCAGTGCGGCAAAGCGGTCGATGCTGCCCGTGATGTTCGTGTAGGCGAGAAACCCGACCGCGAAGGGCCCCACGAGGATCATCAGCGAGGGCGTCATCGCCGGCGCGAGCGGAGCCTGGTGCACCAGCCGGCCGACGATGAGCACGAACAGCACCAATGCGAGCACCGCGCCCACGGCCATCGCCAGCAAGTTGAGCTCCGCGGCCCAGGCCATGGACGGGTCGTGCCCGGCGGTCACGGCGATGTCCAGCGTGGCGACGCCCGGAATCAGCCAGGCCGGCACCGCATGCGACGCATCCAGCTGTCCTTTGAGCAGGCGCGAGACCACCATGAAGCCGAGCGCGAAGGTCGCGATCGCGCCCAGGGTCCACAGCGCGTGCGCGGCGGACGCGCTGTAGGGTGCGATCACGGCCGACAGCAGCAGCATCGAGATGACGATGGTGCCGAAGAAGTTGCCGGTCACCGGGTGATGGAATTCCCCGCGCACGGCCTGCGGATGCCTTGCCAGCTTCGTCGCATAGCCCAGCGCCAGCAGCACAAAGACGCCAAGCGCAAAGGCGCCGATGGCCTCGCCGATGGCGGCTGGCGCGCCGAGGCTGCCATGTGCCAGCCGCCAGGCCAGGGCCAGCCCCGAAAGCCCCATGACGGAGCCGAACAGGTTGACGGGCAGGTTGCGCAGCGAAGCCTCGCTGGAGGGATGGAAAACCGGGAAGGGTGGATTCAATGAATCATTCTGCATGAGGGTCTCGTTGGCTGAATTTGCTGGTATGGATAGTTTCTGCCAGACTGCCGGTGCCGCGGGCGCCGCGGCACGACGTTTTCCGCCAATCACCGAGCCTTCACTGCCATGCGTGTCGCGATCCTTGCCTTTCCCCGTGTCCAGCTGCTCGACGTGGCCGGCCCGGCCGACGTGTTCGCCGAGGCGGCGCGCCAGCTCGGGCAGCCGCGCGCCTACCAGGTTCAGGTGGTCGGCACCGAGGCCGGGTTGCTCAAGAGCAGCAGCGGGGTGCGCTTGGCCGTCGATGCCACAGTGGGTGCGCATCGCACACCGATCGACACCTTGCTTGTGGCCGGCAGCCCCGACATTGACCAGGTCGCCGGCGATGTGGCGCTGCACAACTGGCTCAGGCGTCAATCGCGCACGGTGCGGCGCTATGGCTCCGTGTGCAGCGGCGCCTTCGTGCTCGCGGCCGCCGGGCTGCTGGACGGCAAACGCGTGGCGACGCATTGGAACTCCACCGCGCGCCTGGCAGCAGCCTACCCGTTGGCATCCGTCGAACCGGACGCGATCTATGTGAAGGACGGCAAGCTCTTCACCTCGGCCGGGGTGACCGCGGGCATGGACCTGGCGCTCGCCATGGTGGAGGAGGACCACGGCCGCGAGCTCGCGCTGCGCGTTGCGCGCGAGTTGGTGATGTTCCTCAAGCGCCCGGGTGGCCAGAGCCAGTTCAGCGCCCACCTGGCGGCCCAGACCTCCGAGCGCTCGAGCGTGCGGCAGGTGCAGGACTATGTCCTTTCGCACCTGAAGGACGACCTGTCCGTGCCGACGCTGGCAGCGCGCGCCGGCATGAGCGAGCGCAGCTTCGCGCGGCTCTTTCGAAGCGAGACCGGCACCACGCCGGCCGAGTTCGTCGAGAACGCCCGCATCGATGCCGCCCGCCGCCTGGCCGAGGAGTCGCAGCTGCCGGCCAAGCGCCTGGCGGGCGAGGTGGGCTACGCCAACGTGGACGGCTTCAGGCGCGCGTTCGGCCGGCGCCTTGGCGTGAGCCTCGTGGAGTATCGAAGGCGGTTCGCGAAATGAAGGCGGAGTGCGGCGCTGCCATGCTTGCCGCGGATGAGATCATCCTTCCCGCATGGCCTGCAACCCGGCCGGCCGCCGCCTTCCAGGTACTTCCAGTGCGCCACATAGTCCGACAGGTAATGCTCCACGTCGTCGATGCGCACGCGGAAGCTGTGGTGGCGGATGAAGGAGCTGCCCACGATGCGTGAGGGGTTCCTGAAGAACATCGCGAGCTCTGGCCAGAAGTGCCCCGTGAGCAGGTAGCGCGCACGTTGCCCAGGCCAAAGCGCAGGTAGCGCTCCTCGGGCCGGTAGAGCGCGAGCTTTCAGCCTTCGAGCAGCGCGTAGGTCGAACTGGCATGGCGCAGCGCGTTGTACGTGGGAATGGCGCGATCGTGACTTGGCGCGCCGGGTAGGCGGTGCTGGTCGTGGCGGTGTCGCAACACGGTCCGCATCCCATGTTGGCAGGCGCCGAAATATGGCTTCACCGTCAATGCTGCTTCAGCCCGGAGATGCCGGATCGAGGGCAAGAAACCGAACGACCTCCGGCGTGGAAATCCGAAAGGAGCCCATGGCGCGTTGAACAGCCCTCATCAATATCGGGTTGTTCGCCATCGAACGCTGGTCTTCATGGGTCCATTGATTCGGCTGGCGGTTCTTTTCGCGCGTGACCTTGTCGTCTTCTTCATCCAGTTCCTGAAGAATCTTCAGCATCAGGGAATGTCCGCGCCAGACCTCGTCCCTGATCACCGGCGTTCCATCGGCAAATCTTCTGCTGCGCAATTCTTCGGGGATGATCATCGGCGCGTCCTGGCTCTTGGCGAGTTCGGCCAACCGGTTCCAGAAATGCCTCACGTCATAGGGATTCGGGTTGAGGAAAACCCGTTCGTTGAGCTCTTTCTGCGAAGAAGGAAGCGGGGTGCTCCACATTTCGCGATTGCGCTCGTTCTCTGCGAGCGTGACCCATTCCGCCCATTTCGCCATTCCCTCCAGGAACCAGCTTGCGCGGAACATGGTGTAGCCGTATTGATAAAGGTGGAACAACTCATGCGGGATGAGGTAGTCCTTCACCCGCTCATGATTTCCGCGCATTGTGGAATTGATGCCGATGGAGATCGAGCATTTGTCATCGCGGTTGCGGCTGCGGGGGTAGCGGACCACCCCGGAGAACGACAGCCCTCTTTTCTTCGCGTTCTCCTCGCTGTAGGAGCCGAAGTCCAAGAAGTCGATGTCGATGGTTTCGGCGCGCCGAAACCTGGTGCTGCGCAGCGGGTCGCGAAAGCCGTTCCGATTGAATATCTGCCGGACCGTGTCGAGGTGCAATGCCGCGTCTTCGACGATATCGGGCACGCCATTGCGATTCAGATCCACGTTGGTGTACAGCGCGTGCGGCCCTGACTGCGTATAAAAAACCCGGATGCCATTGAACTCGAACTTCTGCTCCAGCTCCAGCCTGTGCGGATTCTTCGAGGTTCTGCATGCGGGCGCCTCTTGCAGGTCCTGCGCCGAAACTGCGGAAGTGGAACTCAGTACACACGCGATCGCTCCGAGCGCGATCATTTGCTTCCATGGCGATTTCTTGGTCGGCATTGCTGCTCCTGTTGCATATCCTGCATGGCTCGCCAAGCGAGGCTCGATCAACGGACAACTCTTCAGGTCAGGGAATTCCAGAGCAATTTGTCCCGTACGACGCGGCCGGCATGGCTTCGGGGGTGGATATTCTCTCCAGGGGCTCGCGCCGCACACCCTGAAAGAGCAGGGCAGCTGTTCATTTCACACTTCGACGGCTCGCCCCGGTGGATGCGCGGTCATGCGGGCCGCTCGGCGCTCTCTGCTGCAGCAGAAAGCGTTGGGGCTGCAGCGGCGGGCGTTTCCTGGAGCACGGGCAGCCGGGGCTCGGCCAGCATCGAGAAATCGGGGCCCGGGCTCAGGCCCATCAACAGATGGACGCGGTTCGATGGCTCATTGCTGCGATTGACCGCGCGATGGCTCAGGTCCACTCGCACCAGCCATGCAGAACCGTCGGCGGGCAGGTGCACGCTCTCGATGCTGCCATCGGCACGCTGCCATTCGAAGAAGCAATTGGGGTTGGTGATGATGGGGATGTGCAGCCGCCATGTCTCCCTGAGCGCATCCGTGTGCAGCGGCATCTCTTCGCCTTCGCTCTCGAGCTGCATGATGCGGGCCCGAAAGTGCTCGATGCCGCGCTGGTGCAGGCTCTCCATGACCTCGGCGAGATAGCCCGTGCACACCTCGGTGGGCGTGACTCCCCGGCTGGGAGCGGCGGCCTGCGTCGGGGCGATGCGCCGGATGCCGTCGGTCAAGGTGCCGTCGCGGCTGGTCACGGCCCAGCCGATGTAGTCGACCCGGTTGTCTCGGTAGGGCACGGCCGGCTGCCGTTTGACATGGTCCAGGAAGTGGGCCTGGAGCTTTTCGGGATCGACCTTGAAATCAGCCAGTCTCGCGAACATGACGTCTTTCGAGCGCTTCATGGTGTCTTCTCGCCCTTCCATGCCCGGGCAAAAAAGCCATGTTTTTGCCAATTTAACATTGATACACATACTAGCACCCGCTTCGAAAGGCGCGCGTGCCGGGAATCACGAAACCGTATTGCAGAAGCGCACCGGGTTCGGGCTGTTCGGCTTCCTTTCGCCGCTCGGTTCGACAGGTTCAAAATAGGCGGGTTCCACCCTGATGAAACACATGAGAGCCATCCCGCTCCTCGCGGCCCTTGTCCTGGCCACCTGCTTCGCCATGGCGCCCCACGCCCAGGCTGCAGAGAACGCGTCGCCCTACGCCGGCCCGCTGTTCGACACACACCTGCACTACAACCAGGAAGCCTGGGACGGCAACACGGGGCCCTATCCGCCCGCCGAGGCGCTCGCGCGCATGCAGCGCAACAACGTGACGGCCATCGTTGCCAATTCGCGGCCCAACGCCGGCACACAAACACTGGCTGCGGCGCGCGAAACCCGCGCCGCGGGCGTGACCGTGGTGCCCTTCGTGCGGCTGTACCGCAACCGCGACGACTACAGCAACTGGTTCCGCGACGAGACCATCCACGACATGGTGCAGGCCGAGTTGGCGCGCGGTACCGCGAGCGGACCCTACCGCGGGCTCGGCGAGTTCCACCTGTACGACAGCGCCAATGCCAACGGCCCGGTGGCAAAGAAGCTGATCGCGCTGGCGGAGCGGCAGAAGCTCGCGGTGCTCGCGCATGTCGACGACGTGGCGATCGACCTCCTGATGGCCAACGCGCCGTCGAAGGGGCGGGACCTTCGCCTGATCTGGGCCCACACCGGCATTGGCGGTGCGCCCATCGAGCGGGTGCAGGCGCTGCTGGAGCGCTATCCGCTGCTGATGGGCGAACTCTCGTACCGGCCAGGCCTGACCTGCGAAGGCGACAGGCTGTGCCCCGAGTGGCGTGCGCTGATCCTAAAGTACCCGGAGCGCTTCATGATCGGCTCCGACACCTGGGTGAACCAGCGCTGGAGCGCCTACGACGAGATCATGCGCGGCTATCGCACCTGGCTGGGCGACCTGCCGCCCGACGTGGCGCGGCGCATTGCCTGGGGCAACGCGGCCGCGTTGTTCGATTTGCGCTGAGAGGTTCGTTCGCTCAGCCGCCGGTGGCGCCTTCGGGCTGCGGCTGCAGCCATCGCCCGGCCTGTTCGCGCAGCGCCTCGATCTGCTGCCGGACCAGCGCAAGCTCGGTGCGGAAAAGCCGCGCGGCGTGATCGCCGGCATCGCTCCCATGGGGCGCTGCTTCCGGCGGCTCAAGATCAATGGGCTCGACGCCCGCTGTGACGGCCTCCGGCGAGCCGCCTTCCATGTACGCGGCCAGTGCATCCAATGCCGCCGCGGCGCCCTCGGCCTCCATGCGCAAGGCGTCCAGCCGCTGCGGCACATGCAGCGCCACGCGATGTGCGCCGAGTGCCGAGAGGTAGCTCAGCAGCGTGTGCGACTGGATCAGGAAGCGCAGCGCCGTGCCCGCGCGCGGCCGCACGAAGCCGGGTTCGCGGAACATCTCGAACACGGCGGTGGACAGCGTTGCATCGGCGTTGTGGGCGTTGCGCCTGGCGAGCCGGTAGGCCAGGTCGTCGCGTGCACCCGAGCGGTATTGGCCCGCGATCTGCCGCAGGTAGTGCGCGTGGTTGCGCAGCGCCGCGGCCGCCAAGTCGCTGAAGCGCCGCGCCTGCCAGTGGGGCAGCACCAGGACCATCGCCAGCGCGGCGATCAGGCTGCCGATGGCGGTGTCGATCAGCCGGGGCACCATCAGCACGTCGCTGTCGCCCACCTGGTTGAAGCACATCAGCACCAGCACCGTGACGGCCGCGGTCGCCAGCAGATAGCGCGTCGCGCGCGTGGCGAAGAAGAACACGCCCGCGGCCACCGCAAGGAGCGACTGGGCCCAGGGCTGGGGGAAGAGCACCAGCAGCGCCCAGCCCGCCACCACGCCGATCGCCGTCCCCGCGATGCGCTGCCCGACGCGCGACACCGTGTCGCCCCAGGCCTGCTGGCAGACGAACAGCGTGGTCAGCAGGATCCAGTAGCCGCGCACCGGATGGATCAGCAGCATCACGCCGTAGCCGGCCACCAGCGCGACCGCCAGCCGCAGCGCATGGCGGAACAGCGCCGAACGCGGCGTGAACTGGCGCCGCACGCGTTCCACCATCTCGCGCCCGGAACGCGGCGAGCGGTCGAACAGCCCCATGTCGGCGCGCCCGGCCCGGGCCGACGGCTCGGTGGCGCCGGCGAGCTGCCGCTCGAGCTGCGCCAGGTTCCACGCCATGGCCTCGACGGACGCGAGCAGCGCCGCCCGGCGCGGTTCGCGCACCTGCGCGCGCTCGTGGTCGATGGCGCTTTGCAGCTCCACGAGCGCGTGGCCGGTGGCGGGATCGGCGGCAAAGGGCTCGCGCCGCTCGATGGACAGGGCGAGGCGCCGGCAGGCCTCGCCCTGCAGGGTCAGCACGCGCTGGCAGCGGTACAGCAGGTCGCTGTGGAAGAAGGCATCGGCCAGCGCGTTGTAGTCGTCGTGCGACGAGGTAGCGCGCTCGTGCACGTCCTGCGCAATCAGGTAGAGGCCGCGGTAGCGCACGATGCGGCCCGTGGGCGCGCGCGTGCTGCCGATGCGCCGGAAGATGCCTTCCTTGGCGGCGTTGAGTTCGGCCACCACTTGCGTGTTCAGCTGCGCGAGCGACAGCCGCTTGCGCTCCATGTCGATGCCGCGCAGCGGCTCGAAGAGCGAGGCCTTGAAACACACATAGTCGCCCAGCACGCGGAACAGCCCCGCCAGTTGCGCCTGCACCGGCTGGGCCGGGAAGAACGTGCACCACGCCACCGAGAACACGCCATACCAGGCCGCGCCCGCCAGCAGCAGCAGGGCTTCCTGCAGCCGGCCGGCGTCGCTTGCGGCAGCCGCGCTGCCGTCGATGCCCAGCATGGCGTAGATCGCAAGAATGAGCGTGGCAAAGCCGACGGCCTTGTAGCGCGGCTCGATCGCGCCCAGCATCGTCAGCGAGAACGCAGCCAGCGCCAGCCCCGGGACGAAGAGCACGGGCGTGTCGATCCACGACACGACCGCGAAGGCCGCCGCCGCGAAGCACAGCAGCGTGACGGCCTGCGCGCGCAGCCGGCCCCGGCCGCTGTCGTCGGTTTCGGCCAGCGCGCTTGCAATGGCACCCAGGAAAAGAGGCGTCATGGCTTCGGCGTGCCCGCTCAGGCTGCCGATGGCCATCAGGCTGCCGAGCGTGAGCAACACCCGCAGCGGCTGGGCATGGCCGGCCATCCGGCGAAGCCGCTGGTGGAAAAGATCGAGGGAGAGAGAAGACATTGCCATCGTTTTGCACGATGCGTGCCAGCGCGCGGCCTGTGCTGCGGCCGCATCTGCAGGATTCAGCCCGCCTCCGGCCAGCGGTGCCGCGTGCCGCCCGCGCGCCGGTCGGCCTTCTCCGCCACCACGCCCTGTGCGCTCAGCGCGCCGGCGCGCTGTTCGAGGTGCTGCAGGCACTGCAGGAAGATGTCGAGCTGCGCGGGCGCGATGCCGGCGAGCAGATCGGTGTTGAGGGCCGCGATGCGCGGAAACACCCGCTCGAAGAGCTGCCGGCCCGAGGGGCTCAGCCGCACATGCACGCCGCGCCGGTCTTCCTCGTCCTGCCGGCGCGACACCAGCTTCTTCTCGACCAGGCTGCGCAGGCCGCGCGAGGTGCGCACGCGGTCCAGCTGCAGGTGCGCAGCCAGCGCCGAGGAGGTCATCTCGCCGTGCTGCGCGAGCGTGCCGATCATTCCCCACTCGCGGCGCGTGATGCCGAAGCCGCCCTCGACCAGGCGCGTGGCCATGCCGCTGGCGGTGCGCACCGCGCGCGACAGCCGGTACAGGAGCAGCTCGTCCAGGGAGCGAGGCGCGCGCAGGGCGCTGGCGTCGGGGAAGGCTTGCATGCCTTGCGTGTCGTGCATCAGGTCGGGCCCGTCAAGGCGGTGTCGTTCGCGCGCCTCGCGCGGAAATGATGGATTAGATCAACTGTTTGTTGCGTGCGTATAACCATGTAACAAATGACACGGGAAGAAACGAATGTGGGCCGGTGATTGTCGCCGTGAAGCCCTGCGCGTGCCCGTTCGCCTCCACTGCAAGCAGGAAGATCCGATGACCGCATTCCTTTCCCGGCGCAAGCTCACGGCATGGTGTCTGGCGCTCGCCGCCTGTGCCGCCCCCTTGGCCCATGCCCAGGCGCCCGCGCTCGATGGCGCGCTCACGCTGGTGGTCGGCTACACCGCCGGCGGCAGCACCGACCGCATCGCGCGCCTGGTCGCCGAGCGGCTGGGCCCGAAGCTCGGCGTGGCGGTCACGGTGGAAAACCGCCCTGGCGAGGGCGGCCGGCTCGCGGCCAAGGAACTCAGGCGCGCGTCCGCGCCGCAGAACGTGCTGATGCTCGGCAACCCCGCGGTGATGGTGGTGGCGCCGCTCGTGTTCAAGGACGCGGGCTACGACGCCGAGAAAGACTTCGTGCCCGTGTCGCAGGTCAGCAGCTACGACTTCGCACTGGCCGTGGGCAACAAGCTGCAGCTCGACCGCGCGATGTTCCTCGTGGGCCGGCTCTGGGCGCATCCGGAAGAGGCCGTCTTCGGCGTGCCGGCCACCGGCAGCCTGCCGCACTTCTTCGGCCTGATGGTGGGCGACGCGCTGAGCGTGCAGCCGCAGATCAAGGGCTACGGCGGCTCGGCGCCGCTGTCGGCCGACCTGAGCGGCGGCAGCCTGCCGATCGCCATCGACACGCTCGACTCGCTCTATGGCCAGCACGTGGCCGGCAAGATCCGCATCCTGGCCGTCTCGGGCAAGAAGCGCGTGAGCTTCGCGCCGAGCATCCCCACCTTCCGCGAGGCCGGCATGAAGATCGATGCCGACGGCTGGAACACCTTTTTCGCGCCCGCCTCGATGCCGCCGGCCAAGGTGCAGCTGCTGGCCACCGCGATCCGCGAGGTCATGCAGGACCCGGCGCTGCAGAAGGCCGCCAACGCTGCCTACATCACGCCCGTCGTCAGCACGCAGGCCGAAACCGTGCAGATGCTCAAGGCCTTCCGCCGGCAATGGGAGCCGGTGGTGCGGCGCTCGGGCTTCCAGCCCTGAATGGCCCATCAATCAACGCGGCTTCGAAGGGCGGCTTTTGGGCGCACTCTGCCCTTAATCCGTGCTGATTGAAAGCCGAGGCCACCGCTCACCAAACCGTTTCGCCATGACACGCTCCCGGTAAGTCGCGACGCTCGCCCTGAGCGGGTTGTGCCGGACACGCAACTCGAACAGGTCATCAAGTCCATGTGGAGCGACCACGCCCAACGATTCATCCTCGTTCAGGTATACACCGACACAGGTAGCAAATTCCGGCCACGTCGCAACGCCTTCTTCGAGGGATGCGAGAGGTGGCACCACCTGGCCGAGGGCGGCGGCGAACCAACGATGCACCTGCGCCTGGTTCGTTACCTCCCACCGAAAGCTTGGCATGGCTGAATGAAGCCGGTTCTCGAGATCGGCATCCTGCCCTGGACCAGCCCCCGCGTCGAAGTAGACGACATCCATGTCTTCTTCAACGGTCGAACGCTGGTCAAACTCATGAAGGGTGTCCCATACCAGAGACCGGATGGCGCCAGCGCCAATACACCAAGATCGCAGTCCGAGCGAGCGGACGACTCGCAGCGCGGCCATCAACTCGTCTGATGCGGTCACCATTGCAGCAAGCCTCTGCTCATGGCTCGTCCTGGGGCTGAAAGTCATGTCTCGATGGTAAATCGGCGGGTGCTATCCAAGGTCAGCCCCCGGGCCGCCACCGGCCGTCGCGCCGGCGTTGACGCAGCCATCGGCCGAGGCATAGCATCTGCCTGCACGGCACTCTCCTTGCGCCCGGCCGTGCGGAGGGATTGCCATGAGCACCACGTCCTCGACCTTCGTCGCCGCCGACGGCGATGGCTATGAACGGCTGATGGGCCGCTGGAGCCGCCTCCTTGCGCTGCCCTTCCTCGATTTCGTCGGCACCGCGGACGGCGATCGCATCCTCGACGTCGGATGCGGCACCGGCCATCTGGCCTTTGCCGTGGCCCGCCGCACCGGCGCGGGCGAGGTGCGGGGCGTGGACCTCGCCCAGCCCTACATCGAACATGCGAAGCGCCACAACGAAGATGCGCGCATCGTCTTCGAGGTGGCCGACGCCTGCGCGCTGCCGTACCCGGCGCAAAGCTTCGACCGCGTGCTCTCGCTGCTGGTGCTGCACTTCGTTCCCGAGCCAAGCAAGGCCATTGCCGAGATGCGCCGCGTCGCCAAGCCGGGCGCGGTGGTCGGCGCGGCGGTGTGGGACGCGCGCGGCGGCTGGGTCTCCAATCGCATGTTCTTCGACACCGCCGCCATGCTCGACCCGGAGGCCGGCGTGCGCCGCGCCCGCAACTACACGCGGCCCCTGACGCGACCCGGCGAACTGGCGCGGGCATGGCGCGACGCCGGGTTCAAGGGCGTGGAGGAGACGACGCTCGCGATCCGGATGGAATTCGCTTCGTTCGCCGACTACTGGACGCCCTTCGAGGGCAAGGACGGGCCCGGCGCGGAGTACGTCGCCACGCTCGATGCAGCTGCGCGCTCGCGGCTGCGCGAGGCGGTAGCGGCGGCTTACCTCGATGGCGAAGCCGACGGCGCCCGCTCCTATGCCGCGCTGGCCTGGGCGGTCAAGGGCACGGCGCCTGCGGACATGCCGGTCGCGCGGGGAAGCTGATCGCCGCCGGATTGCCAAATTGGAGTACCGTGGCGCTCTGGCGACGCATCGGGTCGTCGCTCCGCAACGCCGAGGAGACACGCATGACCACGAATCCACAGTCCGGCACCAACGTGCAGGAAATCGCGGCGGGCATATTCCGCATCAATACGCCGGTGCCGCTGCCCGACGGCAATCTATTCAGCTTCAACCAGTACCTTGTGGTCGACGACGAGCCGTTGTTGTTCCACTCCGGGCCGCGCCAGCTTTTCCCGCTGGTGAGCGAAGCCATCGCGAGCGTGATGCCGGTCGAGCGCCTGCGCTACATCGGGCTGTCCCATGTCGAGGCGGACGAGTGCGGCGCCTTGAACTTGTTTCTCGCAGCAGCGCCGCAAGCCGTGCCCTTGTGCGGCAGCATTGCCGCCATGGTCTCGATGAGTGACCTGGCGGACCGTTCACCGCGCGCGCTGGCCGACGGCGAGGAGCTCCCGCTCGGCAGCCACACGATGCGCTGGTTCGACACGCCCCATCTTCCGCATGGCTGGGAATGCGGGCTGATGATGGAGACGCGCACGCGTACATTCTTCTGCGGCGACCTCTTCACGCAGGCGGGCGACAGCAGCAAGGCGCTGACCGATGCCGACATCCTGGGCCCCAGTGAGGCATTCCGAAACCAGATGGACTACTACGCGCATGCGCCACAAACGGCCGCACTGCTGGCCAGGCTTGCGCAGCAGGAGCCCCGCACGCTCGCCTGCATGCATGGCAGCGCATGGCAGGGTGACGGCGCGTCGCTGTTGCGCCAGCTTTCAGTGGCGTTGTCGGCGCAGCGTTGAGTCAGGCGCACGGCCACCAGCGGTGGACCGGGGATTCCCATCGCCTGGGCCTTGACCCTTTAGAACGATTGGTTGTTTAGAACCGACTTTTCGGTTGTTTGAGCTTGATCGCCCCGCTCCTACAGTGATGGTCATCGCCACCAAGCCCGATGGCGAATGAAGCAACGCACAGGAGCCCCAGCGCATGTCAGTGGAAGTTGAAGATCTCGTCGCCTTGCCGCCCGCCCTCGAAGAAGCACGCATTCGTGCGGCCGAAGCGGGGTGGACCTACGCCGGCGGCGTGACGCCGCCCGTCGCATGGGCGCTCGTGCAAGGTGGCCAGGCCGTGCTGGTCGATGTGCGCTCGGGCGAAGAGCGCAAGTTCGTGGGCCATGTGCCCGAGAGCCTGCACGTGGCCTGGGCGACCGGCACGGCGCTGACGCGCAATCCGCGCTTCGTGCGCGAGCTCGAAGCCAGGCTTGCGAAGCACGGCGGCAAGGACGCGGTGGCGCTGCTGCTGTGCCGCAGCGGCAAGCGCTCGGCACTCGCGGCGGAGGCGGCCGCCAAGGCCGGCTTCACGCACGTGTTCAACGTGCTCGAGGGCTTCGAGGGCGAGATCGACGCCCGCCAGCACCGCGGCGGTTCCGGCGGCTGGCGCTTCCACGGCCTGCCGTGGGTGCAGGACTGACGCCAGCGTTCCTTTTTCAGGGAGAACAACCACATGGCTCATTTCGAGGTGAGCGGCATCGTGCGCGCGCTGCATGGCGTGCGCGACGAATGGCGCGATTCACAGCGGCGCTCGCGCGAGCCCGGCGCACGCGAGTTTCCGTCGCGCCACGCGCTCGCGCAGATCGTCGAGTCGCTCAAGGGCGCGCTCTTTCCGATGCGGCTCGGGCCGCCGGAACTGCGCCACGAGAGCGAAGACTTCTACATCGGCCACTCGCTCGATTCCGCCTTGCAGGCCTTGCTGGTGCAGGCGCGCCTCGAACTCGAATTCAATGCCCGGCACGAACCGCGGTCCCCGGGCGAGATCGACGACGCCGCGACCGATGCGGTGCGCCGCTTCGCAAACGCGCTGCCGCAACTGCGCCGCCTGCTCGATACAGACGTGCTCGCGGCCTACCAGGGCGACCCGGCCGCGCGCAGCGTGGACGAGGTGCTGCTGTGCTACCCGGGCGTGCTCGCGATGATCCACCACCGGCTGGCGCACGAGCTCTACCAGCTCGGGCTGCCGCTTCTGGCACGCATCGTGGCCGAGCTCGCGCATGCGCAGACCGGCATCGACATCCACCCCGGCGCGCAGATCGATGCGGGCTTCTTCATGGACCACGGCACGGGCGTGGTGATCGGCGAGACGGCGGTCATCGGCAAGCGCGTGCGCCTGTACCAGGCCGTCACACTCGGCGCCAAGCGCTTCCCGACCGATGCCGAGGGCAACCTGCAGAAGGGCCTGCCGCGCCACCCGGTGGTGGAGGACGACGTGGTGATCTATGCTGGCGCCACCATCCTTGGGCGCGTGACGCTGGGCAAGGGCGCGGTCATCGGCGGCAACGTGTGGATCACCGACGACGTGCCCGCGGGCGCGAGCGTGACGCAGGCCAGCCTGCAGAATGCGCCGAAGGCAGGTGGCGCATGAAGGACTTCGTGGAAGACTTCGGCGTGACCATCCGCCAGCTGCGCGAAGGCAAGGGCTGGTCGCAGGAAGCGCTGGCCGAGCGCGCCGACCTGAACCGTTCCTATGTCGGCGAAGTGGAGCGCGGGCGCGTCATCCCCTCGATCGTCACAGCGCACAAATTGGCTGCGGCACTGGACATCAACATGGTCGGCCTGCTGCTGCGCTGCGAACAGCTGGAGCAATCGCGCCTTGTGCGCAGGATCAACTTGGCGGCTATAGCCTGTTGAGGGAAAACCCCAGGCCGCCTGACACTTGCGGCCACCTTCTTCCCAACACGGAGCCTTGATTCATGAGCGCAACAGTCGGTGGTATCACCGCCCTTGGCGACAACGCCGCCCGCCAGCTGGCCAACGCCACCAAGACAGTCCCCCAGCTGGAGACCATCAGTCCGCGCTGGCTGACGCAGCTCTTGCAATGGGTGCCGGTGGAGGCGGGCATCTACCGCGTCAACAAGGTCAGGAACCCCGAGTCGATCAAGGTCACCTGCACCTCGCGCGAAGAAGAAAACCAGCTGCCGCGCACCTTCGTTGACTACGAGGAGAACCCGCGCGAGCACTACCTCAATGCCGTGAGCACCGTGCTGGACGTGCACACCCGCATCTCCGACCTCTACAGCAGCCCGCACGACCAGATCAAGGAGCAACTGCGCCTGACGATCGAGACGATCAAGGAGAACCAGGAGAGCGAGCTCATCAACAACCCCGACTACGGCCTCTTGGCCCAGGTGAGCGAAGAGCAGCGCATCTTCCCGCTGACCGGCGCGCCCACGCCCGACGACCTCGACGAGCTGCTGACCAAGGTGTGGAAGGAGCCCGCCTTCTTCCTCACGCACCCGCTCGCGATTGCCGCCTTCGGCCGCGAGGCCACGCGCCGTGGCACGCCGCCGCCGACGGTGAGCCTGTTCGGCTCGCAGTTCATCACTTGGCGCGGCATTCCGCTGATCCCGTCGAACAAGGTGCCGGTGGCCGACGGCAAGAGCAAGATCCTGCTGCTGCGCGTGGGCGACAAGCGCCAGGGCGTGGTGGGCCTGTTCCAGCCGGGGCTGTCGGGCGAGCAGGGCCCGGGCCTGTCGGTGCGTTTCATGGGCATCAACAACCATGCGATCGCGTCGTACCTGATCTCGCTGTACTGCTCGCTGGCGGTGCTGACCACCGATGCGCTGGCCGTGCTCGACGACGTCGAGATCGGCAAGTACCACGACTATCCCGACACCTACAAGTAAGCCGCAGTGAGCATCACACCATCGATTCCGGGCGAGGCGCCGTTCGATCCGGCCGTTCTCGCGCGCATGGCGAGCGCCATGTTCGCCGCGCTGCCGGGCACGCCGCCTGCCTCGTTGCCCGGTGCGGCGAGCGGGCTGGTGCCGGGCGCGCAGTTTCCTGCCAACGTCGCGCCGCCGGGCTCGCCGCTGGCGAGTCCTGCCGGTTTCGGACCGAGCGTGCCCGGCACGCCGTTTCCGCAGGGGCAGGTTCCAGGCGCGAACCTGGTGCCGGCTTCGCCCACGCAACTGCCTTCGCTTGCGAACCGCGCGCCGGCGCTGCTGCCGCATGCGGTGGCGGGCAACGGCGTGCCCGACAGCGTGCTGTCGGTCGCGCCGGCCTTCGAGCCTCGTCTCGGCAGTTCGGTGCTGGGCGTGCCGCAGCAAGCCAACGCGCCTGCCACGCCTTTCGCGCCGCAAGCGGGCGCGTCGCCGTTCTACTTCCTGAACAACAGCTTCGGGCATCCGCCGGCCGGCGCAGCCTCCGCCGTGTCCGTCCTTCCACAGGTCTTGCCCCCTCTCCCGCTTGCGGGAGAGGGCTGGGGTGAGGGCCAGCGGACGACGCAAGGTGCGGAGCAGCCCCTCACCCCAACCCTCTCCCCAGAGGGGCGAGGGAGCCAGCCGCAGTTCTACTTCGTCGATGCCGTGCCGCTCGCCGGCAGCGGCCAGCATCCGCCGTTCGACGTCAATGCCGTACGCCGCGACTTCCCGATCCTGCAGGAGCGCGTGAACGGCCGGCAGCTCGTGTGGTTCGACAACGCCGCCACCACGCACAAGCCGCAATCGGTCATCGACCGGATCGCGTACTTCTACGCACACGAGAACTCGAACATCCACCGCGCGGCGCATGAACTGGCCGCGCGCGCCACCGATGCCTACGAAGGCGCGCGCGAGCGCGTGCGCCTGTTTCTCAACGCACCCGAAGTCGAGGAGGTGATCTTCGTGCGCGGCACCACCGAGGCCATCAACCTCGTGGCCAAGAGCTGGGGCGGGCAGCACGTGGGCGAGGGCGACGAGATCATCGTCTCCAACCTCGAGCACCACGCCAACATCGTGCCGTGGCAGCAGCTCGCCGCCGCCAAGGGTGCGAAGCTGCGCGTGATTCCGGTGGACGATTCGGGCCAGGTGCTGCTCGACGAATACCGCAAGCTGCTGAACGACCGCACCAAGATCGTCGCGGTCACGCAGGTCTCGAACGCGCTGGGCACCGTGGTGCCGGTGAAGGAGATCGTCGAGCTCGCGCACCGTGCCGGCGCCAGGGCGCTGGTCGACGGCGCGCAATCGGTCTCGCACATGCGGGTCGACGTGCAGGACATCGGTGCCGACTTCTTCGTGTTCTCCGGCCACAAGGTGTTCGGCCCGACCGGCATCGGCGTGGTCTGGGGCAAGCGCGAAGTGCTCGAGGACATGCCGCCCTGGCAGGGCGGCGGCAACATGATTGCCGACGTGACCTTCGAGAAGACCGTGTTCCAGCCGATCCCGAACAAGTTCGAGGCCGGCACCGGCAACATTGCCGATGCGGTGGGGCTGGGGGCCGCGATCGACTACGTCCACAAGGTCGGCATCGAGAACATCGCGCGCTACGAGCACGACCTGCTGGCCTATGGCATGGCGCAGCTTCGCGCGATCCGCGGCGTGCGGCTGATCGGCACGGCGGCCGACAAGGCGAGCGTGATGTCCTTCGTGCTTGACGGCTACACCACCGAAGAAGTGGGCCACGCGCTGAACGAAGAAGGCATCGCGGTGCGCACAGGCCATCACTGCGCGCAGCCAATCCTGCGCCGCTTCGGTGTCGAGACGACCGTGCGGCCGTCGCTGGCCTTCTACAACACCTTCGACGAGATCGACCGGCTGGTGTCGGTGGTGCGGCGGCTGGCAGGGCAGCGCCGCGCGGGTTAGGGAAGAAATGGCGGCCGAGAGCTCGTGAGCCGCGAATCCGCGTCCGCGCAATGGCGTGCCATGCAAGGCTGACGCGCACTGCTCAGGAATGGCAGACCAAGCCGTCCTTGAGCAGCGTGATCTCGAACTGAAGATTGCCTGCACGTGCGCCGCGCGCCTTGTCCAGCGTGCCGTCGGCGCGCCATCGGCGCAGCGCGGCCGCCAGGTAGTCGCGCGAGACAGCGTCGCCTTCGGGCAGGCGGATGGCTGCATCCGACGATGGACGAAGGCCGCTCGCCAGCGGTTGGTAGAAGCGCCATTCCTCGTTCTGCATGAGCCGGTCCAGCACCTCCCCGTCCTCGGCGAGCGCCGCGCATTCGCCGGCCATGAAAGCCGACGCTGCATGCACCGAAGAGGGGTAGCTGCGCGGCTGCGCACCATAGCGCTGCGACACCGCGCCGGCGTAGCCCGAACCTTCGCCCACGCAGACCAGGGCACCGCGCAGCGCGGCCTCGTCCTGGACCTTGCCGCGCCTGAGCGCGACCAGGAGGCCGCGGCCGACGTCGTAGCTGCCGGGGGCGGCGGCGATACCGTGCGCGGATTGCGCGGGCACGCCGGTGACCAGCAGGTCGACACGGCCCTCGCTCAGCGCAGCCTCCTGCGCTGCGGGGTCGAGGCCGACCAGCTCCAGCGGCACGCCGAGCGAAGCCGCCAGTTGCCGTGCGAGCGTGGCGTCGAAACCATCGGGCTCCGGCGGCGTCGGCGCCTCGGGCGGGGCCGGGCGCGGATAGCGGCGCACGCCCACGATCAGCCTGCCGCGCTCGATCGCCTGGGCGAGAACCGGTCCCTTCGGCAGGCCCGACAGCACGGGCGTCGCGAAAGCCCAGGCGCCGCCGATGCCCGCGATCGCCACCGCCACGGCGACGGCCATCGCCAGCGCCGTGCCGGCCAGCACCAGCCCGCGCTTCGACCGCCTGCGCTCAGTCATCGAGGCTCAGCCCCTTGCGCCAGCGCAGCAGTCGCCGCTCCAGCAAGGCCAGCAGGTAGTTCAGCAGCAGCCCGAGCACGGCCAACAGCAGGATGCCGGCATACATCGTCGGGATCTGGAAGGTCTCCTGCGAGTTGAGCGTGAGAAAGCCCAGGCCCGAATGCGCGCCGATCATCTCGGCCGCCACCAGCGCCGTGATGCTGTAGGCCCCCGCCAGCCGCACGCCGGTGAAGATCGACGGCAGCGACGCCGGCAGCACCACCTTGAAGAAGACGAAGCGCGGCGAGGCGCCCATCGACAGCGCCGAGTTGACGAGCAGCCGGTCGACCTGCTTCACGCCGCTCACCGTGCTCAGCAGCACCGGCCAGAACGAGGCCCAGAAGATGATCGCCACCTTCGACAGCTCGCCGATGCCCAGGAACAAAATGAACACCGGAAACAGCGCGAAGGCCGAGGTCTGGCGAAAGAGCTGCAGCACCGGATCGACGACGGCCGCCAGCCGCCTGGAGCTGCCGATCAGGAGGCCCAGCACCACGCCCGAGAAGCTCGCGAGCAGCAGGCCCCACAGCGAGCGCTGCAGGCTTGCCGCCACGTGCTTCCACAGCTGGCCGGTGTCGACGAGCTGGACGATGCTCGCAACCACGGCGGACGGCGGGCTCAGGTAGGCATCGCTCACGACGCCCAGGCGCGGCAGCGCCTCCCACAGCGCCAGGAAGATCACGAGGCCGATGCCGCGTTCGGCCACGCGGGCGAGGCTGCGCACGAACCTGAAAAAGCGGCCCGGTGAGCGGGCCACCGGCGCATCGAGCACGGCGCTCATCGTCCCACCTCCGCCCTTGGCTGTTGCTCCCTCCCCTTCCGGGGGAGGGTTGGGGTGGGGGCAAGCGGCGCATCAATCACCAGCGGCTTTTCGGAGGCCGCGTGCCCCCATCCCGGCCTTCCCCCGGAAGGGGAAGGAGCAAATCGGAGTGCGCTGCTCATGACACCACCTCTTCGAGCGACCTGGGCCGCAAGCCGATCTGCACCTCGTCCTTCAGCACCTCCCAGGCGCACTGCCGCAGCGCGGCGAACTCGCTCGAGTGGCGAATTTCCGCCGACCGCGGGCGCGCGAGTGGGATGTCGATGATGTCCTTGATGCAGCCGGGCCGCTGCGTCATCACCGCCACGCGGTCCGAGAGGTACACCGCTTCCTCCAGGCTGTGCGTGATGAAGACGATGGTCTTGCGGTACTGCTCCCAGATGCGCAGCAGTTCGCCCTGCAGGATCTCGCGCGTCTGCGCATCGAGTGCCGCGAAGGGCTCGTCCATCAGCAGCACGTCGGGCTTGTAGGCGAGCGAGCGCGCAATGGCCACGCGCTGCTTCATGCCGCCCGAGATCTCGTGCGGATAGCGGTCCGCAAAGCCGTGCAGGCCCACCAGTTCGAGGTATTCATGCGCGATGCGGCGGCGCGCGGCCTTGGCGGTGCCGCGGATCTCCAGCCCGACCGCGATGTTGTCGAGCACCGAGAGCCATGGAAACAGCGCATAGCCCTGGAACACCACGCCCTGGTTGCGGTTGATGCCCGCGAGCGGCTGGCCGTTGATGGCAATGCGCCCACCGGTGCGCTGCGTCAGCCCGGCCAGGATGCCGAGGAAGGTCGACTTGCCGCAACCCGAGGGGCCGAGCACCGAAAGGAATTCGCCGTCGCGCACGTCCAGGTCGAAGCCTTCGAGCACGCGCACGCGCTCGCTCGCACCGCGCGCCGCATAGTCCATCCGCACGTCGCGGGCCGAGATCTTGAAGCTCATGGCGGGCGTCGGGTCAGGACTTCGCGGCCTGCGGTGCGAAAGGGTTGAACTCGTTGGTGTAGACGTCCTTCACCGCCACCTTGCCGGCGGCGAGCTTGCCCTCGGACTGCAGGATGTCGATGTAGTACTGGATCGGCGGCTCGGTCACCACCAGATCGTCGACATAGGCGTAGCGGTCGACGTTCTTCAGGTCCATGTTGATGCGCTTGGCCACCAGCTTGCGCGCTTCCTCGGTGTTGGCATTGACCCAGTTGCCGGCCTTGGCCAGCGCCGCGACCACGTCGCGCACCGCCTCGGGGTGCTCGCGGATGAACTGGCCATGCGCGCTGTACGGCGCCATCCCGCCAAGGCCGCCGTCGAGGTCGTAGTCGCTCCACAGCCGCAACAGCGGCTCGGCGTTGTCGGCCCGGCCCGAGAAGGGCGCGTGGATGATCGCAAGGTCGGTGTTGCCGGTCACCAGCGTCTGCTCGGCCTGCTCGTCGGGGACGACGACGAAGTTGATCTTCGTCACGTCCACGCCGTGCTGGCGCAAGTATTTCTTGGTGACGAACTCGGCGCAGGCGCCGAAACTGTTGAAGCCGATGGTCTTGCCTTCGAGGTCCTTCGGATGGCGGATGCCCGAGTCCTTGCGGACGAAGTACTTCATGTGCGGCGCTTCCTGCAGCGTCTTGCCGCCTGCAGCCACCACCTTGAGGTCCGCGCCGGACGCAATGGCCGAGATCACCAGCGGCACCATGCGGCTGCCGAAGTCGATCTCGCCCGTGCCCACCAGCGGAATGATCTGCGGCGCGGCGATCTTGCCGACGTACTCGGGGCGGGTGTTGGTGCCCTCGAAATAGCCGAGCTCGTCGGCCAGGTAGATCAGGTCGAACGACGGGTTGTTCGGGTACTTGAACGCGACCTTGTCGCCGGTCTTCTTCACCACGGCCGGGCCGTTGGCCGCGGCGGCCTTGCTGCCATCGCCGCGCGAGCAGCCCGCAAGCGCCAGGCCGCCGATGGCGGTGGCGGATGCGAGGGAGGCGAGGGTCTTGAGCGCCAGGCGCCTCGAAGGCAAGGCGCTGGCAAGGCAAGAGGAGGGCGTCTCGATGGGCATGGCGGCGCGCTCCGGCGCGGGAGCGGTCTGGCTGGTTGGGAAGCGCCGATCCTAGGAAGCCTTGCCTGTCCCATCAACGAAGAAAACCGCACATGCATAGCTGAAATGCTTCTAGAGCCCGTGCGCAAAAAAGACCGCGCGGCCGGCACATTCATGGTCTGACTTTTTCTACTTTCACCATGACCCAAAAACTCAAGATCGTCGCTGTCTCCGGCGGCCTGCAACGCCCCTCGCGCACGCTCGCGCTGGTCGAGGAACTGCTGGAAGGCCTGACCGACGCCTGGCCCGCCGAAACACGCCTCATCGAACTCGGCCAGCTGGTGCCCAGGTTCGGCGGCGCGGTGCAGCGCAGCCAGCTTCCGTCCGATGTCGAGCAGTCGCTCAAGGACGTCGAATCCGCCGACCTGCTGCTGGTGGCGAGCCCGATCTATCGTGGTTCCTACACCGGGCTCTTCAAGCACTTCTTCGACTTCGTTCATCACGAATCGCTGATCGACGTGCCGGTGCTGCTTGCGGCCACGGGCGGCAGCGACCGCCACGCGCTGGCAATCGACCACCAGCTGCGTCCGCTGTTCAGCTTCTTCCAGGCCCACACGCTGCCGATCGGCGTCTATGCGACCGACAAGGAGTTCGAGAACTACCGCGTGAGCAGCGAGGCGCTGCGCGCACGCATTGCGTTGGCCGTCGAGCGGGCGCTGCCGGTGCTGCGCCAGCGCGCCAGCGGGCCGGTCGAGGTGCCCTCGCTGGCGCTGGCCTGAGCGCTCTCCGATGGCTTCCGAACACCAAGGGGTCGCCGTGCCGCGCAAACCGCGCGACCCCGATCCCGCGCGCGTGCAGCGCATCCGCAGCGACGACGAAGCGCTGGCGGCAGCGCACCGCCTTGCCGCGCTGTTCGCACCCGGCGCTTCCGCGCGCGACCGCGAGCGGCGCCTGCCGTGGGACGAGCTCGATCTCTGGTCCGAGAGCGGGCTCGGCGGCATCACCGTGCCGCGCGCGCATGGCGGCGCCGATGTGTCCTATGCCACGCTGGCCGAGATCTTCGTGATCCTGTCGGCCGCCGACGGCTCGCTCGGCCAGATCCCGCAGAACCACTTCGGCGTGCTGGGCGTGCTCCGCGAGATCGGCACCGAGGCGCAAAAGGCCCGCTTCTACGCCGAGGTGCTCGCGGGCCGGCGCCTGGGCAATGCGGGGCCGGAGCGGCGATCGAAGACCATCGTGGAGGGCGCGACACGGCTGCGCCGCACGCCCCGGGGCCTGCGCCTGGACGGCGAGCGCTTCTATTCGACCGGTGCGCTCTTCGCCCACCGCGTGCCGGCGCGCGCGCTCGACGACCAGGGCCGCGCCGTGCAGGTGTGGGTACCGCGCGATGCGCCGGGGCTCACGGTGGTCGACGACTGGTCTTCCTTCGGCCAGCGCACCACCGCCAGCGGCACCGTGCGCTTCGAGGCCGTGCCGGTCGACGAGGCGGACGTGCTGCCGCTCTGGCAGCTGGCCGACCGGCCCGGCCTCTTCGGCCCGGGCTCGCAGCTGCTGCAGGCCGCCATCGACCAGGGTATTGCGCAGGCGGCACTCGCCGAGGCGGTGGCCTTCGTGCGCGCGCATGCGCGGCCCTGGACCGATGCCGGCGTGGCCCGCGCCGCGGACGACCCCTACATCGTCCAGGAGGTGGGCCGCCTCGAGGTGGACCTGCATGCGGCGCACGAGGTGCTGCTGGAAAGCGGCCGCACGCTCGACGCCGTGGCGGCCCGGCCCGTCAGCGCCGAATCCAGCGCGCGCGCCTCGGTCGCCGTGGCCGAGGCCAAGGTGCTGACCACGCGCATCGCGCTCGATGCCACCGAGAAGCTGTTCGAGCTCGCCGGCTCCTCGGCCACGCGCGAAGCCCACAACCTGGGCCGGCATTGGCGCAACGCCCGCACGCACACCCTGCACGACCCGGTGCGATGGAAGGCGCACCTGATCGGCAACTACCTGCTCAACCACGTACTGCCGCCACGGCATTCCTGGAACTGACCGATGACGCTCACCGCTGTTCTTCCCGATCGCGCGTCGGAGGTGCCCGCGCCCATCCCTGCGCAGAAGCCGCTGCGCATCAGCGACGATGCCCAGGCGCTGGAAATCGCACGCGAGCTCGCCGCCGACTTCGCGCGCGACGCCGCAGCCCGCGACCGCGAACGGCGCCTGCCCTGGGCCGAGCTGGAGCGCTTCACGGCCAGCGGCCTCTGGGCGATCACCGTGCCGCGCGAGCACGGCGGCGCCGGCGTGTCGGCAGGCACGCTGGCGGAGGTGATCGCCATCATCTCGGCCGCGGATGGTTCGCTCGGGCAGATTCCGCAGAACCACTACTACGCGCTGGAGGTGTTGAGGGTAGGGGGGACCGAGGCCCAGAAAAGCTTCTTCTACCGCCGCGTGCTCGAAGGCGAGCGCTTCGGCAATGCGCTCGCGGAGATCGGCCACAAGGACTTCAAGCGCCGCACGCGCCTGCACGAGGAAGGCGGCAGCCTGCAGATCGACGGGCAGAAGTTCTACTGCACGGGTGCGCTGTTCGCGCACTGGATTCCGACGCTGGTGGTGGCGCAGGAGGGCCCCCGAGAGGTGACCAAACTCGCATTCGTGCCGCGTCGCGCCCAAGGCGTGAGCATCGTGGACGACTGGGACGGCTTCGGCCAGCGCGTAACGGGCAGCGGCTCGGTGCGCTTCGAAGGAGTGCAGATCGACCCGGCCTGGGTCATTCCCTTCCTGGCCTCCTTCGAACGGCCCACCACCATCGGCCCCTTCGCGCAGCTGCTGCATGCCGCCATCGACCTTGGCATCGGGCGCGGCGCCTTCGAAGCCACACTGCCCTTCGTGCGCGAGCGCGCGCGGCCATGGATCGATGCCGGCGTGGAACGCGCCAGCGAGGACCTGCTCGCGATCCAGCTGACCGGCGAAGTGGCGGTGCGCCTGCGCGCGGCCGAGGCCCTGCTGCGCCGCGCGGCCCGCTTCGTCGAGGCGGCCCAGCGCGCCCCCGACGAGCACAGCGTGGCCGCGGCCTCGATCGCGGTGGCCGAGGCCCGCGTGCTGAGCACCACCGCCTCGCTCGACGCCGGCAACCGCCTGTTCGAGCTGGCCGGCACTAGCGCCACGCTCGACGGCCTGGGGCTGGACCGCTTCTGGCGCAACGCGCGCACCCACACGCTGCACGACCCGGTGCGCTGGAAGTACCACCACATCGGCAACTACTACCTCAACGACCGGCTCCCGCCGCGCCACGGCGCCCTGTGAGCACCGGCCTCTTGCCTCTTTCTTCCTTGTTCGTTTCTTCTTCGGAGTTTCCCTTGAGCCGCTTCTCGTCGATTCCGGCCGCGTTGTCGCGCCGCCGCCTGCTGCAACTCACCTCGGCCGCGGCCGCTGCCGGCGCGGGCCTGCCGGCCTTTGCCACCCTGAAGGAGCAGCCCGGCACCACCAAGGTCCTGAAGGTGGGCGTGACGACCGGCCCGCACGAGCAGACCTTCGAGGTGGCCAGGCGCGTGGCCGAGCGCGACTACGGCCTGAAGATCCAGATCGTGCCCTTCACCGACTACAGCCGGCCCAATGCCGCGCTCGATGCCGGCGACCTGGACGCCAACAGCTTCCAGCACCGGCCCTTTCTTGCGGCGCAGGTGCGTTCGCGCGGCTACAGGATCGTCGGCTTCGGCCGCACCTGGATCGGCCCGATCGCAATCTATTCGCGCAAGTACAAGGCTTTCAAGGATCTGCCGGAGGGCGCCAGCATTGCCATTCCGAACGACCCGTCCAATGAAAGCAGGGTGCTGTTGCTGCTGCAGAAGGCCGGCGCCATCAAGCTCAAGAGCGGCATCGACCCCATCGCGGGCATCAACGCCACGCCGCGCGACATCACCGAGAACCCGCGGAAGTTTCGCTTCGTCGAGATCGAGGCCGCCCAGCTGCCGCGCACGCTCGACGACACCGACGCCTCGGCCGTCAACGCCGACTATGCCAACAAGGCCGGCCTCAATCCGGCGCGCGACGGCATTCTGGTCGAGGACAAGGAAGGCCCCTACGCCTGCCTGATCGCGGTGCGTGAACAGGACAAGGAGCAGCCCTGGGTGCAGCAGCTGGTCAAGGCCTACCAGACCGACGAGGTGCGCGATTTCATCGTCAAGACCTTCGCGGGCGGCGTGCTGCCGGCGTTCTGACATGGCGCAGAAGAAGAAGCAGATCCTGCTCAACGCGTTCAATATGAACTGCGTGGGCCACATCAACCACGGCCTGTGGACCCATCCGCGCGACCGCTCGCTCGAGTACAACACGCTCGAATACTGGACCGGCATGGCGCGCACTTTGGAACGCGGCCTCTTCGACGGCCTGTTCATCGCCGACATCGTGGGCGTTTACGACGTCTACCGGAACAACGTCGACGTGACGCTGCGCGAGTCGATCCAGCTGCCGGTGAACGATCCGCTGCTGCTGGTCTCGGCCATGGCGGCGGCAACGCGGCACCTGGGTTTCGGCGTCACGGTCAATCTCACCTACGAGCAGCCCTACCTGCTGGCGCGGCGCTTCTCGACGCTGGACCATCTCACGCGCGGACGCATCGGCTGGAACATCGTCACCGGCTATCTCGACAGCGCCGCGCGCGCGATGGGCCTGGCGGAACAGATCGCGCACGACGAGCGCTACGAACGGGCCGACGAGTACCTGGAGGTGCTCTATAAGCTGTGGGAGGGGAGCTGGGAAGACGCGGCGGTGCGGCGCGACAAGGCCGCACGCGTCTTCGCGGACCCGGCCAGGGTGCACAAGGTGCGGCACCAGGGCCGCCACTACCAGGTCGAGGGCTACCATCTGGCCGAGCCCTCGCCGCAGCGCACGCCGGTGCTGTTCCAGGCCGGCAGTTCCGGCCGCGGCCAGCGCTTTGCCGCACGGCACGCGGAGTGCGTCTTCATCTCGCCGCCCAACAAGGATGCGGCGCGCAAGACCGTGCAGGCGCTGCGCGAGCAACTGGTGCGCGCCGGCCGCCGTCCCGACGACGTCAAGGTGTTCGTCGGTGCCGCGGTGGTGCCGGGCGCGAGCGCAAAGGAGGCGCAGGAGAAGTACGCGGACTATCGGCACTACGCGAGCCGCGAGGCGGGCCTGGCCCACTTCTCGGCCAGCACGGGCATCGACTACGCGCGCCACGGCCTGGACGAGCCGATCGACTACGGCAAGGCCAATGCCATCGAATCGGCCACCCGCACCGCCGAGCAGCTGGGCTGGACGCGCCGCAAGCTGCTCGAACTGTTCGAGCTCGGCGGGCGCTACCCGGCCATCGTCGGCGATGCCGCGCAGGTGGCGGACGAGCTGCAGTCGTGGATCGATGAAACCGGGGTCGACGGCTTCAACCTGAGCCGCACCGTGGTGCCCGAGAGCTACGAGGATTTCGTCGACCTGGTCGTGCCCGAGCTGCAGAACCGCGGCGTCTACAAGACCGCCTATGCCGAAGGCAGCCTGCGCCGCAAATTGTTCGACGCTGGCGACCGGCTGCCCGCACGCCATGCAGCGGCGCAATTCCGGCATCGCGCCGGCGAAGCCTGATCAAGCTTCGCCGCGGGTCCCCACCGCCCAATAGAAAGTGGGCCGGGTCCCGTTGATCGCGTGGTCGCCGACCATGCGCGCCTTGTAGATCACCGGGTTGTGCGAGGCGAGAGTGCGCGCGTTGCGCCAGTGGCGATCCAGCCGCCGGTCTTCCTGCAGCGCCGAGGCGCCGCCGACGTCGAACAGGCGCGTGGCGGTGTTCAGCACGGCGTCGACGATGCCGACCTGCGCCTTGGCGGTGCGCAGCTCCACGTCGACGATCAGGCTTTCGGGAATGGCCTCGCCGCGCTGGCGCAGGCGGTCGATGTCGCCCAGTCCGCGGGCCACTGCGGCCACCGCCGCTGCCGCCGTGAAGGCTGCGCTGGAAAGCTGCCCCACCACCTGCTGGACCAGGGGATCTTCGCGCGGCGTCGCGCCGCTGCCGTGGCTGTAGACGCGCTTGCGCGGCTGCACGAAGGCCACCGCGTCGCGCTCGATCGCGCGCGCGATGCCGGCCAGCGTGGCCAGGTGGGTGAGCTGGAAATGCGCCGTGAGCGGCGTCGGCCGGTCGCGGTCGTAGGACAGCACGTGGCCGGGCTCGACGGCGACACGGCGAAAGCGCGTGGTGCCCGACCCGGTCAGGCGCTGGCCGAAGCCGCGCCAGTCGTCGATGCGCTCCACACCGCGCGCCTGCGCAGGCACGAGCACCAGGACCCGCCCTTGCTTGCCCGGGTCGTCCGCGCGCTGTGCGGTCACGGGAATCCAGTCGGCGTAGAGGGTGCCGGTGCTGTAGTACTTGTCGCCGTCGAGCAGCCAGCCCTTGCCGTCGCGTGTGAGTTTGGTCTGCAGCGTGCCCACCTCGGCTTCGCCCAGTTCGGTGGTGGCATTGCCGAAGATCGCGCCATCGGCGGCGCGCCGCAGCCAGGGTGCATGCAGTTCGGGATCGATCTCGGCGTAGAGCCGCTCGATGAAACCGAAGTGGGCGCGCAGGATCTGCGGCAGGTTGGAATCGGCCGCGCCAAGCTCGATGAGCAGGTCGAACAACTGCTCGACCGAGGCGCCCAGGCCGCCATGGGCGAGCGGCACACGCAATGCGCCGAACTTCGCCTCGCGCAGCCAGCTGACGGCGTCGTAGGCCAATGCGCGCTCGTGCTCGCGTTGGGCGGCATGCTCGGCGATGCGGGCGAAGACGGGGCGGAAGCGCTCGGCGAGCTGCTCGTAGCTAGGGGGTTGTGCGGGCATGAACGATGACGGATTCAAGGGAGGTGAGAAAGAGCGTCAGGCGTGGCACGCGGCTATGCAATGGCGACCGGATGCGCTTCGCGCGCCGCATGCGCGGGATGCACGGGCCTGCGCAGCCCCAGGTGCTCGCGCAGCGTGCGCCCTTCGTACTCGGTGCGGAACAGGCCGCGCCGCCGCAGCTCGGGCAGCACCAGTTCGATGAAGTCGTCCAGACCGCCCGGAAACCAAGGCGCCATGATGTTGAAGCCGTCCGCGCCGCCTTCCTCGAACCACTGCTGCAGCTGGTCGGCAATGCGGGCGGGCGTGCCCACCACCTGCTGGTGGCCGCGCGCGCCGGCAATGCGCAGGTAGAGATCGCGGATGCTGAGGTTTTCGCGCCGCGCCAGGTCCAGCAGCAGCCGCTGGCGGCTCTTGGGGCCGTTGGTCTCCGGCAGTTCGGGCACTGGTGCGTCGACCGGCAGGCCCGAGAAGTCGAAGCCTCCGATCACGCTCGACAGCAGCGACAGGCCGACCACCGGATGCACGAGTTCCTGCAGTTGCTCGAACTTCTCCTCGGCCTCTGCTTGCGTGCGGCCGACCACGGGGAAGATGCCGGGCATGATCTTCACCTCGTCGGGGTGGCGGCCATGGCGCGGCAGCCGGCCCTTGATGTCGGCATAAAAGGCCTTCGCCTCGTCGAAGGTCTGGTGCGCGACGAAGATCACTTCGGCCGTGCGCGCGGCCAGGTCGCGGCCTGCTTCGGAGGCACCGGCCTGCACCACCACCGGCTTTCCCTGCGGCGAGCGCGCGACGTTGAGCGGGCCGCGCACCGAGAAATGCGTGCCCTTGTGGCCCAGGACGTGCAGCTTGTGCTCGTCGAAGTAGCGGCCGCTTTGCTTGTCGCGCACGAAGCTGTCGTCCTCCCAGCTGTCCCACAGGCCCGTGACCACGTCGTGGAACTCGGCCGCGCGCTCGTAGCGCAGCGCGTGCTCGAAATGCGCGTCGCGGTTGAAGTTCTGCGCCTCGCCGGTGCCGCTGGAGGTCACCAGGTTCCAGCCCGAGCGCCCGCCGCTGATCTGGTCGAGCGAAGCGAACTTGCGCGCCACGTTGAAGGGTTCATTGAAGCTCGTCGACACCGTGGCGATGAGCCCGATGCGCTCGGTCAATGCCGCGATGGCGGCCAGCAGCGTGAGCGGCTCGAAGTGGTCGGCACGCGCGGTGCGAGAGAGCGACGGCAGGTCGCTGTTGCGCACGCCCACGGAATCGGCCAGGAAGATGGCGTCGAACTTGGCCGCTTCCGCCTTTTGCGCAAGTTCGACGTAGTGGCGGAAGTTGCCCCCTGCATCGGCCTGCGCGCCCGGATGGCGCCAGGCCGCGATGTGGTGGCCGGTCTGCATGAGGAAGGCGCCAAGCTTGAACTGGCGCGTGGATGAAGCCATGGGTCGATTGCCTTGAAAAAGAGAGAAGGAGATTGCGGCGCTCACCACGCCAGCTGCAGGCGCTGCGGCAGGCCGGTGCCGGCCGTTTCGGGTTGCGGCGCAGCGGCCGGCGTGCGAGCGGTATCGGCATCGAGGAAGTCGCTGAGCACGTCGTCGCGCAAGGCGATGAAGGCCGGGTCGCTGCGGTTGCGCGGGTGCGGCAGGTCGACCTCGACCGTGCGCCGGATGCGGCCGGGCGAGGGCTGCATCACCACCACGCGATCGCCGAGGAATACGGCTTCCTCGACATCGTGGGTCACCAGCAGCATGGTGATTCGCTCCTTCTGCCAGATGCGCTGAAGCTCGTTCTGCAGCCGCGAGCGTGTGAGCGCGTCGAGCGCGCCGAAGGGTTCGTCGAGCAGCAGCACGCGCGGCCGGTTGACGAGCCCGCGCGCGATCGCCACGCGCTGCGCCATGCCGCCGGAGATCTGGTGCGGCCACGATTTCTCGAAGCCCTCGAGCCCGACCAGGGCCACGTGCTCGGCCACCCGTTCGCGCTTCTCCCTGGCGCTGAAGGGCGCATTGCGCAGGCCGACCGCGATGTTCTGCTCCACCGTGAGCCAGGGGAAGAGGCGGTGGTCCTGGAACACGATGCCGCGCTCGCGGCCAGTGCCCGAGATCGGTTCGCCATCCAGCAGGATCCGGCCCTCGTACTGCGCATCGAGGCCGAGGATGAGCCGCAGCAGTGTCGATTTGCCGCAGCCGCTCGCGCCGACGATGCTCACGAAGCGGCCGGCGGGAACATGCAGGTCGATGCCTTCGAGCACCTGCAGTTCGCCGCCACTGGCCTGCGTGTTCGCATAGCGCTTGCCGAGGCCGCGGATGTCGAGTTCGTTGGAGGGATTCGCAAGGAGGGAGGTCATGGAAGGAGAGTGCTTTCTGCGTTGTTCATGCGCGTCCGGTCCAGCGCGCCAGACGGCGCTCCAGCGCGCGGGCCGCGGCGTTCATGAGCCAGCCGACAAGGCCGATCACGAACATGCCGAAGATGACCAGGTCCATCTGGAAATGCTCGCTGCCCTCGATCAGCGTGTTGCCGATGCCGCGGCCGGCCACCAGCAGGTACTCGGCGCCGATGGTTGCGAGCCAGGAATAGATGAGCGCCAGGTACACGCCCGTGAAGATCGAGGGCAGCGCGGCCGGCAGCACCACTTGCGTGACGGTTTGCCAGCGCGTGTAGCCGTAGACGCGCGCCACCTCGAGCAGGCTGGCCGGCGCGGTGCGGATGCCGTCGCAGGTGTTGACCACCACCGGCACCAGCGCGGCCAGCGAGAGAAACACCACCTTGGCCACGTCGCCGAGGCCGAACCAGACGGAGATCAGCGGAATCCACGCGAACAGCGAGATCTGCTTGAAGGTGTTGAAGCTCGGGCCGACGATGCGATTGAAAAGAGGCGACAGCCCCAGCAGCGCGCCGAGCACGAGGCCCGACACGGTGCCGATCAGGAAGCCCGTCGCCTCGCGTGCGAGGCTGGCGCTCAGTGCGCGCCAGAGGCGTCCGCTCGCCACCTGGTCGGCCGCGGTGCCGAACACCTTGGCCGGCGAAACGAGCAGCGCCGAGTTCACGACGTCGAGGGACGACAGCAGCCACCACAGCACGAGTGCCGCCACGGGCAGCACGAAGCCGCGCCAGCGGCTGCGCTGCTCGGGCTGCAGCGGCTGCACGGCAGCCAGTTCGGCGGCATCCCGCGTGGGCGTGTTCATCGCGCGGCTCCGCCCGGTTGGCGCTGGTGCACCGCGGTTTCGAGCCGGTCGAGCAAGCGGTCGATGGCATAGCCGATGGCGCCCACCACGATCACGGCCGCCATCACCAGGTCGAGCTGGAACAGCTGCCGGCCATAGACGATGAGGTAGCCCAGCCCCTCGCTCGATGCCACGAGTTCCACCACGACCAGCGAGAGCCAGGCCTTGGTGAAGCCCAGCCGCACGCCGGTGAAGAGCGTGGGCACGGCGTGCGGCAGCACGATTTCCAGCACCTGCTGGCGCCGCGTGTAGCCGTAGACCTGGCCGACCTCGCGCAGCGCGGTTGGGGTCTGCCGGAAGCCCTGCAGCGTGTTGAGCGCCACCGGCACCAGCGCCGCCTTGGCGATGAGGATGTACTTCAGCGGTTCGCCGATGCCCACGATCAGCAGCACGAACGGAAGCCAGGCCAGCACCGGGATCTGCACCAGCGCATTGAAGGTGGGCAGCACGTAAGCCTCGAAGCTGCGCGACAGGCCCATGGCCGAGCCCAGCGCCAGTCCGAGCACCGTGCCGGCCGCGAAGCCGACGCCCACGCGCGTGAAACTGGTGCTCACGTGCAGCCAGAGATCGCCGCTCGTGGCCAGGTCGCGCAATGTCTCCCAGACGAACTGGGGTGGCGGCAGCACCTGCGGCGAGATCCAGCCCTGCGCGGCGCCCGCGAACCACAGCGCCAGCAGCGCGACGGGCAGGAGCCAGGGGAGGGCGCCTTCGCAGAGACGGCCGATGCGGCGCCAGGGCAGCGACGACGCGGGTGCGTCGCCGCGAGGCTGCGGGACGGCTGTCAGTTCGATTTCGGCGCTCATGGGTATTGCTCCCTCTCCCTCTGGGAGAGGGCTGGGGTGAGGGCGAGCGGCGTTTGCCGATGCGGTGCTTGTGCGAAAGCTGCTGCCCTCACCCTGACCCTCTCCCAGAGGGAGAGGGAACAAGACGGCGCACTCATCGGGCCGCGACCGACTGACCCGCCTTCGCTTGCCCCTTGGCATCGAAGGCCGTCCAGTAGTTCTCCAGGCCCTGCTTCTTCAACGCGTTCTGGAGGTAGCGCGTATCGAACCAGTCGTCGATCGACACCTCGCGGCGGATCAGCTTGAGCTTCTTCGCATCGGCCGCCACGGCCTTGTAGCGCCCGATGATGAAGTCGTCGGCCAGCGGTGAGTTGCGCGCCGCGAGCTGCTGCTGGTCGAACTCCGCCGCCCAGGACGCGACCGGCGTGCCGCTGCGCGCCCAGATGCGGAAGAGCTCATCGCGGTTCTTCTCGTCCGACGACCAGCGCGCCGCGCGCACGAACACGTCGACCACGCGCTGCACCTCGGCCGGGTTGGCCTGCTCGAAGTCCGCGCGCACCAGCAGCGAAGCCTGGCGCGTGAAGGCCGGATCCTGCCCCTGCGTGGAGTACACCACCTTGGCGAGGCCCTGGTCGCGCACCTTGAACCACTCGTAGCCACCGAAGGCCGCATCCACGCCGTTCGACACCAGCGCAGCCTGCGCACTGCCGGTGTCGAGGTTCACGCCCTTGATGTCGCGCTCGGCGAGGCCATTGGCCGCCAGCACGTTGATGGCGACGAGGTGGCCGTTGGTGCCGCGGAAGATCGAGACCGTGCGGTCCTTCAGGTCCTTGATCGACCGGATGTCGGACTTGGGCGGTGCCACCAGGTACAGGTTGTTGCGCGCGCCGCTCACCAGCAGCAGCTTGGTCTTCAGGCCGTTGGAGCGCCCGACGATCGATGGCAGGTCGCCCTGGTAGGCGAAGTCGATCTGCCTGTTCGACAGCGCTTCGTTCACCGCCGGTCCGGCGCCCTTGAAGAACAGCCATTCGACCTTGATTCCGGTTGCCTTGAACTCGTCCTCCAGCCAGTTGTTGACGCGCGCGACGCCGCCGGGCGAGCCACCCCAGGTGACGGGATCGCCGCCGCCCGCGGTGGCCACGCCGATGCGGATCGTGTCCGGCGCTGCCTGCGCGGACGACGCGGCGGCCGCCATCAGCGCCAGCGCGACAAGCGGTGCGGTCCAGCGGCGCAGGACCGCGAGCAGGGTTCGTGTCCGGTTCACTTTGCGCCTTTCAGGCCGAGCTTGCGGCCGACCTCGGTGCCCTCGAAGAAGCGCGGATTCGCCTCGGTATAGAAGCGGTGCGGGTTGTCGAAGACGAAGGCCTTGAAGTCCGCGGCCGAGATCACGCCCTGCTGCACCAGGTCCCAGGTTTCGGCCAGCGGCTCGGTGAACTCGGGCACGTCCCAGTGCCCGACATCGGACGACCAGATCGCATTGATCTTCGTGCCCAGCGGGTTCACCTTGGTGTTGAAGGCCGCCGCCACCGTGCGGTCGTCGGCCTCGGAGCCGAAGTAGAAGTTGTTCACCCAGCGGTCGCGGATGTCCTCGACCTTCTCGATGCCTGCGAGCGCGAAGTCGTCGATCTCCGATTCATTCGGTTCGCGGCTGTGCGGCAGTGCCGAAATGCCGAGGCTGTCGCGCAGCAGCTTCGACTTGTCGATGGTGCGGCCCTTGAGCAGGTCGCCGCCATAGCGCTCGAACAGCGAGGCGAGCAGCTCGATGTCGGCCTCCGCGGGATCGTAGTTGCGCACCGCATTCTTGTTGCGCTTCTCCCAGCGGTCCACCAGGTGCGTGTAGACATGCGAACCCCAGTCCGCGCCGCCTTCGAGCAGGCCCACGCGCAGGCCCGGAAAGCGCCGCGTCACGCCGCCGAAGAACAGCGCCTTGGCAAAGGCCTGCGAGCCATCGGCGAAATGGCCGATGTGGTTGTTCATGTAGTTGCTGATCGACTGCCGGCCCGTCCAGCCCTGGCTGCCGTAGTGCGTGGTGACGGGCACGCCCAGTTCGACCACCTTGGCCCAGAACGGGTCGTAGTCGTGTTCGCTGTCGATGCCATAGAAGTCGATGTAGCCGGTCTGCTTCGCGATCTCCGGGTGCTCCTTCGCCGGATACTTCTCGGCAATGGCGCGGATCGGCCGGCGCACGCCGCCCGCGATGTTGATCACCTTGAGGCCGAGCGTCTTGACCGCGAACTCCAGTTCCTCGATGCCTTCCTGCGGCGTGTGCAGCGGGATGCCCGCCACCGGTGTCAGGCGGTCGGCGTACGGCCGGTACTGGTCGGCATGGAAATGGTTGATCGCACGGTGCAGCGGCTGGCGGTATTCGCTGCCGGCCGCGGCGGGAGAGAGCACGTCGTTGGGAAACAGGATCGAATAGTCCGAGCCTTGCTCGCCCAGGCGCTCGTAGAGCAGCGCGGGCAGCGTGTAGGTGGCCAGGTCGTAGGTGTTGCGCGTCACGCGGGCCCACCAGGGCGCGCGCAGCGTGCGGTGGAACTGGCGCTCTTCGGCCGTCTGCTGGTACCAGTCCTTGCCGCCGCCGTTGCGCGTGACGAAGCGCCCGCCCAGCGCCTTGCGCAGCGCGTCGACGAGTTGGCTGCCGCCGTACTGCGCCACGTAGTCTTCGAGCACCGGCGCGTAGTCGTTGACGTGGACATCCGTGTCGATCACGGGATGGTCGAGGCCGGCCTTCACGGCGGCGGAGCGCGATGCATGCACGCGATTCAAACGATCGTTCATCTGCGGATTCCTTGGAGGGAAAAGGAATGCCGCAGGCTACGCGCGGCCCGCACGACCGCCAAAGAAGGCTTTTGTCGTTGCTTAGCCGCTGCGTGCATAAGGAGCGGCCGCATGGCTCTTCACCGGCCAGGTCCTCCTGGTTGGTGTCGACGCGGATGCAGTCCCGCCGGCCGCGATATCGGCGCCGGCGCGCGCCTAGAAATCAGCGACCTTGCCCCATGCGGAGTCGCTGAATCGGCTGGGCCGATACGGTCTGGGGTCCACGATCGGTTCGGCACCGGTGGCAAGGTCCGCGATCAGGTGGCCGGCGCCGGGACCGATGCCAAAGCCGTGCCCGGAAAAGCCCGCGGCCAGGATGAATCCCGGCAGGGACGGCACCTCGCCGATGCCGGGAACACCGTCCGGCGTGCTGTCGATGTAGCCGGCCCAGGCGTGCGTGATCTTGGCATCGCGAAGTTGGGGCAGCAGTTCGACGGCGCGGCGGTGGGTCTCCCTGACCGCCGGCAAATCGGGCTTCGGATCGAGGATGCGCACCCGCTCCATGGGCGTCGGCGCATCGAGCCGCCAACGCGCGAGCGTTTCATGGCCACCGCGCATGCCTTCCAGACCGCCCGGACGAAGGTTGCGCCAGCGCTTGGCGAACATCGGCACGAATTGCGGAGCGAAGCGCATGAACTGCCCTGTCGGATCCACGCGCGCACGGCCGCTGATGGCCAGTGCGTAGCGTCCGTCGCTGCGGCGCGTCACGGCGACCCCCGCGGTGAACAGGGCATCGGGCAAGCGCTGCTCTACAGGGGACACGCTCAGGATGGATTGGCGTATCGAGGCTTGCGGAAAACGGATGCCGAGCTGCCGACAGAACGAGGAGGCCCAGGCGCCGCCGGCGAGCACGGCCGTCCGGGTCTTGATGACGCCGGCTTCCGTGATCACGCCGCTGACCCGTCCGCCTTCCGTCTCGATGCCGCGGGCAGCGCAATTCTGGTGGACGCTGCCCCCGAGCTTGACGAGCGCAGCGGCCACGGCCGGCGCAGCCTTGCCAGGATCGGCGGTGCCATCGCTGGGCGAGAAGACACCGCCTTTCCAGGCGCGGCCGGTGGCCTGCCCTCGCTCGGCAGCCTCGCGGCCACTCAGCATGTGGGTCGTCACGCCCGCGGTCTTCGCAAAATCGCGCCAGCTGGCCCAGTGGGAAATTTCGGCCTCGTCATCGCTGAGATACAGGAGCCCGCAGCGATGAAAGCCCGTGTCTTCACCGGTTTCGGCGGCAAAGCGTTCCCAGAGATCGAGGCTCTTGCTCGCCATGGGCAGTTCGCGGGCGTCGCGGTTCTGCTGCCGGCACCAGCCCCAGTTGCGGCTCGATTGCTCGGCGCCGATCCTTCCCTTTTCCACCAGGGCCACCGATACGCCGCGCTTGGCCAGGTAGTAGGCGGTAAAGACGCCGATGATGCCGCCGCCGATCACGACGACGTCGGCCGAAGCCGGCAGCGTGGGCGACGTTTGGATGTGGTGCAGCGGAGGGGACATGCTGAATCTCGTTCGCCCGCTCAAGCCGCAACGCTCTGGCACACGTAGAACTTCGCCACGCGATCGCTGCTTTCCCACCCGATCGGTGCGCCCTGGGGCACGAAAAGCGCGTCACCCGTGCCCGCCGACAACACGCTGCCATCAGGGGCTGCGAACCGCACGTTGCCGGCCAGAAGATGCATGAACTCGTTCACGCGATGCGGACGAACAATGCGGTGGTAGGGGGTCGAGTCCCAGGTGCCTGCGAGGTACTGCGCGCCGTCGTCGGTAAAGACGTTGTCGCTGCGGCATTCCGGCGACGGGCCCAGCAGAACTTCCGCGGGCAGCGTGGCGGAGGGCTTGAAGTCGGCATCGGCGTGCAGAGGGAAGAGGCCGCGCTTCGTCGGCCTCTCGCAAGCGGCCGCGCAGAACACGAATCGCACGCGGGACCTGGCCTGGATATGAAGCGAGGTACCGCATCCGATGACGGCGCCCGCCTGGGGACCGACCACCAGCGGGGCCGCGCCGGCCGCCGTCAGGGTCAGCTCGCCCTCGACGACGACAATGGTTTCGATGTGGGGATAGCTTGCGACTTCGAGCTCGCCAATGAAGCTGGTGCGGCCCGCGCTCATCGCGCCAGGTCCTTCCCAGGCGATCTCGCGATGCCGCGCAAAGGGATCGTCCTTGCCGAACGGCGTCCTGCGGAAAGTGGTCGATAAGGGTGCGCCGCCGGCGCGGTGCAGTACGAGGGCCACGGTCATGATTGCTCCTGCGCGATGCGCGATGTCTTCATTGAAAGTTGTCAGTCGGTACCGGGTGCCGAGGCATCCTGAAAGCCAAGAATGGCTTTGGTTTCCAGGTACTCCTCGAGACCTTCTGTTCCGTACTCGCGGCCGTTTCCCGAGCGCCTGTAGCCACCGAACGGCGCATGGGGGCTCCAGGCCGGGTAGTTGATGTGCACCTGCCCGGAGCGGATGCGCGCCGCGACGGCGCGCGCCGCGCCGAGGTCCTTGCCTTGCACATGGGCGCCCAGGCCATAGACCGTATCGTTGGCGATCTCCACAGCCTCGTCCACGCTGTCGTACGGAATGATCGCGAGCACCGGGCCGAAGATCTCCTCCTGCGCAATCTGCATTCGAGGATGCACCGCGGTGAAGATGGTCGGACGGCAGTAGAAGCCGCGACTCAGGGCCTCGGGCCGTCCGGGGCCGCCACAAAGGAGCCGCGCGCCTTCGGCAATGCCGATGCCGATCATTTCCTGCACCCGGTTGAACTGCGCGCGATTCGCCACGGGGCCGTGCGTGGTCTGCTGCGAACGCGGATCGCCCACGACGATGCTGGACGCCGCTTCGAGCGCGATCCGTTCGACCTCCTGGAGGCGCGCGCGGGGCACGAGCATGCGCGTCGGGGCGCTGCAGGATTGGCCGACGTTGCGGAAGGCGGCCCCCACGCCTGCCGGCACGGCATGCACCAGGTCCGCATCCGGCAGGATGAGGTTGGGCGATTTCCCGCCGAGTTCCTGGGTCACGCGCTTCACCGTCGGGGCCGCCGCCTGGGCCACCAGGACGCCGGCCCGGGTCGAACCGGTGAACGAGATCATGTCCACATCGGGATGCTCCGCCAAGGCCGCGCCCACCTCCGCTCCGCTGCCGTTCACCAGATTGAACACACCCGGCGGAAGGCCGGCGTCGTGCATCACCTCGGCAAAGAGCAAGGCACTCAGGGGCGACAACTCGCTGGGCTTCAAGACGACCGTGCATCCTGCTGCCAGGGCGGGCCCGACCTTGGCTGTGATCTGGTAGAGCGGCCAGTTCCAGGGGGTGATCAGGCCGCACACGCCGATGGCCTCGCGCATGATGGCCATGTCGCCCCGATGGCTGACAAACGCATAGCTGCGCGCATTGTCGCGGGCCACGCGGATGTGCTCCGCGGCGGACGGCACCTGGGTGAGGCGCGCAAAGCCGATGGCAGCGCCCATCTCCAGCGAGATCGCCTGAGCGAACAGTTCGGCGCGCTCGAGGACCAGGGAGTGGACGCGATCGAGAAGCATGGCCCTGCTCTGGGCGGAACTCACGGACCAGCTCGTGAATGCACGCCGCGCCGCAGCCACGGCTGCAGCGACGTCTCTTGCGCTGCCGAGCGCGATCTGCGCCACAGGCTCTTCTGTCGATGGGTCGATGACGGAACTGCGAGCTCGCGTTTCGGGTAAGACCCACTCGCCGTCGACAAACATGCGATCCAGGCGGCCAGCGCTTCCGAGGTGTTCGATGATCGAGGAGGCCACGGAGGTCGGCAATGCAGTGGGGAGCGTCATGATGGGAGGAGGTCGGGCTTTCGGATGTTCAAAAGTCTAGGCTGCGTGGCCCTCGCATCGGTGCTGCAATGAGGGTCTTGCACGAAGCAGGCTGCGGTTGTGCGGGTTGCTGCAGCAGATCCTGCCGTCGTGCATGCATCAGAGGCTTTCACGCCCCTCACGCTGAACCGCGTCGAGCCGAGCGTCCGGCGGCCGGGATGATCTGAACTGTACGAAACATATATAATCCGTATACGTTTCATATAAAGGCAAATGATGGGCATCGTGAAAATTTCGGACCTGATGCATGAGAACCTGCGCGTGGCGGGGAACGCCCTCAGCAGGTCCATCAATGCGCAGGCAGAGCACTGGATGCGCGTCGGCATGCTGACCGAGATGCACCCGGAGCTGGACTACCGGGAAATCTGCCAACTGTTGATACAGGCTGAACTCGCTGGAGGCCTGGACATCGCCGTGGCTGTCACAACTCAGTCTGCCAAGGCCCGCGGATCGTCGACCGGAAAACACTAGTGGCTCACGGCATTCCCATCAAGTCCGCCGAGGAGCTCGAGATGGCGCGGCGCGCCGGCAGGCTTGCCGCAGAGGTACTCGCCATGGTCGAGCCCTATGTGGTGCCGGGGGTGAGCACGGAGACGCTCGACCGAATCTGCCACGACCACATCGTGAACGTCCAGGGCGCCATTCCCGCCAACGTGGGGTATCAGGGGTATCCAAAGACCATCCTCACCTCCGTCAACCAGGTGGTCTGTCACGGCATCCCCTCGCCGGCCAAGGTTCTGAAGAAGGGCGACATCATCAACATCGATGTCGCCGTCATCAAGGATGGCTGGTTCGGCGATACCAGCCGCATGTACTTCGTCGGAGCCCCCGGTGTGTTGGCCCGGCGCCTGGTGGAGGCCACGTACGAGGCAATGCTGGCCGGAATCCGGCAGGTCAGGCCCGGAGCGACTCTGGGCGATATCGGCCATGCCATCCAGTCGGTCGCCCAGCGGGAGCAATTCGGCGTGGTGCGCGAATACTGCGGGCACGGCATCGGCCAGATCTACCACGATGAGCCGCAGGTGCTGCACTACGGGCAGCGCGGGGCGGGGCTCAAGCTGGAACCGGGGATGGTCTTCACCATCGAACCGATGCTCAACGCGGGAAAACGCGAAACCAGGCAATTGCCCGACGGTTGGACCGTCGTGACAAAGGACGGGTCGCTGTCCGCCCAGTGGGAACACATGGTAGCCGTCACGCCCGAGGGATATGAAGTGCTTACGGCCTGGCCGGGAGGCACGGGCAGCTACGCGCCGGTCTGACGCTTGGCTGGATGAGGCTCGACTCCGGGCAATTGCATCGATGCGGACAGGTCATGCGGGTTCGGGCATCGGCCCCACATAGCGCCCGCGTGGGCGAATGACTTGCGCGACGCCCAGTTGCTCCAGGCTGTGCGCCAACAGCCCGACGCTGCGCGCGGTAGCGAACAGGCCGAAGGCCGCGTCGGCAGGAAGCCGATGGTGGGCGACCATGGCGGCCAGCGCGACGTCGATGTTGGGCTGCAACCCGGTCAGCTTCGTCACCTTTGCGATGAAGCGCGCGATCACCTTGGGAGGCTCGAACAAGGCCAGCAATGCGGCGGCGCGGGGATCGCCATCGGGATAGAGGTGATGGCCAAATCCGGCCAGCGACAAGCCATTCGACAGGTAGTGGGCCAGCACCTGATCCTCGCCCAGCCGCTCCACCTCGCTGAACAGTGCCCGGACGCGGCCCGAGGCGTCGCCGTGCAAGGGGCCGGAGAGCGTGGTCAATCCGGCCAGCAGGCATACCGGCAACGAGGCGCCGGTCGACGCGGCAATGCGTGCGACAAAGGCCGAACTGGTCAGCTCGTGATCGGCCAACAGCACCAAGGCTGTTCGCAGCAAATCAGCCACCTTGGAAGATTGCTTCCACCCTTTCGCCAAGCGCAGATGCAACGGTTCGCGGCCTGGTGAAGCACCGAACGCGTTGGCCAGCTGGCCCACCAGACCCTGGCCCTCGGCATGCAGCACCCGGGTCAGACGCCCACCCGTGGAATGCCCGGCGGCCGCCAGGCTGGCCAGCGCGGCGAAGGCCGCGCCCCGCCCCGGCTTGCCGGAACGCAGGGACGCCGTGCAAGCGAAATCGACGGCATGCTCGGCGCCCCACAAGAGTTGCGCCGCGTCTTCCAGCGTGGCGGTCCGGGCCATGCGCACGGCGTCGCAGCCCCGGTAGTACGGCCGCCCGCGGAAGAACGCGCACAGGGCCGTGGGAATGCTGGGCTCCGACCCGAACAGCGTGTTGGCGGCCAGCGTCTCGTGCTTGCGGCCGGCTTGCTTGCGCCTGGCCAGGCCGGCAACGTCCTCGGCGCGGTAGAGCCTGCGCCGCGTGTCGGCCGGATCGGGCATGACCTCGAGCTTGCCGCGGCTCACGTACGCGTAGATCGTCTGAGGCTGAACACCCAGAAGCCGGCACGCCTCGGTCATTGAAATCCAGGAAGCCATGGGCAGGTCGACAGAGTCAATTTCTATTGATTATATGTATCAAGATTGACGATAACGTCAATCTATTAATAGCATGGACCCAGCTCCGTGAAGAGCGTTCTCGAACAGCGATATGAAACCCCAAGTCCTTCAACTCAATCCGATCCTGATTCCCGCCGTCAACGACAAGCTCGCCTCGCTCTACGCCGTGCACAAGCACTTCGAGCTGCCCGATCCGGAGGGCTGGCTGCGTGAACACGGCGCGTCGATCGACGCCGTGATCACCGGCGGGCACACCGGCATCTCGCGCGCGATGCTGGAGCAGTTGCCCGGCCTGAAGGTGGTGGCTGTCAATGGCGTCGGCACCGACGCGGTGGACCTGGCGTACTGCCGAGAGCGCGGCCTGCCCGTCACCGCAACGCTGGGTGCGCTGACCGAAGACGTGGCCGACCTGGCCATCGGCCTGCTGATTGCGGCTTGCCGAAACCTGTGTGCGGGCGACCGCTTTGTGCGGGACGGCCGGTGGGAGCTTCATCCCCAGCCCGGCGCCATTCCGCTCGCCCGGCGGTTCAGCGGCATGCGCATCGGCATCGTCGGAATGGGCCGGGTGGGCCGCGCCGTCGCCGTGCGGGCGGCCGCCTTCGCTTGCCCCATCCGCTACACCGACCTGCGCGCCATGGACGACGTCGCGTACCGCTTCATGCCCAGCCTGGTGGACCTGGCGCGCGAGTCGGACGCGCTGGTGCTGTGCGCAGCCGCGGACCAGGCCGAAGGCATCGTCGACGCGGCCGTGCTCGACGCGCTGGGGCCGCGCGGCTTTTTGGTCAACGTCGCGCGCGGCCGGCTCGTCAACGAAGCCGACCTGACGCAGGCGCTGGTTGCCGGCCGCATTGCGGGTGCGGGCCTGGACGTGTTCGTCGACGAACCGCGCGTGCCGCTGGCGCTGCGCCAGTCCGAGCGCGCGACGCTGCAGGCCCACCGCGCCAGCGCCACTTGGGAGACCCGCACCGCCATGGCCGAGATGGTGCTGGCCAGCGTCGCCCAGGCCCTGGCAGGCGAGCGCCCGGCCATGAGCCTGACCACCTGAGCCCCTGCGTTCGCGGCGCAGCGACCGCACCCAAAGCTATAAAAGGAGACACCCTTGTTCACTCGACGCCTTGCCATTCCCCTGGCCCTTGCCCTCTGCGCCATCCACGCGCCAAGCTTCGCGCAGAGCTTTCCTGCGCGCCCCGTCACACTGGTGGTTCCGTTCCCGCCGGGTGGCGGGACGGACACCGGCGGCCGCGTCATCGCCGAGCAGTTGAGCCGCCGCTGGGGCCAGCCTGTGGTCGTGGAGAACAAAGGAGGCGCTGCCGGGCAGATCGGCGCCGAATTCGTCGCCAAGTCCAAGCCGGACGGCTACACGCTGCTGCTGGGCAACATCGGGACGCAGGCGATCAATCCCTTGCTGTATCCCAGGCTGCCCTACGACGCCGACAAGGCCTTTGCGCCGGTCTCCCTGGTGGCCGAGCTGCCGCTGGCGATGATGGTCAATCCATCGGTCCCCGCGAAGACGGCGGCTGACTTCGTAGCGCTGGCCAAGTCCAGGCCGGGCCAGATGAGCTACAGCAGTTCGGGCGCCGGCGGCGCGCCGCACCTGGCGGCCGAGATGTTCAAGGACCAGACCGGTTCCTTCATCCTGCATGTGCCTTACCGCGGCGGCGGCCCGGCCATCGCCGACCTGCTCGCGGGCCATGTGCAGCTGTCGTTCATGACCGTGCTGGAGGCCTCCGGCCACATCAAGGCGGGCAAGCTGCGTGCGCTGGCCGTGACCGGCGACAAGCGCGTACCGGCATTTCCCGAAGTTCCCACGCTCGCGGAAAGTGTGGTTCCCGGCTTCAACGCGATCTCCTGGATCGGCCTGCTGGCGCCGGCGGGCACGCCGCCGGACGTGGTGGACAAGATCGCCGCCGACCTGCGCGCCGTGCTGTCCGACGAAGCGGTCAAGGCACGCTTCGTGGGCCTGGGCGGCGTACCGCGCGCCACATCGCCGCAGGAGTTTGCCCGGCTGATCGCCGACGACAAAGGCCGCTACGCCCAGATCATCCGCAGCCGCAAGATCACGATCGAGTGAGCGCGGCAAGCAGGCATTCGAATACGACAGACCCACCCCGAAGAGGAGACATCCATGCAGCTCACATCCCTGATCAAGATCCTTGCGGTTTCGGCGTCGCTGGCCGCGATGCCGATCGCCGCATCGGCCGAGGCGGCTTACCCGGCCCGCGCCATCAAGATCATCGTGCCCGCCCCGCCGGGCGGCGCAATCGACACCATTGCCCGCGTCGTCGGGGACAAGCTCGCGGTGTCGATGGGCCAGCCGGTGATCGTCGACAACAGGCCCGGCGCGTCCAACAACCTCGGTACCGACGTTCTCGCCAAGTCGGCGCCCGACGGCTACACGATCGGCATCGTGGGCGGCAGCCACAACATCAACAAGTTCCTGTTCAAGAACCTCGGCTGGGATCCCTCGACGAGCTTCGAGCCCATCGTCTACAGCCACGAGGTCCCGTTGGTGTTCGCCATCTACCCGCAGCTTCCGGCCAGGACGCTGCCGGAGTTCGTGGCCTGGATGAAGGCTCACCCGGACGAAGCCAAGGTCGCCACCTCCGGCCGCGGCAGTGCGCAGGAAATGGCGGCCGAGATGTTCCGCATGGCGAGCGGTGCGCAGATGCTGCTGGTCCCCTACAAGGGCTCATCCGCCGCGCACCCGGATCTGCTGGCCGGACGCACCGCGCTCTTCATCGACACCATCAGCGCCATCCTGCCGCAGGTGAAGGCCGGCAATGCGCGGGCTGTCGCGGTGTCGACGCGCAAGCGGACACGCTTGCTGCCCGACGTGCCCACCGCCGACGAGCAGGGGTTCAAGGGCTACGACGCCAATACGAATGGCGGGTTCCTGGCGCCGGCCGGCACGCCCAAGGCCATCGTCGCCAAGCTGAATGCCGAGATCAACGCGGCGCTGAAGCTGCCCGATGTGCGGGCGAAGCTGGAGGCCGCCGGCATAGAGATACAGGGCGGCACGCCGCAGGAGTACGCCGCGCTGATCAAGTCCGACCTCGCCAAGTGGGGCAGGGTGGTCAAGGAGGCGGGGATCCAGGCGGAATGAGGGCAGGTGGTCTGGCCGGAATCGGACTAACCTTGGCGTTCGAGCCACTGATCGATGCTGGAGGTGCCTGATCATGCAAACGGTAATTCCTGAAGTAACCACGGAAATGCTGCAAGCATTTGCCGATGCGTGGAATCGGCACGATGTCGATGCACTCATGTCGTTCATGACGCCCGACTGCGTCTTCGAATCCTCCGCCGGCGCCGAGGCCTGCGGCGCCCGGTACGTCGGCGGCGCGGCGGTGCGAGCGGCTTTTGCGGAAGTCTGGACCGTCTTTCCCGACGCCCACTGGGGGAGCGCGCGCCATTTTGTCCACGGGGACCGGGGAGTGTCGGAATGGACGTTCACGGGAACGCGCAGCGACGGAACCCGCGTCGAAGTTCAGGGCTGCGATCTGTTTACTTTTCGTGCCGGCAAGATTCTTCTGAAGAACTCCTACCGCAAGAGCCGTCAGCCGGCTGCGGCGCCGCCGCGGTGACGCCTGCTTGCGTCGCCCCCGGTGCGCGGGCACGCTGGCGAGCCAGGGCTTCACGGGCCCTGTGGGCTGCACCCGCGTCTACGCGGTCTGCAAGCACCTGGGTCAGCTGATCCAGTTGGGGCGCGGTGATGCCCACGTTCATGCTGATGCGCATGTGGGATTGGAGCTGGGATTCGGCGCCCGGTAGCACCGACAGCATGCCGACGGTTGCCAGCTCGCGGCTCGGCCAGTCGAGGTTGTCGCGCTCGAACATATCGCCGAAGAGGTGCGTCTTCAGGTATTCGTCGATGGCCGGCGCGAAATCGAACAATGCGCCCTTGACCGGTCCATTGGCGAGCTTCGTCTGGTTGGCCGTGCCGGCTGCCAGCAGGGCGTCGCCCTTCGGGATGGGGCGCGAGGGCAGCTGCCCCTGCTTGTCCTGGACACCGCGCTGCTTGCGGGCATCCATGACCTTCATCAGTTCGCCCAGCGCATTGAGGCTGCGCGGGAATCCGGCATAGGCATACACCTGCACCAGGATCTCTTTCGCGTCGTTGATGGCAAGGCCCGCATCGAGCCCCTGTTCGAGCGCGGTGTTCAGGCGAACGATGTCGCCCGCCGCTGCCAACGCCGCAATGGGGATGATGGATTGCTGGCGCAGCGAAAGCGTCTCGGATGCGGTGCGCGCGGCGTTCATGTTCGTGGACTCCCGGGACTGCGTGCCAGCATGGCACGGCGCGGCGGCCAGGCACAGGGCCAAGGCCAGCGCGGCCGCCTTGCAATGCCTAGCGTTGGTTGTACTGCTCATCGCTGACCTTCTCCATCCACTCGACGTTCTTGCCGTCCACGGTGCCGGTGACGGCCAGATGAACCAGTGCCGTGAAGGGGGCGGCGCCATGCCAGTGCTTGACGCCGGGCGGGCACCAGACGACATCGCCGGGGCGGATCTCCTGCACGGGCTTGCCCCACTCCTGGGTCAGGCCGACGCCCGACTGGACCACCAGGCGTTGTCCGGCCGGGTGGGTGTGCCAGGCGGAGCGGGCGCCGGGCTCGAAGGTCACGAGGCCGCCGGAGGCATTGAGGGTTTCGGTGGCGGGCCAGACCGGGTCGACACGAACGCGGCCGGTGAAGTATTCGGCGGGGCCGACCGCGGAAGCTTGGCTGCCCGCCCTCGCGATCTGCTGGGCCGCCCCCGGGGCCGGTGCGGGTTCGGCGCCTGCGCCGATGGAATTCAGGGCCGCAAGGTAGAGCGCGGCCTTCAAGGGTCGGATGCACATGGGGGATTCAACTCCTGGTCGTCGATGGAAAGAAAGAACTGCGCCGCCGCTGTCGGAGCGACGGGGATGCATGAACTTTAGGGACATCACGGCCGGTTGAGAAGGAAGCAAAATCGGGATGCTTATGTGAATGTGGCTCACCAATGGCAAAAGAAAACCTGAATGACCTCCAGGCCTTCGTCGTGGTTGCGCGCGAACGCAGCTTCACCCGCGCCGCCGCCCAGATGGGCGTGTCGCGCTCGGCGCTCAGCCATTCGATGCTGGCGCTGGAGGCCCGCCTGGGCGTGCGCCTGCTGACCCGCACCACGCGCAGCGTCTCCGTGACCGAGGCGGGTGCCCGGCTCCTCAACACGCTGGCCCCGCGATTGCAGGACATCGAGCGCGAGCTCGAATCCCTCACAGCGATGCGCGACAAACCGGCCGGCACGGTTCGCATCACCACGCATGACCATGCGATTGCCACGGTGCTGTGGCCCAGGCTCCTGCCCCTGCTCAAGCAGTACCCGGACATCGAGGTGGAGTTCAGCGTCGACTACGGCTTTACCGACATCGCAGCCGAAAGGTTCGATGCAGGCGTGCGCGTGGGGAACCGCGTCGACAAGGACATGGTGGCGGTGCCGATTGCACCGCCGCTGAGGATGGCGGTCGCGGCCTCGCCGGAATACCTCGCGGGCAAGCCTGTGCCGGTGAAGCCCGCAGACCTGACGGCGCATCGCTGCGTGAACTTGCGGCTCCCCACGCACGGCGGCCTGTACGCCTGGGATTTCCAGAAAGGAAAGAAGCAGGTCAGTGTGCGGGTGCAAGGCCAGACGGTGTTCAACAACACCTTCCTGATGCTGCGCGCGGCACTGGACGGCATGGGCTTCGCCTACGTGCCTTTCGACATCATGGAACTGCACATCAAGGAGGGGCGGCTGGTTCCGGTCCTGCAGGACTGGTGGCCGACCTTCCCGGGCTACCACCTCTACTACGCCAATCGCCGCCAGCTTTCCCCGGCGCTTGCCCTGGTCATCGAAGCCTTGAGGTACCGGGCGCCGCCACCCAGGCGAACGAGGTGACTTCTACTTCGAACGCCCGTCGAAATGCTGCACCGGCACCGCCTGCAGGTCGATGCCTTCGAGGCAGCGGATATTGATGGCCGCCATCTTGTTGCCCTTGGGATCGGCGCCTTCGCCAAAGGGATGGATGCCGCAGACCCCGCAGAAGCGGTGCGAGATCACGTGCTTGTTGAACAGGTAGGTGCTCATGTCTTCGGGCGGCGTCTTCAGCCTGAGCTGTTCGTGCGGCACGAACCACAGCAGCGACCCCTTGCGCTGGCACATCGAGCAATTGCATGCCATGGCCCCCTGCAGTTCGCCTTCGACCTCGAAGGCGATCCGGCCGCAGTGGCAGCTTCCTTGGTAATTCATCGTCATGGGTCCTCCGGAAGAAAACAGGTTCGCAAGTTCGCACGTGCAGGATGCGGGCAAGGCGAGCATCGCTCATCGGGCCAAGCACCCCGTCGAGTTTGGTACGCTGCGCCTGCCTGCAGACCAGTTCGCGCGCCAGATCTTGCCGCGCGATCGATGCCCGGCCGAAGCCTACTCCAAAGCGGAGCGCGGCCCCCGGTTTCGGACAGTGGCCCTGCATGCCTGACACATCGCAACCCAGGAGACTCCCTTGAAAAAGAACATCGGCATGATCGGCATCGGCATGATGGGCCACGGCATTGCCAGCAACATCGCCAGGCACGGCTACCCGCTGGCCGTGCTCGAGCATCCGGGCAACCAGCCGCTGGACGCGCTCAAGGCCGCGGGCGCGCGCAGCTTCGCGCGGGCGGCCGACCTGGCCGCGCAGTCCGACATCGTCATCCTCGTGCTCACGGGCTCGCCCCAGGTCGAGGCCGTGCTCACGGGTGAAGGCGGCGTGCTGCAGGGCTTGCGCCCGGGCAGCATCGTCATCGACTGCTCCACCGCGATTCCCGCCTCCACGCTGCGCATGGCCCAGGCCGTGCAGGCTGCGGGCAGCCGCTTCCTGGACACGCCGATGACGCGCACGCCGAAGGAAGCGGCCGAAGGCCGGCTCAACCTGCTGGTGGGCGGCGATGCGGCGCTGCTCGAAGAGTGCCGGCCGCTGCTGTCGTGCTTTGCCGAGAACATCCTGCACGCGGGCCCGGTGGGCGCGGGCCATGGCATGAAGCTCCTGCACAACTTCGTCTCGCTGGGCACGGTCGCGTTGATCGCCGAGGCGGCCGCCTGTGCGGGCCAGCACGGCGTGGCGCCCGAGGTGTTCGTGGAGATCCTGGCCAAGGGCGGCGGCGGCGGCGTGGCGCTGGAGCGGCTCCGTCCCTACCTCACGGCCAAGGACACGTCGAGCCTGCGCTTTTCGATCGCCAACGCGAGCAAGGACCTCGGCTACTACAACACCATGGCGGGCGATGCCGGTGCGCACCGCGACATTGCGGCGGCGGTGCTGCAGACGCTGCAGCATGCGCAGGGCCTGGCGCCCGAGGCCCTGGTGCCCGAGCTCGCGGACCTGCTGGCCCGGCGCTGAGCGCCAGCGGCCGCCCGCAATTCACTGGCCGCGGCTTCCTGCCTTGGTGCGGAAGTCGGGCGAGCGGGCGACCACCGCGCGGATCTCCTGCATCAGCGCGCGCGCGCCCGGCGAGGGGAACGCGCCGAGGCGCTGGCTCAGGCCGATCTCGCGCCGCGTCTCCGCGAGCGGAAAGTCCAGCACCACCAGGCTGGCGTCGCGGATCTCGTAGCGCAGCTGGTGGGCCGAGATCGCGGTCAGCATGTCGCTCTCGAGCAGCAGGCCGCGCAGCACGGCGAGGTCGCCGGTTTCTACGGCGGGAATGGGCGGCGCTTCGCGTGCCGCCGAGAAAAAGCGCTCGAGCAGCTCGCGCGACGGCGTGCCCTGCCGCGAGAGCGCCCAGCTCGCCTGCCGCAGCGCATCGAAGTCGACACGCACGCCGCGCGCGAGCGGATGGCCGGCGCGCGCGATCACCGAGATGCGGTCCTCGAACAGCGCTTCCTGCTGCAGGTCGCCGGCCTCGGCGCTGCTGCGCAGCGCGCCGAGGATGAAGTCGATGTCGCCGCTGCGCAGCGACGCCGCCAATGCGTCATAAGGGCTTTCGACCGTGGCGATGTGCAGCCCCGGGTGCTGCGCCAGCAGCGAGGCGATGGCCAGCGGCAGTATCTGCGTGCGGCCGAGCGGCAGCGCCCCCACGTTCACGCTGCCCTGCAGCATGCCTTCGCAGGCCGCGATGTCCGGCCCGATGTGGCGCAGCTCCGCGAGCACGCGCTTGAAATAGAAGGCCACGATGTCGCCGGCCGGCGTGGGCACGAGCCCGCGCGTCCTGCGCTCGAGCAGCGCTACACCGAGCCCGCCTTCGAGGTCCTTCAGTGCGCGGCTGATCGCCGGCTGCGTGATGCCGAACTCGCGCGCGACCGCCGGCATGTTGCGCTTTTCGACCAGGCTCGCAATCACCGCGAGGCGGCGGCCATTGAGGATCGATGCGAACAGCGAATGCACGTCGGCGGAGGCACCGATGCCGCCGCGCGCCGCGAGCTGGGCGCGCGCGTCCTCGAACTCGCGCTCGATGCGGCGCGCGCGCACCAGCACCAGGTCGCCGTAGGAATTGAGCGCCATGCCGCGCGCGCCGCGGTCGAACAGCGGTCGGCCGAGCGCGCCTTCGAGCTCGGAGATGGAGCGCGTCACGCCCGAGGCGACGCGGAACAGCTGCTCGTCCGCGGCCCTGGCGATGCTGCCGGCCGCCGCCACGGCCGAGAACGCGCGCAGGTGCCGCAGGTTGATGCCGAGCGCGCGCGTGTGCGTGTGGTCGATAACTTTGTCTCGCGAATATGCAGGGGTCATCTTTGGACCGATGTTCTCGTGCCAGGTCGCGCGATCACATCCCGGGTAAACCCTGTCCGATAAAAAAGTCTGATGGTAGATCAACCCGAACTCACGCCACGCGGCGGCGTGAAGAACCACACTTGCCGCACACCATCGAGCGACCTACGGAACTGCCAATGATCATCGACTGCCACGGCCACTACACCACGGCGCCCAAGGCGCTGGAGAACTGGCGCAACCAGCAGATCGCGGGCCTGAAGGACCCTGCGCTGAAGCCGCGGGCCGCCGACCTGAAGATCAGCGACGACGCGCTGCGCGAATCGATCGAGGGCAACCAGCTGCGCCTCATGAAGGAACGCGGCAGCGACCTGACGATCTTCAGCCCGCGCGCAAGTTTCATGGCGCATCACATCGGCGATTTCGAAACCTCGTCGACCTGGGCCGCCATCTGCAACGAGCTGTGCTTTCGCGTGAGCGAGCTGTTCCCGGACCATTTCATCGGCGCGGCCATGCTGCCGCAGTCGCCGGGCGTGGACCCGCGCAGCTGCATTCCGGAACTGGAGCGCTGCGTGCGCGAATACGGCTTCGTGGCCATCAACCTCAACCCCGATCCCTCGGGCGGGCACTGGACTTCGCCGCCCTTATCGGACCGCCACTGGTACCCGCTCTACGAGAAGATGGTCGAGCACGACATCCCGGCGATGGTGCATGTGAGCACGAGCTGCAACGCCTGCTTCCACACCACCGGCGCGCACTACCTGAACGCCGACACCACCGCCTTCATGCAATGCCTCACGTCGGACCTGTTCACCGACTTCCCCACGCTGCGCTTCGTGATCCCGCACGGCGGCGGCGCGGTGCCCTACCACTGGGGGCGCTTTCGCGGGCTGGCGCAGGAGATGAAGAAGCCGCTGCTGAAGGACCACCTGCTCAACAACATCTTCTTCGACACTTGCGTGTACCACCAGCCGGGCATCGACCTGCTGACCCGCGTGATTCCGGTCGACAACATCCTGTTTGCGAGCGAGATGATCGGCGCGGTGCGCGGCATCGATCCCGAGACCGGCTTCTTCTACGACGACACGCGCCGCTACATCGACGCCACGCCCATGCTCGACGCGAAGGCGCGACACAAGGTGTTCGAAGCCAACGCGCGCCGCGTCTATCCGCGCCTGGACCGCGCACTCATCGCCAAGGGGCTCTGATCTCATCATGTCTTCTTCCAACACCCTCCAGCAGCTTGGCGTGGTCCACCGCAACGTGGCGCGCGCGGATGCCGCCGCCGTCGAAAAGCTCTCGCGCTTCGGCGTATCGACCGTGCACGAGGCGCTCGGCCGGCTCGGGCTGATGCAGCCGCGCATCCGTCCGATCCATCCCGATGCGCGCTTCTGCGGATCGGCCGTCACGGTGCTGCTGCAGCCCGGCGACAACTGGATGCTGCATGTGGCGGCCGAGCAGATCCAGCCCGGCGACGTGGTGGTCGCGGCCTGCACCAGCGACAGCACCGACGGCTTTTTCGGCGACCTGCTCGCCACCTCCTTCCAGGCACGCGGCTGCAAGGGCCTGGTGATCGACGGCGGCGTGCGCGACGTGCGCGACCTCCACGCGATGGGCTTCCCCGTGTTCAGCCGCGCCATCCATTCGAAGGGCACGATCAAGGCCACGCTCGGCTCGGTCAACGTACCGGTGGTGTGCGCGGGTGCGCTGGTGTATCCGGGCGATGTGGTGGTGGCCGACATCGACGGCGTGGTGGTGGTGCCTGCGGCACGCGCGCAGCAGGTGGCCGACGCGGCCGAAGCGCGCGAGGCCAACGAAGCGGCCAAGCGCGCGCGCTTCGCGGCCGGCGAGCTCGGGCTCGACATGTACGCCATGCGCGAGCCGCTCGCCAAGGCGGGCCTGCGCTACGTCGACTGAGGGCAGGACGGCATGGCTCGCATCATTGGCGCCGCGACACCCGGCATCACCCGTCGCCAGGCCTGCCTCTGGTCCGCAGGCAGCGCGCTCTGGCTCGCGAGCCGCAGCGCCGCGGCCGAGGCCTATCCGGACCGTCCGCCGCACCTCGTCGTTCCGTTCACGCCCGGTGGCTCCACCGACGTGCTGGCGCGCGGCATCGGGCAGGAGCTCGGCCGCGCGTGGAACCAGGCCGTGGTGGTCGACAACGTGCCCGGCGCGGGTGGCTCCGTCGGCGCGGAAAAAGTCGCGAAGGCGCCCGCGGACGGCTACACGCTGCTGATGGGGCACATCGGCACGCTGGCCATCAATCCGTCTCTCTACCCGAAGCTCGGCTACCACCCGCTGCGCAGCTTTGCGCCCGTGGCGTGGGTCGCGCGCGTGCCGAACGTGCTCGTGGTTCATGCGTCGGTGCCGGCGCGCACGCTGGCCGAGCTGATCGCGCTGGCGAAGTCGAAACCGGGCCAGCTGGCCTACGGCTCCGGCGGCAACGGCAGCGCGGCGCACATCGCGATGGAATATCTCAAGCTGCAGACCGGCGCCTCGCTGCTGCACATTCCCTACCGCGGCACCGCGCCGGCCGTGAACGACCTGCTGGCGGGCCAGCTGCAGGCACTCTTCACCGGCACGCCCGCACTGCTGCCGCACATCAGGGCCGGCAAGCTGCGCGCACTTGCGGTGTCGAGCCCGCGCCGCATCGCGCTGCTGCCCGACGTGCCCACGGTGGCCGAGAGCGGCGTGGCCGGCACGAAGGATTTCGAAGCCGACCAGTGGTACGGCGTGGTCGCGCCGGCCGCAACGCCGGGCGCGATCGTCTCGATGCTGAACCAGCAGATCAACCATTCGCTCGATTCGGCGGAGGTCAAGGCGCGCCTCGCGGCCGAAGGTGCCGAGGCCACGCCCGCCACGCCGCAAGCCTTCGGCCAGCTGATCGCGAGCGAAATGGCTCGATGGGAGCGCGTGATCAAGTCGGCCCGCATCACCGTCGATTGAAGCGAACCAAGGAGACACACACATGGGCATCACACTGGGCATCGTCGGCTGTGGCGAAGTAGGTGGCATCTTCGGCCGCGGCCTGCTGCACAAGGAAGGCATCGAGGCGGTCTGGGTCTGGGACCTCAAATTCGCCGATCCCGACAGCGGCGCAGCAGCACGGGCGGCCGCCGAAGCCGACGGCCTGCGCGTCGCCTCGGGCATGCAGGCGCTGTGCGCCGCCGCCGATCTGGTGATCTCGGCCGTCACCGCCTCCAGCACCTTCGCGGTGGCCGAGGAAGCGGCGCGCCATGCGCGCGCGGGCAGCCGCTTTCTGGATCTCAACTCGGCCTCGCCCGGCACCAAGCAGCAGGCGGGGGCCGCACTCGAAGCCGCCGGCGTCGGCTACGTGGAAGCCGGCGTGATGACCTCGGTGCCGCCCTACGGCATCCGCGTGCCCATGCTGCTGGGCGGCGCCCAGGCCGAGTCACTGGCCGCCACGCTGTGCGCATGGGGCCTGGACGCGCGCGCCGTGAGCGAGCGGCTCGGCGTGGCCTCGGCCATCAAGATGAGCCGCAGCATCATGATCAAGGGGCTGGAGGCGCTGGTCATCGAAAGCTACACCACGGCGCGGCGCTATGGCGTGGAGGCGCATGTGCTGCCCACGCTCGCGGAGACTTTTCCGCAGATCGACTGGGAGCGCCAGGGCGCCTACTTCTTCAGCCGCGTCGTGCAGCATGGCAAGCGGCGCGCGGAAGAAATGCGCGAAGCCGCGCAGACCGTTCGCGAGACCGGCTTCGAGCCGTTCATGGCAGCGGCCATTGCAGGCAAGCAGGATTGGGTCGCCCAGCAGACGCGCACCGGCCTGTTCGACGGACTGGACGGCAAGAGCCCGTGGCAGGACTACGCCGACCGCCTGATCGGCCGAGGGCAGGGCGGCGAGAAATGACGGCACTCACCATCCGGGGCCTCTGTTCGATGGCGACCCGGGGCTTGCTGGCTGAGCTCGCGGCCGCCCATTCGCAACGCACCGGTGTGCCGGTTTCCTTCCTCGCGGTCGGCGGTGTCGAGGCTGCGCGGCGCGTGTCCGCGGGCGAAGCGTTCGACGTGGTGGTGCTGGCCTCGGATGCGATCGACACGCTCGTTGCGCAGGGAAGGCTCGATGCCGCCGGCAAGGTCGACCTGGTCCGTTCGGGCGTGGCCGTGGCGGTGCCTGCGGGCGCGGTGCGTCCCGACATTTCCACCGAAGACGCGCTGTGCGGCGCCGTCCGGGCCGCCTCCGGCATCGCCTATTCGACCGGGCCGAGCGGCGTGGCCTTGATGGCATTGTTCGAGCGCTGGGGCATGGCCGACGAGATCCGCGAGCGCCTGGTGCAGGCGCTGCCCGGCGTGCCGGTCGGCGCGCTGCTCGCACGCGGCGATGCCGCCCTGGGGTTCCAGCAACTGAGCGAGCTGATCGGCGTCGAGGGCATCGATCTGATCGGCCCCTTGCCGCCGGAAGTCCAGATCACCACGGTCTTTTCCGCGGCGCCGGTGGTCGGCTGCGCTGAGCCGGCCGCGGTGCAGGCGCTGCTCGAATTCATGCGGTCGGCGGGCAGCGCCGAGGCCAAGCGCTGCCATGGCATGGCACCGGCCTGAGGCGTTTTCGGCGGTGGCTCAGCCGTGCCCCTGGATCATCTTCCACCCGTTCCCGGACGGGTCGCGAAAGCCGGCGTCCACGGTGCCGTAGCGATCCACCGGCTCCTGCGTGAACTCCACCCCCAGCGCAAGCAGCCTGGCGTGGGCGGCGCGGCAGTCGTCCACCTTCAGCACGAGCGGCGGCATCGCGCCCTTGGCCACGATGGCGCGCACCGCCTGCGCCGTGGCCGCATCGAGCACCGGCGGCCCGGGCGTGAACAGGCCGAGCTGGAACGACGGCTGCTCGGGGTGCTGCACCGTGAGCCAGCGATAGTCGCCGTTTCCCACGTCCGTGTGGACGCGGAAACCGAGTTTCCCTACATAGAACGCAAGCGCTTCGTCTTGATCGTGCACATACACGCCGACGACTTCGATGCCCTGATTCATGGAATCTCCTGTTGTTGTTCGGGCTCGTTTGTACCGTCTGCCGCCAGGCGCCGCTTCTCCGAAACTGCGGTTGTGAGATGGGGCCGGTGCGCGGCGCTGGCGATGCAGACGGGCACCTGGCCGAGCTCGTGCGGCGTCGCCTTCGCGCGCGAGCGAATCGCGCTCGGACTGCTGCCGGTGATGTCGCGGAAAGTGCGCCCGAAGGTGCCCAGGCTCGCCCAGCCCGTCTCGAACGCGATGTCGGTGATGGGCCGATCGGTTTCGCGCAGCAGCGAAATTGCCCGCTCGATGCGCCGCGTGAGCAGGTAGCGGTGCGGCGGGGTGCCGAAGGCCTGCTTGAACGATCGCGCGAAGTGGGCCTGCGACACGCCGCTCACCTGCGCCAGCCGCCCGACGGGCCACTCCTCGTGCGATGCGGCGTCCATCCGGTCCCTGGCGCGCAGCAGCCGCCGCAGCAGCGCGGGATCCTGGTTGGAAGGACTTCCACTCATGATGAGGAACGGGTCGGAGGTATCCCGCCGGGACCTGCAAAGTCGATGGCCATTGCAAATTATCAAGGACCCGGGTCAATTGAACGCGCTATCCTGCCGAGCGCCGAAACTCATTCGGTCCACCACTTCAGGAGAACCAAGATGACGAGCAAGAACACGATCTGTCTCTGGTACGACGGCACCGCGCTGGACGCCGCGAAGTTCTACGCCGAGACCTTCCCGGACAGCGCGGTGGGAGCGGTCCATCGCGCGCCAGGCGACTACCCCTCGGGCAAGCAGGGCGATGTCCTGACGGTCGAGTTCACGGTAATGGGCATCCCTTGCCTCGGCCTGAACGGAGGCCCGGCGTTCAAGCACAACGAGGCTTTCTCGTTCCAGGTCGCGACCGACGACCAGGCCGAAACCGACCGCTTGTGGAATGCGATTGTCGACAACGGCGGCCAGGAAAGCGCATGCGGCTGGTGCAAGGACAAGTGGGGGCTGTCGTGGCAGATCACGCCACGCGCCCTGACAGCCGCGATCACCGATCCCGACCGAGCAGCCGCCAAGCGCGCGTTCGAAGCAATGATGGAGATGGGAAAGATCGACATCGCGGCGATCGAGGCGGCCCGGCGCGGTTGACGTTCACCCGAGGCGGCAAGCCGTTCTCACGCGCGCGCCGGCGCGGCGCGTTTGGCCAGTTCCAGCTTGGCAATGGCGTTGCGGTGCACTTCGTCGGGTCCGTCGACGATGCGCACCGTGCGCTGGTGCGCATAGGCTTCGGCCAACCAGAAGTCCTGGCTGACGCCGGCGGCGCCGTGTGCCTGGATCGCCCAGTCGACCACCTTGCACGACATGTTGGGCGCCACCACCTTGATCATCGCGATCTCGGCGCGTGCTTCCTTGTTGCCCACGGTGTCCATCTTGTAGGCCGCATTGAGCGTGAGGAGGCGCGCCTGGTCGATGAGGCAGCGCGATTCGGCAATGCGCTCGTGCCATATCGACTGTTCCGCGAGCGGACGGCCAAAGGCCACGCGGCTGCGCAGCCGGTCGCACATCAGTTCGAGCGCGCGCTCGGCGGCGCCGATCGAGCGCATGCAATGGTGAATGCGCCCCGGGCCGAGCCGCCCTTGCGCGATCTCGAAACCGCGCCCTTCGCCCAGCAGGATGTTCGATGCGGGAACGCGCACGTCCTCCAGCAACACTTCCATGTGGCCGTGCGGTGCGTCGTCGTAGCCGAACACCGAGAGATGGCGCAGCACGGTGATGCCCTTGGTGTCGCGCGGCACCAGCACCATCGACTGCTGCGCATGGCGCGGCGCATCGGGGTCGGTCTTGCCCATCACGATGAAGATCTTGCAGCGCGGGCTGCCCGCGCCCGAGGAGAACCACTTGCGGCCGTTGATCACGTACTCGCCGCCCTCGCGCCGGATCGTGCACTGGATGTTGGTGGCGTCCGACGAGGCCACGGCCGGCTCGGTCATCAGGAAGCCCGAGCGGATCTCGCCGGCGAGCAGCGGCGCCAGCCATTCGTCCTTCTGCGCCTCGGTGCCGTAGCGCTCGATGGTTTCCATGTTGCCGGTGTCGGGCGCCGAGCAGTTGAACACCTCCCCCGACCACGAGACGCGGCCCATCACCTCGCACAGCGGCGCGTAGTCGAGATTGGAGATGGCCGGCACGTCGCGGTGCGGGTGGGGCAGGAACATGTTCCAGAGCCCGGCCGCGCGCGCCACGGGCTTGAGTTCCTCGACGAGCGGCGAGACCTGCCAGGCATTGCCCTGGCGGCGAAAGGCGTCCATCTCGTGGTGGTAGCGCGCTTCGTTCGGATAGATGTGCTGGTCGAAGAACTTGTTCAGGCGTTCGAGCAGTTCGCGGGTCTTGGGGGAGGGTTCGGCAAACATGGGGCGTCCTTTTCATGGTCGCGAACATCCTGGGAGAGACCGCTCGCTTGCAAAAGATTTGAACATCGCGCGTGGCCGGATGCCGTCCCGCAGGCGACGGACGATCGCGGCGCGCTGCGCTTCCTTCGCATCGTCGGGCTTGGCATCGGCTGTTCATCCGTTGTTCATGCGGCGGCGTGCGCCGCGACGCTAAAGTCGCCTCATGTTCCGCCTTCGCCTGTCGCTCGCATTCGCCGTCCTGGTCGCACTGGTCTGCATCCAGGCCGTTTTCGTCTACTGGGGGTCGAACCGCGTCAACGACTATGCCCAGCACAGCCGGCTGGCCAGCGACATCCTGTCGGAACTGCTGGAACTCTCGACCAGCAAGCAGAGGCTGCGCGTCTGGGCGTCCCAGCAATTGATGGATGCGAACGCGTCGCCCGAGGTGCGCGACAGCCAGCTGGCACGCATGCAGGCCAGCGCGGAGACGCTCAGGAATCTCGCGCGCCGCGACCTGTCCCTTTGGGGCGGTATCTCGGCACGCGAAGGCGTACCCATCCCCCCGGAAGTCGACCAGCTCGTTTCTGTGAGCGAACTGCTCAACGACAACATCGCCTCCGTCCGCGCACGGCTCCTGAGGCTGGCGTCGCTGGAGCGCGGTGCGGAGTTCGCGAGTGTCTGGCAGGAACTCAACGAAGTGTTCGACATGGCGCGTGGCCGGGATTTGCGGGAGTTGATCAACGGCGCCATCGAGCGGCAGCGCAAGGCGATGCCCGTGGCCCGTGCCGCGACGGAACGCGGCCTCGATCAGCTGCGCCAGCAGGCCGTCGCGCTGGCAGCGCTCACGCTGGCTGCAGCCATCGTGCTGGCGCTGTATTTGAACCGGCGGCTGCAGCGGCCGCTGGACCGCCTGCTGGAAGGCACGCAGGCGCTGCAGGCCGGCGCACTGGAGCACCGCATCGCACTGCGTTCGCGCGACGAGTTCGGCCGCGTTGCCGAGCACTTCAACGCAATGGCGGCCGAACTGCAGCGGCACCGCAGCGACGCCGATGCCGCGCGCCGCCGGCTCGAGGATGCGGTGCTGGAGCGCACCAGCGAGCTGAGTGCCGCGCATGAAACGCTGCAACAGGTCGATCAGCGGCGGCGCCAGCTCCTGGCCGATCTCAGCCATGAGCTTCGCACCCCGGCCACCGCCATCCGGGGCGAAGCGGAGATCGCGCTGCGCGGCGCGGACCGGCCTTCGGCCGAATACCGGGAGACGCTGACGCGCATCGTGGGCGGTGTGAAGCAGCTCACCGGCGTGATCGACGATCTGCTTCTGATTGCCCGCGCCGAGGCGGATCAACTGGCAATGCGCTTCGGCACGGTCGACCTGTCGGAGTTGCTGGGCGACGCCACCGAAATGGCCGGCACGCTGGGTGCGCGGCACAACGTTCGCGTTCAGCTCGAGGCACCTCGCGCCGACCTGCCCGCAGTCACGCTGCAGGCCGATGCCGATCGCCTGCGGCAGGCCCTCGTGATCGTGCTCGACAACGCGGTGCGCTATTCGCGCAACGGCGGGGCGGTGCGAGTGAGCTGGCAGTGGGTCGATGGCCGCGTGCAGGTGGCCGTGGCCGACGAGGGGATCGGCATCGATGCGGATGAATTGCCGCAGGTGTTCGATCGCTTCGTGCGCGGCCGCCGCGCGCGCCTGCACCGGGCCGACGGAACCGGCATCGGCTTGTCGATCGCGCAGGCCATCGTGCAGGCCCACCAGGGCTGCATCGGGATCGAGAGCATTCCCCAGCAGGGCACCACGGTGCGCATCGAACTGCCGTGCCACTTGCCCATCCGGACACAAGAAACATGAACATCCTGGTTGTCGAAGACGACGCGCGCGTGGCCGATTTTCTGCTGCGCGGCCTGAGCGCCGAGGGCTACCGCGTGCAGCTTGCGCGCACGGGGCCCGAGGGCCTCGAACTCGTGCGCGGCAACGAGCTGTCGCTGCTGTTGCTGGACCTGATGCTCCCGGGCCTGAGCGGGCTGGAGCTGTGCCAGACTCTTCGCGCCGAAGGCCACCACGTGCCGGTGCTGATGCTCACCGCGTTGAGCAACACCGAGGACAAGGTCAGCGGCCTGCGCCTGGGCGCGGACGACTACCTCACCAAGCCCTTCGCTTTCGAGGAGCTCCTGGCGCGCATCGAGGCCTTGCTGCGACGGGGGCGGGAGCAGCGCGCGAGGGCCACCACGCTGCAGGTGGCCGACCTCGTGCTGGACCGCGAGCGCATGGAGGTGACCCGTGCCGGCAAGCTGGTGCCGCTGACGGCCAAGGAGCTTGCGTTCCTCGAGCTGTTGATGGCGGCGCCAGGCCGCGTCTACAGCCGCGAGCGGATCCTCTCCAATGTGTGGGGCACGAACGAGGATCCGCTGACCAACATCGTCGACGTGTACGTGCGGCGCTTGCGCACCAAGATCGACGAGGGCCATCCGGTGGCCTTGCTGAAGACGGTGCGTGGCCTCGGCTACCGGCTGGATGCCGCGCTGGGCTGAAGCAGGTTCATCCGATGTTCATCTGTGTGTCACGCCGGGTTCATGGCGCACGGCAGTTGGCGTTCAGGGACGAACCGAACAATGAAGTCCTGCGTCGCAAGAACGATGCAGCACCGCAGATGCCGGTGATTCGACTCTCCATTGAAAAAAAGGAAAACTCCATGAACGTGCTTCGTACGCTTTCTCTTTCGGCAACCACGGCGGCGGTTCTCGCCATCTCGGCTTCTGCCTTCGCGCAGGCACCGGCCGCAGGGACTTGCACGCCGGCCACCGAGCCGCAGATCGCGGCGCTGTTCGAACGCTGGAACGACTCGCTGCGCACGCTGGACGCCGACAAGGTGGTCGCCAACTATGCCGTCGACGGCGTGCTGCTGCCGACCGTGTCGAACACGCCGCGCACCAACCCGGCCGAGATTCGCGACTATTTCGTCAAGTTCCTGAAGGGATCGCCGCAGGGCAAGGTCGACCACCGCATCATCAGGATCGGCTGCAACGTGGCGCAGGACGTCGGTACCTACACCTTCAGGTTCAAGGACGGCAAGAGCGTGCATGCCCGCTACACCTATGTCTACGAGTGGGTGAACGGCCAATGGCTGATTGCCCACCATCACTCGTCGGCAATGCCCGAAGCTGTCGGTAGCGGAAACTGAGGGGACGGGCTGCGCATTGCGCGCTCGTCGACCCGGCTCAAACTGCGTATGCCACGCCGTCGCGGCCGGGGTCCGCGCCGCCTTCGAGGCGGCCGTCCACCAAACGGATCGCATGGACCCAGGCGATCGTGTAGCCGAAAGGATTGCGGACCACTTCGTAGCCGTATTTCTCCGTGAGTTCGCGGGTCACCGAACGAAGAATGCGGTTGCTGACATCGACGAAGTTGCTGGTCGACGAGAAGCGCGGCGCCGACACCGCCTGCTGCATGTCCATGCCGAAATCGATGACGTTCAGAATGGCCTGCAGAACACCCATGGCGATCTGCGTGCCGCCCGGCGCGCCCAGGACGATCTCGGGTTGGTCCTGCTTGAAGACGATGCTCGGGCACGATGAAGTGAACCGGCACTTGCCCGCAGCGATGCTTCCGGTGCGTCCTGGCCGGGGATCGAAAACGCCCATGCCGCCGTTGTACATGAAGCCCAGCCCCGGCGCCATGACACCGGAGGGCATCGCCAGCGAATGGGTGATGGCAACGCAGTTGCCCTCGGCATCCACAACCGAAAGGTGGGTGGTGTCGCGCGGCGGCGGCGGACCGAGATCCAGGCGGGGAACGTTGATCTTCGTGCCAGCCCTGATCGCCTGCGCCACTTCTTCTGCGTAGGCCTTCGACAGGATGCGATCCAGCGGCACGTCGACGAACAGCGGGTCGCCGATGAAGCGGTCCTTGTCGACCGTGGCTTGCTTCATGGCCTCGCACAGGATGCGCATGTATTCCGCGCTGTTGTGCGCCATGCCGCCCAGCTCGAAGTTCTCGAGGATGTTGAGCATCTCCAGCAGCATCGCCCCGCCTCCCGGGGGCTGGTTGGTGGTGATGCGGCGATCGCGGTAGCGGCCTTCGAGCGGCTTGTTGCGCCGAACGGCGAGCGAGTCCAGGTCTTCCAGCGTGAGCAACCCGCCGTTCGAGGCGAGGTGCTCCACCATTTGCTGCGCTACATCGCCTCTGTAGAAGATGTCGATGCCCTCCCGCGCGATCCGCTCCAGCAGGCGCGCGTAGTCGGGATTGCGCATCGGCGTTCCAATGGGCTTCGGACTTCCGTCAGCCTGGCAGAAGAAATCTCTTCCGCTCTCGGTGAAATGCAGGCGCTCCAGATTGCTGGCGCGGCCCGCGAGCGGCTTGTCCGTGAAGAAGGCGTGCATCGCGGGCCGGACAAAGAAGCCTTCGCGCGCCCATTCGATGGCGGGTTGCAGCACGGCATCCCAGGGCATGCGGCCATGCGCGGCATGCAGTTCCCTGAGGCCGAGCAGGGTTGCAGGCACGCACATCGACTGATAGCCCAGGTCGTTGTGCCTCCCGCGGATCGTGAAGCCGAAGCCGTCCCGGGTTTCGCCTTCGAGCAGGTCGGCCCACATCTCGGCTCGCGCCTTGCCGGGCGCGGGCGAGTGGAAATCGATGTACTCGTGCACGGCGGCACCAGGTCGATACACCACGGCTGTACCGAAGCCGGCGATGCCGCACATCAACGGATCCACCACGGTCTGCGCGAAGGCGCAGGCGACTGCCGCATCCGCGGCGTTGCCGCCGGCGCGCAGCACGTCGATGCCGGCCTCCGCTGCTTCCGGCTGGGGGCACACGACCATCGATTTCTTCATCATGGTTCGGGCTACTTGACGTTGAGGTCCAGGCCGCCAATGGCTTCCTGCCACCGCGCCGTGTCCTTGACGGTCAGACGCAGGAGTTCGGTGGATGGCCCTTTCATCGGGCGCACCTGCATGTCGCCGAGCTTGCGCACGACCTCCGGGTCGTCCAGCATGCGTTGCGTTGCCGCATGGAGCTTTTCGATGATCGCCGCGGGCGTGCCCGCCTTGGCCGCGATGCCGCTCCAGCCGATGTTTTCGAAGCCGCTCAGGCCCACCTCGGCGGCCGTCGGTACGCCCGGAAGGTCCGCCGAACGTTCGCCTCCCAACACCACCAGCGGCACCAGTTTGCCGGACCTGACCAGAGGCAGTGCGGTGCTCAGCACCGGGGCCATGACCTGGGTCTGCCCGGCGGCGGTGGCCATGACTCCGTCGGGCTCGCCCTTGAATGGCACGTGGGTCATCGAGATGCCGGTCTGCTTCTGCATCATTTCGACGACCAGCTGCGTCGAATTGCCGTTGCCCGAGGAGGCGAAATTGATGGCGTTCGGCCGGGCTTTCGCCGCAGCCTTGAGTTGGTCGAAAGTCTTGAACCCGGCTTCCGGGTTGGCCACCAATGCGAAGGGCACCGTCGTGAGCAACGCCACGCCCGCAAAATCCTTCTCGGGCGAGTACGCGAGCGGTTTGTAGACGAACTTGTTGAGCACCATCTGCGAAACGCCGGCCAGGAACAGCGTGTGGCCATCCGCCGGCTGGGAAATCACGGCCTGTGCTGCGATCGCGCCACCGGCGCCTGGCTTGTTTTCGACCACCACGGTGGCGTTCAGGATCTTTCCGACCTTGTCTGCCCACAGCCGTGCGATCGAGTCGGTATTGCCGCCCGCCTGTTGGGACACCACGAGCCTGATCGGTTTCTGCGGCCAGTTCGACTGGCCCCATGCAGCACCCGAACCCAGCGCCACGGTGGGCAGAAGCAGGACGCACAGCGCTGTGCGAAATGAGAAAATATTCATACATTGATCCTTTGCTTTCGATTATTTGCTGGAAGACGGGATCAGTTCAAATGAAGCTTTCTGATGAAAATATGAGTAAACACTCATGAGTGGCATCGACACGATCCAGTGGGCCCGGCGCCTCAAGGTGCGCCATCTGGAGTGCTTCCTGATCCTTCAGGAGAGCGGCACGCTGTCCGAGGCGGCGATGCGCATGCACATGACCCAGTCCGCCATGTCGCACTGGCTCACCGACCTCGAGGCCATGACCGGTGTCAAACTGGTCACCCGGGGCCGCAGGATCGAACTGACCTCCGCCGGGCACGCCCTGCGCAGGCTGGCCGTGCGAGTGCTGGGCGACGTGGCCCGCACGCAGGAGGAGCTCGAATCGATTGCAGAAGGTGCCGCGCCGAGCATCCACGTCGGCAGTGTCACCGCCGGAATTGCAGACATCGTTCCGAGGGCGATTGCTTCATTCCAGGCACTCCGCCCGGATGTTTCGGTTCGCATCACCGAAGGCGGACTGGCCGCCCTGCTGGACGGCCTCGAAAAGCGCGAACTGGATCTGATCGTGGGCAGCCTCGACACACGGGCCTACGGTCCCGGGCTGTCCCACGAAGTACTGTTCGAAGACTCCATGGCGGTGATCACCGGGCTGCGGCACCCGCTGGCGCGCAAGAAGAAGGTGTACTGGGCCGACCTTTTTTCGTATCCCTGGATCATGCCGCCGCCAGGCACGCTGATGCGGGCGCGCCTGGACGCCGCGCTGCTCGACCGGGGAGGCGCAGGGATCCGGCCGCGAGTGGAAACCGGCTCCGTCATCACCGTCGAGTCGCTGCTGCGGCAAACGGACTACGTCGCGGTCTGGTCAGGGTCTCTGGCCGAACACCTGGGTGCCCTGGGGGTGGTGCACGTGCTGCCGCTGGGCGACTGGTTCGGCCCGGTCGGCGTCGTCGCGAGGAACAGCGAGCGGCAGCCCGAGATGACTCAGTTCCTGTCCTGCATGCGCGAGCTGGCACGGGATCTTCGTGCATCGCCGGGTTCCTGACCGGATTGCCATGCGCTCCCGGCGCTGCAGCGTGCCTTACCTGAATCTTGCCACCTGATTTTTCCTCTCTCGAATGCGGCGGCAGAGCACGCGTCGAGCCATCGGCCGCGGCACGTTCAGGCTGAAATCAATCTTGTGGTTTCGACAGGCGCCGCCGCGCCCTGACGGCCAAAGCCAGACCCTCGAGCACCGGCACCGTCTGGGCAAAGCCGATGCAGGCGTCGGTGATCGAGACGCCGTGCTTCAGCGCAGCGCCGGGCAACAGGTCCTGCCGTCCTTCCTCGAGATGGCTCTCGATCATGAGGCCCGTGATGCGTCGCTCGCCGGCCGCGATCTGCGCGGCCACGTCTTCGGCGACCACGATCTGCCGCTGGTGCTGCTTGCTGCTGTTGCCGTGCGAGACGTCGATCATCACCTGCGGCCGCAGGCCGTTCGCGAGCAGCGCTTCGCAGCTGGTCGCGACGTCCGCGGCCGAATAGTTGGGCGTCTTGCCGCCGCGCAGGATCACGTGGCAGTCGTCGTTGCCGCGCGTCTCGAAGATCGCGGCCATGCCCATCTTGGTCATGCCCATGAAGGCATGCGGCGCGCGCGCTGCGAGGATGGCATCGGCCGCGACCTTGACGCTGCCGTCCGTGCCGTTCTTGAAGCCGACCGGGCAGCTCAGGCCCGAGGCCAGCTGCCGATGGCTCTGGCTTTCGGTGGTACGGGCGCCGATGGCCCCCCAGGCGATCAGGTCGGCAATGAACTGGGGGCTCAACAGGTCGAGGAACTCGGTGCCGGTCGGCAGGCCCAGCGTGGTCAGTTCGAGCAGCAGGCGCCGCGCGCGCTCCAGACCTTCGTTGATCGCGAAACTGCCGTCCAGGTGCGGGTCGTTGATGTAGCCCTTCCAGCCCACGGTGGTGCGCGGCTTCTCGAAATAGGCGCGCATCACGATCAGCAGGTCGTCCTGCAGCGAATCGGCGACCCTTTTCAAGCGCTGTGCATATTCGATGGCCTGGTCGTGGTCGTGGATGGAGCATGGGCCGACCACGACCACCAGCCGATCGTCGCGGCCGTGCAGCACGTCGGCGATCGCCGCGCGGCTGCCTTCGACCAACGCCAGTGTGTTGTCGCGCACGGGCACGCGTTCCTGCAGCAAGGCAGGGGTGATGAGCGGGCGGACGGCCCCGATGCGCACGTCGTCGATCCGGGTGGTGTCGAGCGTGCTGTCGCGGGAGCCGATCTCGGCGTCGTGAAGAGGGTCGTCGAGGCGGGGCATGGTGGTGGCTGTGGTTTCGTACTGGGCTTCTTCGATTGTCGTCTCGAAGGCCTCCACAGCCGACGCGCATTGCGATGCGGCCGAATTGCCTAAGCGCCGGCGCAGCTTCAACCTTTTGGCGGCAACTGGGGGTTGTAGACCGCCTCCCACAGGTGCCCGTCCGGGTCCATGAAGTAGCCGGCGTAACCACCGTAGAAAGTGTCCGCCGCGGTTTTCACCACGGTGGCACCGGCCTTTGAGGCTTGCTGCATCACCGCGTCCACTTCGGTCTTCGACGCGACGTTGTGTCCCAGGGTGAATTCAAGCGGCCCGCCCGCGCGCAGCGCAAGGCCGGCATCGGCCGCGATGCTCGAGCGCGGCCACACGGCGAGCTTGAGCCCGTCCTGCAGGTCGAAGAAGGCGACGGCGCCGTTTTCGAATTCCTCGCCCACGATGCCGTCAGTGGGCAGACCGAGCCCGTCGCGGTAGAAGGCGACGGCTCTTTCGAGGTCTTCGACGCCGAGAGTGATGACGGTGATTCTTGGTTGCATGAAGGTCTCCGGAAAAGCAATGTGCCGATCAGGCCGCATGCCCGAGTTCAGCGCGAAATGCCCGCAGCGCCTCGCACGTCGCAGCGGGTGCTTCGACAGGAAGGTACTCGCCGCTGCCGGGAATGAGCCGCGATCGCAGATTCGCGGCGCCGGCCTGGCGCAGGCCTTCCACATAGTCATCGATGTCGCGGCCGCCGGCGTCGCCGCGCAGGTACAGGAGGGGCGTGTCGATGCGGACCGGCTGCGCGTTGCGCTGCGCGGCTTTCTCCAGCGCCCGGTACCAATCGAAACCGGCCTTCAATGCTTCGGGCCGTTCATAGGCACGCGTCCAGTCGTTTCGGATCTCGTCCGTCAACGCATGCCTGTCGCCCGCGAGCAGGTCGTAGAAGTAGTCGAAATAGGCGCGCTCGCGCCCGCTCACCAGCTGTTCGGGCAGCTGCGGTATCGCATGAAACGCGAAGTGCCAGATGCGGGGATCGGCAATGAGCCTCGACCATGGCGCGACGCCGGGAATGACGGTGTTCATGACCACCGCGCCCGCGATGCGCGTGCCGTGCTCGCGGGCCGCTGCAAAGGCGAGCATGCCGCCGATGTCCACGCCCGCAAACACGATCGAATGCGCGCCCAGCGATTCGGCCGCGCGCAGCAGAAGGCCGGCGAGTTCATGCAGCTCGCACGGCGATGGAGCCGGCACGCCAAGCGATCCGCTGATGCCGGGCAGGTCGAAGGCGACGGCATGGGCATCCTTTCCCAATTCGCCCAGCACCGGGTCGTAGATCGATTTCGATTGCGGCCAGCCATGCAGCAAGACCAGCCACGGCGATCGCGGATCGCCGGCAGAGCGGTAGGAAAGGGTCAAGCCGTCGATCGAGAGAGTGGATTCGCGTGCCATGCGTGCTCCTTCGAGCAACACCGTAGGCCTCGCGCAGCCCGTGCTGATCAGCCTCGCCCGCAGTCGCCTGTAGGCCGTTTACTCGCCCGCAGGCTGGCTGCGCGGCCGCTCCATCGCAACGGGCGAGGGGCTGAAGCCCAGCTTGGCAAAGAACTCGGCGGCACCCGGCCGGCCGGCCCGCAGCACCCATGTGATGTCCGTCTCCGAACCCAGGATGTGCCGGACCAGCGCTTGCCCGATGCCCTGCCGGCGGAACGGCTCGGCAACCACGACCATCGACAGGTATCCGTTCGAAATGCCATCGCCGGTGGCGCGTGCAAATCCGACGATCTCGTCACCATCTGCCAACGCAATCACCGCCTGCTGCGACGCCGAGATCAACCGGCCGAGGTGCTCGACATCGGCGATCCGGTGTGCCCATCCGTTGGCCGAGAGAAGGCGATGAACGGCATCGGCATCGGAAGCCGCAGCGCTGCGAATCTGCATATCCGCTCCTCGAGAATTGAGTGGCATCGAGGGCGACTGTAGCCGCTCGTGCGACTGCGATCAGTCCCGGTCTTCACGATAGTGGCGGTAGTGCTCGCGGCGCTCCCATTCGCGGCGGCGCCATTCACGGCGCTCCGCGCGGCGTTCTTCCCAGCTCGGTCCCGGCTCGTAATAGACGGGCGCGGGTGCAACGTAGGAGGGAGGCTGGTAGCGCACTGGCGGCGCCGGCTGGTAGTAGACAGGGGCCGGCCGCGAATACACCGGCGCGGGTTCGTAGTACACCGGTGCCGGTTCGCTCACCACCACGCCGGGCAGCGACACGCCGATGGACCAGCTGGTGCCCGCGGTGGCGGCGGCCGCGCCGAGAAGGGCGCCTGCGGCAATCGTGCCCGAGAGAGCCAGCTTGAGAACGGTTCGAGTAAAGGTCATCTCGTCTCCTGAGATATGGGAATGCTCCCGATGCCTCTTCCAACGTTCGGCCGCGCAAGATCGCACACATCGCTTCGGTGAAGAACATTTCAAGATGTCACGCGAAAAGCGTCCGGAGGACGCGTGGCAGACTTCACTCCTGCGTCCAACACTTCTGTTTTTTTTGCCGGCGTTGCCGTGCCGAAAGATCTTCCATGCTTGAACTGCTGACGGATCCCCAGGTCTGGATCGCCTTTGCGACCCTGACCGCGCTCGAACTCGTCCTGGGCATCGACAACATCATCTTCATCTCGATCCTGGTCGACAAGCTGCCGGCCGCCAAGCGCGAACTTGCGCGCCGCGTCGGGCTGTTCATGGCCATGTTCATGCGCATCGGGCTGCTGCTGGTGCTTGCCTGGATCGTGGGCCTGGTCGCCCCGCTTTTCTCGGTGCTCGGCAAGGACATTTCGGGGCGGGACCTGATCCTGATCCTGGGCGGGCTGTTCCTGATCTGGAAGAGCACGAGCGAGGTTCATCAGTCGCTGGAGGGCGGACACGAAGAGAAGCCCAGCGCCGTCAAGGCCACCTTCGTGTCGGTCATCCTGCAGATCATGGTCATCGATCTCGTGTTCTCGCTGGACTCGATCATCACCGCGGTCGGCATGGTGGACGACGTGCGGGTCATGATTGCCGCGGTGATCGTGTCCGTGCTGCTCATGATGCTTTTTGCCGGCCCGATCGGCCGCTTCGTCTCGAACCATCCCACCATCAAGATGCTGGCGCTGGCCTTCCTGGTGGTGGTGGGCGTGGTTCTTGTCGCGGAGGGCTTCGGACACCACGTGCCCAAGGGCTACGTGTACTTCGCGATGGCGTTCTCGCTGGCCGTGGAGATGCTCAACATCAGGCTGCGCAAGAAGTCGGCCAAGGCCGTGCAGCTGAATCCGCCGCACATTCCGGGCGATTGAGCGCCGGCTCCTTCAGCCCGGGATGTCCGGTTCGACCAGCTGGGCCAGCGCGACAAGCGATTCCTGCCAGCCCAGGTAGCACATCTCGGCGGGAATCACGTCGGGAATGCCTTCCTGCACCACGGACATCTCGGTGCCGCAGGACACCGGGGTCAGCGTCACGGTGGTCTTCATGGTGCCCGGCAGGTTGGGATCGTCGAAGCTCGCGTCGTAGGCAATGCGCTGGCCAGGCACCAGTTCAAGGTACTTCCCGCCGAACGAGTGGCTGTGGCCGCTGCCAAAGGCGGTGAAGGACATGCGCCAGGCACCCCCGACCACGGGGTCCATGCTGTGGACCTTGCCGGTGAATCCGAATGGCGGCAGCCAGCGCTCGAAGGCGCCGGGCTCGACGAAGGCGCGGTAGAGCCGCTCGGGCGGGGTGCGCAGTACGCGGTGCAGGCGGACGGTGTTGGTAGCCATGGCTGTGTTCTCCTGAAGTGCAGAGGACGACCCTCCACTGGCACGACGAACGAGGCTGCGGAAAATCGACAGCGAACTGTAGCGCCGCGCGAAGATTTTTTTTGAGGCCGAAAGTTCGCAGTAGACCTGCGTGCGCGGCTCAGGCGGAGCACATGAGAAGAGCCTCGCGCTCTTCGATCCAGTGCGACCCGGGCCCGTGGATCGCGTTCTGCACCTCGCAGATCACCCGGGCCTCCCTCTGCGCCGACGGGGTTGCAGGCACCCAAAGGCCGTCGTCGCAGTGCTCGTCGTCTTCGTCGTGGACGACGCTCGAACGCCAATGGACGCAGATTTGCTTCATTCGATGCGAGGCGGATGGGAAATGGTGGGGTGCTGGCCGCATGGGCATGCTTTCCGGGATGGCGGCGATCCTACAAGCGCGCGCCGGCAAATGCGGTACTTCGCGCAGGAGGGCCGTGGCGGATCCTGTGCAAATTTGCGCACTTCGCGGCGAATCCTGCGGATTCGCGTGCTGCGCGCGCCGGAAGGGCCGTTCCTCTACGTGTCGAAGCCGTAGAGCTCGGCCGGGTTGTCCACCAGCAGCGCGCGGCGCGCGGGCTCGCTGTCGCAAAGCGCCAGTGCCCAGTCCAGCAAGGCTGCGTTGGAGGGTTCGGGCTTGACGTTGGGATGCGGCCAGTTGCTGGCCCACACGCAGCGTTGGGGATAGCGCCGGGCCAGAAGCTGCGCGAGTGGCACCACATCGGCGTACGCAGGCGGGCCGCTCTTCGAGCTCTCGTAAGGCGCAGCCAGCTTGATCCAGCAGTTGCCCTTGTCGAGCAGGCGGCAGAGCGCGCCCACGGCCTCGCCGTCGAGCGCAGCGGGTCCGAGAAACTTGCCGATGTGGTCGATGACGAAGCGGCCCGGCAGGCGCTCCAGCATGGCCATGTGATGCGGCAGCGCACGGCCGTCGAGTTGCAGGTTGATGTTCCAGGCGAGCGGCGCGATGCGTGCGGCCATGTTTTCCAGGCTGGGCCAAGGCAGCAGGCCGCCTGCCAGCATCATGAAGCGCACGCCGCGGATGCCGGCCCGGTGCAGGCGCTCGAGCTCGTCGCCGGCCACCTCGGGCGGCACCACCGCGATGCCGCGCGCCTCGGGGCCCAGGTGCTCCAGCGCCGACAGCGTGCAGCGGTTGTCGAAGCCATAGCCCGTGGGCTGGACCACGATGGTGCGCGTGAGGCCGAGCGCCTGCTGCACTTCGCGGTAGGCCGAGGCCGGCGCATGCGGCGGCTTGAAGGTCGCGGTGGGCGCGAGGGGCCAGGCGTCTTCGTAGATGTGGACGTGGCAATCGCAGGCGCCGGCGTAGGCAATGGGAGGATTCGTCATGCGGCAAGCCTCCATTGGGCAATCCGCGTGGCATGCGCCGCGTTCACGGCGCCGGGCGGCATCTCGCCGCGCATCAGTGCGGCCATCTGGGACACGGTCTCCAGCGCCTGGTGCTCCACCGCCGGCAGCGTGAGCCCGCCGATGTGCGGTGTGGCCACGACGCGCGGATGGCGCGCGAGCGCCGGCGTGGGCATCTGGTCGGGCGCGCGGCCGACGTCGAGCGCAGCACCGTCCAGCTGGCCGGATTCGAGCGCGGCGAGCAGGGCCTCGTCGTCGACCAGTTCGCCGCGCGCGGCATTGATGAAGAAGGCGCCCGGCTTCATGGCCGCGAAGGCTTCGGCGTTCATGAGTTTCTCGGTCTGCCCGTTGGCCGGCGCCAGGCAGACGACAAAGTCGGACTGCGCCAGCAGCACCGGCAACGGGACCTGCTCGCGCATCGCCTGCTTCTCGATCGGCAGCCGATCGTTGACCAGCACGCGCATGCCGAAGGCCTGCGCCAGATCGCCCAGGTAACGGCCGATGGCGCCGAAGCCGATGATGCCCAGCGTCGAGGCGCGCAACTGCCGGCCCATGAAGGGCGCCGGCGGCTCGCCGCGGTGGTAGGCATGGGTGTAGCGCCCGATGCCACGGGCGAGATCGACCATCGCGGCGACGATCCACTCGGCAACAGCGGGCACGAAGCCCGGGCTGGCCTGCGTCACCAGCACGCCGTGGCGGCTCGCGGCCTCGACGTCGACGGTGCGGATGTCGACCGCGCAGCGCACGAAGGCGGCCAGCTGCGGCAAGTCGCGAAAGAGCGATTCGGGGCCGGGCGTCTGCCGGTACGCAATCAGCGCATCGCAGCCCTGCGCCGCGGCCACCAGCTCGGGGGTCGAGAGCTCGTGCGCCTCGGGATTGAAGCGCACTTCGGCGATCGCCTCCAGCGCCTGGGTGGCCTTGGGGCCGAAGTACTGCGCCAGCTTGTCGGCCGGGTGGGTCACGAAAACGGTCGTCATGGGGCTGCCTTCTCGGGCTTGGTTCCTCTTGCGATGCGGGGCTGGCTGGCCGCGGGCGGCGGCGCGACGGACTCGCGCTCGATCAGTTGGACACTGGTGAAGACCTGCTCGCGCTCGTCCTCGCCGGCCTCGCCCGGGTGCTGCATCACGCGCTCGACCATGGCGCGCGCCATCTCGCGCACCGGCAGCTGCACCGTTGTTAGCATCGGGTTCGACACGGTCGCGAGGAACAGGCCGTCGATGCCCACCACCGAAACATCTTCCGGCACGCGCAGGCCGGCTTCGCGCAGGCCCGCCATCAACCCCAGCGCCATCAGGTCGTTGAGGGCGACGATGCCGGTCGGATGCTCGGGCAGGCCCGCGATCTGCAGAGCGGTCGCGCGGCCGACCTCGGCGATCACCGAGTCGCCGTATTCGTTGAGCGCGCCGCCGTCGAGCACCTGCGCGCCGGCACGCAGGCCCGCGGCCTCGGCGGCGGCGAAGAAGCCGTCGATCTTGGCGCTGCGGCTCATGGTCATGCCGGCCACGGTGGCGAAGGCCAGGCGCCGGTGGCCCTTGTCGATCAGGTGCTGCGTGGCCAGGCGCGCGGCCTCGAAGTTGTCGGGCATCACGTGGCCCACCTTCGAAGGCTTGCCCGGCGTCGCGCCACGGTCGTAGCTCACCACCGCCATGCCGCGCTCCACCGCCGACTCGAAGTGGCGCTCGTCGGCCAGCGAGGAGATCACGATCACGCGCCGCACGCCGTGTGCCAGCAGGTCCTCGAAGAACGCGCTCTCCTTCTCCCGGTCGCGGTAGGTGCTGCCGATCAGGAGCCTGAAGCCGAAGCGCTCCTGCGCCACGCTTTCGATCTCGCGCGCGATGTAGCCGTACATCGGGTTCGCCATCGATGGCACAAGCAGGCCCAGGAGCGGCGTCTGTCCGGTCTTGAGCTGCTGGGCCAGCTTGCTGGGGCGGAACTGCAGCGCCTGGATCGACGTCTCGACGCGCGCCAGGGTTTCCGCACGCATGCGGTCGGTGCGGCCGTTGAGCACGTTGGACACGGTGCTCACCGACACGGCGGCATGGCGGGCGACGTCCTGGATGGTGGTCATGAATTCGGTTTTCTTCCTGGCTACAGCCCGAGCCGGTTCGGAAGCCACAAGGAGAACGACGGAACGAGCACCAGCACGATCAGCGTCACCAGCAGCACTGCCAGGTATTTCATCATGGGCCGGGCCACGTCCTTGACCTGGGTGCCGGTGATCGCGCAGGTGGCGAACAGGCCCAGGCCGATCGGCGGTGCGAACAGGCCCAGGCCCATCGCGATCACCATCACCGTGCCGAAGTGCAGCGGATGGATGCCCAGCTGCTGCGCGATCGGCGTCAGCAGCGGGCCGAAGATGATCAGCGCCGGCGCGCCTTCGAGCACGGCGCCGAAGACGATCATGATCCCCACCGACAGCAGGATGAACATCACGCTGCCGTACTGCTGCGCGAAGGAGATCATGGCGGTCGACACCAGCTGCGGGATCTGCTCGATGGTGAGCGCGAAGGACACGCTGGACGCGGCCGCCACGATGAAGAGGATGCCGCCCGCCATCGAAGCAGAACGCACGAAGAGTTGCGCCATGGCGCGCGCGCTGAGCTCGCGGAAGGCCAGGCTGCCGACCACCAGCGCATAGACCACGGCGAAGGCCGAGACCTCGGTCGAGGTTGCGACACCCGAGGTCACGCCCTTGCCGATCATGCCCACCATGACGATCGCGACCAGCGCGCCGCCGAGCAGCTTCAGGAGCGGCGTGCGCTTCTCGAACGCATCGTCGGGATTGATCTTGCGCCCGACGATGATCGCCAGCGCGCCCAGCGCCAGCGCCATCACGGCTGCGGGCACCAGGCCGGCCATGAAGAGGCCGGCGATGGAGATGTTGGCCACGAAGCCCATGATGATCATGTTGATGCAGGGCGGAATGGTCTCAGCCATCACCGCCGTGCAGGCGAGCAGCCCCGCAGCTTCGTTCGGGTCCTGTTTGGTGCGGCGCACCGCCGGCATCACGATGCCGCCCACCGCGGCAATGTCGGCCAGTTTGGAGCCCGACACGCCCGAGAAGAAGGCGGTCGCACTGATGGTGATCAGCCCCAGCCCGCCGCGCACGCGGCCGAAGATGCGCAGCAGCAACTCGATCAGCCGAGAGGACATGCCGTTCGATTCCATCAGCAGGCCGGCCAGCACGAAGAAGGGAATGGCCAGCAGCACGAAATGGTCGGTCCCGGCCATGACCTGCTGCGAATAGATCAGCATCGGCAGCGACGGATCGGAGAGAAAGTAGAGCAGTGCCGAGAAGGCCAGCACGAAGCCGATCGGCACGCCCAGCACCAGCCCGCCAATGAAGCCGGCCGCCAGCAGCAGGCCGCTCGGGATGGCGTGCTGCGGCACCAGTGCGTTCCAGCCGAAGATCGCCGTCATCAGCAGCACGCACGCGGCCAGCGTGCCGAGCACCACGCGGCGCGGACCGTTGAGTGCATTGGCTAGGCCGAACAGCGTCATGAACAGGCTGCCGATCACCACCGGATAGACATAGAGCCATTGCGGCAGGCCGATGGACGTGGTCTGCTCGTAGGTGTCCACCAGCAGCAGCGTCGACGAGAGGAGCAGGCTCGCCGCCACCCCGGCGATGATCCAGTGGCTCACCTGCATCAGTGCGGGCTGCCAGTGCGCCGGCAGCAGGTGGCGGAACAGGTCGATGCCCACGTGCTGGCTGCGCGCGAGCACAGTGGCGGCGCCGAAGAACACCAGCACGATCATCAGCGCACGCGCGATCTCCTCGGCCCAGTCCACCGGGTCGTGCAGGAAGTAGCGGAACACGACCGAGAGAAAGACCACGACCACGTCGGTCGCGAGCACGACGGCCGACAGGATCTCGGTCCAGCGGTTCAGTGCGCGGAGCCACCCGCCCGAGACGGTGTCGTGGCGAAAGCCCAGCGAGGATGCAGCGACCGCGGTCATGGCCTCAGACCCGCGCCCCGTTGACCGCGGCAAAGAGCGGCGCCGTCGCGGGGTACTGCTTGGCGAAGTCCGCCCAGAGCCTGCTTTCCATCTCCTTGCGCACGGTCGCGCGTTCGGCCGCAGCCATCGGGAAGAAGGCCACGCCCTTGCGCTGCAGCTCCTCGATCGCGGCCTTGCCCTTGTCGCTCGCGATGGCGCGCTGCTGCGTGGTCGCATCGTTGACGGCCTTCAGGAAGGCCGGGCGCAGGCTGGCGGGAATCTTGTCCATGCCGCGCTTGCCGACTACCACCACCATCGGGCTGAACAGGTGCTCGGTGAGCCAGCAGGACTTGACCACTTCGTTGAGCTTGCTGGCCAGCACCGTGGCCGCATCGTGCTCGAAGCCGTCGACCACACCGGTCTGCGCCGCCATGTAGAGCTCGCCGAAGGGAATGGGCGTGGGGATCGCACCCATCAGCTTGAAGGTCTCGATGAAGGCCGGCGTGGGCAGCACGCGCAGCTTGACGCCCTTGATCTCGGCCAGCGACTTAACCGGCGCCTTGGTGTAGACGCTGCGCGCGCCGAAATGCGAAGCCCAGGTCAGGATGGAGCAGCCCGAGCGCTTCTGCAGCAGCTCGTTGAGCGTTGCTCCGGCCGGGCCTTCGAGCGCCTTGCCGGCGTGGGCGTAGCTGTCGAACAGGTAGCCCAGGTCGAGCATGCCGATCTCGGGCGAGATGGTGGCGAAGATGGAGGAGCCGGTCACCATCATGTCGACCGAACCGACCTTGACCTGCTGCACCACGTCGCTTTCCTTGCCCAGTTGGTTGTTGGGGAAATAGTCGATGCGGATGGCGTCGCCCACGGCCGCCTTGAGATTGGCCTGCATCCGCTGGCACCACACGTAGTGGGCGGCGTTGTCGTCCGCCAGCATCGAGGAGGAGAAGCGCAGCGCAATGGTCGATTGCGCGCGGACGAGGGCAGGAAATCCTGCAAGTGCGGCCAGCGATGCGGCGGCGCCCGCATGCACGAATTGGCGGCGTGGAATCGAAACCATGCTTGTCTCCAGTCTTGTGTCGAACAGATGCACAGGATCGAGGTGTATCGATTTACTGTACCGGTTTACTGTATCGATATACAAGCCGATTGAAGATGCGGGTTTTCCCGCGCTGGTGGACTTTGCATGCTGGGGAGATGGGCCTTGCCTGGCGCTGCGAAGGGGCGGCCGTCGACGCAGGCCCGATCAGGCGCGCCGCTTGAAGAGCGCCGACGCACCGCTGGCGTGCGCCACGTCCTCGGCTGTTGCAAGAAGGGCCGGCCCCAGTTCGAGCATGCGTTCTTCCGTCAGCCGAACCAGCGGCCCGGCGATGGTGATGACGCCGATCACCGCGCCGTTGCCGCTGCGCACCGGTGCGGCCATGGCCGTCATGGCGGGCGCGAACACCTCGTTGATCATCGCGAAGCCGCGCTTGCGCGCAGCGCGCAAGAACACCAGCAGTGCCTTGACGGTGGTCGGTGCCTTGGGGCCGAAGTCCTCGGGTTTGCCAAAGCCTTGCCGGGCGACCAGCTGCAGCGCCTGTTCGTCCGTCATCGTCGACAGCCAGGCGTGCCCGGCGGAGCTGCACGAGAGGTTGACCGACAGGCCCATGTCCGGGTCGTAGCGCAGGCCGCGCGTGGCGCCCTGCGCCTTGGCGACGAAGGTCAGCTCGTCGCCGTCGACCACCGCCAGCCGCACCAGTTCGCCCGCTTCGGCCGCGAGCCTGTCGAGCAGCGGTTGCGCCACGTCCACGATGCCGCTGTTGCTCAGGAAGCTCAGGCCGAGCGACACGAGCTTGATCGTGAGCATGTAGTCGCCGTGGCTCTGGTCCTGCCGCACGTAGCCGCAGCGGATCAGTTCGCTCAGCAGGCGATGGGTGGCGCTCAGGGGCATCTGCAGCTCGGCGGAGAGCGCGGAGAGCGCGCGGCCTTCGGGGTGGCCGGCCAGGTGCTCAAGGACCTTGAAGCTGCGTTCGAGTATGGCGGTCATGTCGTCCGGAGGATGGGGCAGGCACGACTCTAGCTCTTTTGCCAAGTGTTTTCACTAGTGGAAATGATTCTCCACTTTTCTCCTAAGATCGCGCCGGCATCACTTTGCTGGAGATCATCTTGAGAATGCTTCATCGCTCGCTGGCCGTCGCAGGCCTGGCCCTCGCACTGGCGGTTCCGGCGCTCGCGCAGGAGGCGCAGGACCGCGTCATTCGCTTCGGCCACCTCAACAATGCCGACCATCCGGTGAGCTTCGGCGTGAAGCGTTTTGCCGAGCTGCTGGCGGCCAAGAGCGGCGGCAGGATGAAGGTGCAGGAGTACCCGGCCTCGCAGCTGGGCAACGAGATGCAGCAGCAGTCGGCGCTCCAGGGCGGCGTGCAGCAGATGTCGGCGCCGGCCACCACCTCGCTGGCGGGCATCGTGAAGGAGTTCGGGCTCGTCGACTTTCCGTTCGCGGTCGGCAACTTCGCGCAGGCCGATGCGCTGCTCGACGGCCCGCTGGGGCAGGCGCTGATCGCCAAGCTTCCGGAGAAGGGCCTGATCGCGCTGGGCTACTGGGACCTCGGGTTCCGCAACGTCACCAACAGCAAGCGCCCGATCGCCCGGGCCGAAGACCTGGAGGGCCTGAAGATCCGCGTCATTCCCAACCCGGTGTTCCTGGAGACCTTCAAGGCCTTCAAGGCCAACCCGGTGCCGATGCCCTTCGCGGAGCTCTATGGCGCGCTCGAGTCGAAGGCGGTGGACGGGCAGGAGAACCCGTACTCGGTGATTCTTTCGAACAAGTTCTTCGAAGTGCAGAAGTTCGTGAGCGCCACCAACCACGTGTACGCGGCCAACATCGTGCTGGTCAGCAAGAAGTTCTGGGATTCGCTCACTCCCGCGGAGCAGAAGATGATGCGCGAGGCCGCCGACGAGGCCCGCGGCTATCAGCGCCAGGTGAGCCGCGCGGCCGCGCAGAGGGCCGTGGGCGAGCTCCAGGCCAAGGGCGCGCAGTTCAACGAGCTTGCGCCGGCCGAGCAGGCCCGCATGCGGCAGATCGCGAAACCGGTCGTCGAGCGCTTTTCCGCCAGCTACGACTCCGCCATGGTCAAGCTCTACGGCGACGAACTGGCGCGCATCCGCAAATAGACACCAGCCACAAAAGCTTTTCTTCCATGAAAATCCTCGTCCTGCACGGCCCCAACCTCAACCTGTTCGGCCGCCGCGAACCCCACATCTACGGCACCACCACGCTGGCCGAGATCAACGCGCAGCTGCACAAGCTCGCAAGCGAAATTGGCGCAACGCTCGAAACGATCCAGTCGAACCATGAAGGCGAGCTGGTCGATTTCCTGCACGCGCACATCGACGACGCGCAAGGGGCGCTGATCAATCCGGCCGGCCTCACGCAGCACGGCGTTTCGCTGCACGATGCGATCAAGGCCATGCCGTTTCCGACCATCGAGGTGCACATGTCGAACATCGCCGCGCGCGAAGCCTGGCGCGCGCACTCGATCATCTCGCCGGCCGTCAGGGGCACGATCCAGGGCCTGGGCCCGCAGTCGTATCTGGCCGCGCTGCGCGCACTGGTCGAAATGCAGAACACGTCGCTGGCGGGGACCTGAAGGAACGACGACAAATGAGCCGGCCCCCCGAGGTGCCGCCGACCGGCGGCGACCGCGCGGTCAGGTCACGCTCATGGCCAGCGGCGTGGTCTGGAACGCCAACTGGCGCCAGCGGCCTTCGTGCTGGGTCCAGACCTGCATCACGCGCGAGTCGATGCGCACGGTGCCGCTGCCGTCCTTGCGCACGGCCACGAGCAGCTGCCGGCCGGTCATGAGCGCGGTGCGGCTCAGCACCCGGACTTTCAGTTCCGAGCGGTCGATCTGCCGGTAGTCGACATGCGTGCCGCCCGAGCGGAAGTAGCTTTCGTAGTCGTCGATCTGGCCCTTGGCATGAACATGCGTGAGCGCGGGATGGAGGATCTCGCGCAGCCGCGCGAAATCGGCTCGCTTCATGGCGTCGCATCGCTGCGCCTCGAGATCGAGCAACAGCGCCTCGGTGCCGGCAGGCGCGGGGGTGGTGGAAGCTTCGGTCATGTCGGTTCCTGGAGCGTGGTGGCGGTGTGTTTCAGCGCAGTGCCGAGATCCCCGCAGGCGCGCTGCATCAGGATCGCCGCTTCCCCGAGGCTGCGTGCCACGCCGTAGACCAGATGATCCGGCCGCACAAGCGCGGCTTCGCACTGGTGGCGCTCGAACCATGCGGCAAGGATGCCGTCGGCTTCGGCCAGCGTTGCCATGCCGGGCGCCGCCGCCGCAGCATCGATGCACAGCACCTGTGCCTGGAGGGCGGCTACCGGCTCGCGCATGGCCCGCAGCGCGGCTGGATCGGGCGCACGGCGCAACACCAGCAGGAAGCCGTGCGGCAGCAGGTCGTCCATCATCTGCGGCGCGGCGCCGGGTTCGATGCATCCCATGGCCTGGGGAAAGGGCGTGCCCGCGGGCAACTCGTCGCGATCGATCAAGCCGTGGTGCACGCCGGGCAGCAGGCTCTGGCGCAGCTGCATGCGCACCTCTCCGCCTTGCTGTTCGCGCAGGCGGCGGTCGCGTTCGGCGGCGCGCACCGGGTCGCGTTCGCAGATGATCTGGCCCAGGCGCTTGACCGTCGCCGTCACGTCCTCGACCTGTGGCCCGCGCTCGTCGCCGTAGCTGTCCAGCAGGCGCTCGGGCGCGCGTTCCTCGAGCACCCATTGAAGCTTCCACGCGAGGTTGACGGCATCGCGCAAACCCTGGCACATGCCTTGCGCCAGGAAGGGCGGCATCTGGTGCGCGCTGTCGCCCGCGAGCAGCACGCGGCCCTGGCGCCACTGCTCGAGGACCACCGCGTGAAAGCGATAGGTGGCCGCGCGCCAGATGCGCGCGTCCGCGGGCGTGAGCCAGGGGGCGAGCAGCTTCCAGATGGACGCGTGCGGCATTTCGCGCTGTTCGGCCTCATCGGCCAGCAGCAGGAATTCCCAGCGCCGATGAGTACCCGGACCGACGACGTAGGTGCAGGGCCGCGACGGGTGGCAGTACTGGACATTGGTGGCGGGCAGCCGGTCGAGCTTGTCCTCGTCCACGTGCATGTCGACCACGATCCAGGGCTCGTCGAACTCGAGGCTCTTGAGCTTCAGCCCCATCTGCCTGCGCGTGGGGCTGGTGCCGCCATCGCAGCCGACGACATAGCGCGCGCGCAGCTGCACTTCGGCGCCGTCGGGCCGGCGAACGCCCACGAGCGCATGGCCCGGCGACTGGCTCAGCTGCAGCACCTCGTGCCCGAGATGGACCGACACGCCGGGGAGCTGGCCGACGGCCTCGCGCAGCGAGGCTTCCAGCGCCGGCTGGTTGAAGGTGTACGACGGCGCCCACGCCAGCGGATACGGCGCAGGCCCCATGTCGAAGTGCTGGATGGGTTCGCCGTCGCTTCCCTGGTAGATCGTCGGACGGTAGGGCGCCATGTGCGGCGCCAGCCCGCCGGCGATGCCGATTTCCTGGAACACGCGCAGCGCCTCGTGGTCGAGCGCGAAGGCGCGCGGCAGCGGGTAGATCTGCTGAGACTTGTCGAAGACCGCGACGCGCAGGCCGCGTTGGCCGAGCAGTGCGGCAAGCGTCGCGCCGACGGGGCCGAAGCCGATGACCGCCACGTCGACGGGTTCCGGGTTCTGTTGGAGCATGGGCTGTATCGAATGCATGAATTTAAAGATTGTGCATAAAACGTTATTCCGTGCGCAAAGGGTTATCACTGATGGCGCCGTGCCGCGGGGTCGAAAAGAATGCATAAAACGAGCTTTGTGCATCTACACACCCATCAGCAAGGAGACACCATGACGACGATGAAAGCCGCCCGACTGCACAAGGTCGGCGCCCCGATGGAGGTCGAGCAACTGCCGATTCCGCAGCCCGCTGCCAACGACGTGCAGGTGAGGGTGCGTGCCTGCGGCATCGTGCCCAACCTGGGCAACATCCTGGCCAACTGGACGACCTGGTTTCCGGAACTGCCGCTGCCGCCGCTGCCTGCGGTCTTCGGGCTGGACCCGGCCGGCGAGGTGACGGCGGTCGGCTCCCACGTGCACACGTGGAAGCCGGGCGATCGCGTCTACGTGAATCCCAGTCTCTACTGCGGCGGCTGCCGCGCCTGCCGCAACGGCGACCTCGTCAACTGCACGCACTACGCGTTCAGCGGCTACTTCGGCTTCTCGCAGAACTCGCTCAAGCTCTACAAGAACTACCCGTACGGCGGCCTGTGCGAATACATGATTGCCCCGCAGTACGCGCTGGTGAAGCTGCCCGACAACGTGAGCTTCAACCAGGCGGCGCGCTTCGGCTACCTGGGCACGATGTACTCGGCGATGCGCAAGGCGCAGGTCGGCCCCGGCCGGAGTGTGCTGATCAACGGCATCAGCGGCACGCTCGGTATCGGTGGTGCGCTTTTCGGCCTGGCCATGGGTGCCACGCGCATCCTCGGCACCGGGCGCAACCGGGAATTGCTGGCGCGCGTCAAGGCGCTCGCGCCCGATCGCATCGAGGTCTTTTCCAATGCCGACGGCGAGGCGATCGACGCCTGGGCCAAGGCGCGCACGGACGGGCTGGGTGTCGACACCTTCATCGACGCGCTGGGCCCCGGCGCGCCGCACGAGGCCTTCCAGCAGGGCGTGCGCGCCCTGAAGCGCGGCGGGCGCGCCTTCAACGTCGGCGCCATCGCAGGCATGGTGGGCATGGACCTGCACACCATGATGGACGAGCAGCAGAGCATCGAGGGCTCGGCCTGGTTCACCGCCGGCGAGGGACAGGACATGGCCGACATGGCAGAGGCCGGCACGCTCGACCTTTCGGTGTTCGAGCACGTGTGCTATCCGCTGGACCGCGTCAACGAAGCGATCTCGGGCATCGCGAGCCGCAACGGCGGCTTCAGCAACTTCGTCATCAATCCCTGAAAGCGCGCCATGAAGATCAGACGCGTGGTGGCAGGCACGGGCGCCGACGGCAAGGCGAAATTTCTTTCGGACGGCGCGGCGCCGCGCAGCGTCGAGTTCACGACCGTGCCCGGCTTTGCCGCGGCGCTGCTGTGGGCCACGGAGTCCACCGACACCGTGGGTGCCGGCGCTGCGGTCGACCGCACGGGCGAGGCGGGCTTCGCGCCTGCCAGCGGCGGGACTCGGCTCATGATGGTCACATTCCCGCCCGATGCGGTGATGATGCGCGCCGACTTCGACGCGGCCGCCTTCGGCGCCGAGTTCGGCCGCCTGGTCCCCGGCCTGGCCGAGACCTTCGAGCCCGATCACCCCGGCATGCACACCACCGACAGCATCGACTACGACATCGTGCTCGACGGGGAGATCACGCTCGAACTCGACGACGGTGCGCAGGTGCTGCTTCGCCAGCATGACGTTGCCGTGCAGCACGGCAACCGGCATGCATGGCGCAACCTCGGCGACAAGCCCGCGACCATGCTGTTCGTGCTGCTGGGCGCCAGGCGCGCCGGCTGAGCCGGGATCGAGTCCATGGTGCCGATGCTTTCTTCAACCCTGGCCCGCCGAGCGCGACGCGGCATTGTCCAGCCATGCAATTTCCTGCAGCAGGTCGGCGAGCGCCACGCGCAGGAAGTCGAGCGTGGATCCGTCGACGAGCCGGCCATCGCGGATCCGCGTGCCGACGTTCGCGATGGCGACGTGCTGCCGGACCACGGGCCGCGCCAGCGTGGCGGCCAGCGCGTCGCGGATCTGCGCCTGTGCGCGCACCCCGCCCGCGGTGCCCGGCGAGGCGGTCGCGATCAGGACCGGCTTGCCCTTGAGCGGGGAAGCGAAGCCGGGCCGCGAGGCCCAGTCGATGGCATTCTTCAGCACGCCGGGCATCCCGTAGTTGTATTCCGGCGAGCACAGGACCAGGCCATCGGCCTGCGCAATGGCGGTCTTCAGCCGCGCTACGGCCGCGGGCGGCGCATCGCCATCGAGGTCGGCGTTGTAGAGCGGAATGTCGTCCAGGGGAAAGAGCTCGATGGATGCCGTCTCGGGCAGCAGCGGCTGCAGGCTGCGAAGCACCGCGGTGCAATGGGATTCGCGCCGGATGCTTCCGGAAATGCCGAGCAGGCGGATGCCGTGGGTCGAAGTGCCGTGTGTTGTCATGTGGATGTCCGTGTTCAGGAAAGCAGAGTTTATGCATAAAATACATTCCATGCACAAACAAGAAATCTCCCCCGCCTACGAGCCGCCGCTGGTCGAGCAGGCCTTCAGCCGCTTGCGGCAGGACGTCCTGGCCGGCACCTTCGAAGCCGGCGCCAAGCTCAAGCTCGACGAACTCCAGTCCGCCTACGGCTATTCGAGCAGTCCGCTGCGCGAGGCGCTGAGCCGGCTGGCGCAGGAAGGGCTCGTTCGCGCCGACGAGCGCCGCGGTTTTCGCGTGGCGCCGATCTCCGAAGACGACCTGGCCGACATCACGCGCATGCGGGTGATGCTCGACGTGCCGGCGCTGCGCGAAGCCATTGCCCACGGCGACGACGCCTGGGAGGCCGACATCCTGGCCGCGTACCACCGGCTGGAAAAGGTCGAGTCCCGCCTGAGCGACGGGCCGGTCATTCTCGACAACGACTGGTCGCAGCTGCATCGCGCCTTCCACCTCGCGCTGCTGGCCGCCTGCCCCTCGCTGCGCCAGCGCGTCTGGGGCGCGAGCCTGTTCGACCAGGCCGAGCGCTACCGGCGGTTTTCCGCGCGCCACAGGAAGACCGCGCGCCGCAAGTCGAACGAGCACAAGAAGATCATGGACGCCACCTTGCGCCGCGACACGGACACGGCCTGCGCCCTGCTCGAGGAGCACATCCTGAGCACGCAGCGCAACGTGATCGCCGCGCTCAAGGCGGCCCAGGCCGCGCAATCGTAGGGGCGCGAGACCCCGTCACTGGAGACAGACAGCATGCTCAAGGTCGCCCGACCCACGCCATCGCATTTCGGCATCTTCGTCACCGACCTGGAGCGGATGGTGGCCTTCTACACCGAGACCTTCGACCTCACGATCACCGACCGCGGCGAAGGCCGCACCTTCAGGAACCAGCTGGTGTTCACCAGCGCCAGCCCGGACCAGCATCACCAGCTGGTGCTGGCCTCGGGCCGGCCGGCGGAGGCGACGTTCAGTACCGTGATGCAGATCTCCTTCGTGGTGCCGAGCATTCAGCACCTGCGCGACATTTCCGCGCGCGCCGAGGCCAGGGGCGCCACCAGCATCCGCGGCCTGAACCATGGCAACGCGCTCTCGGTCTACATGCTGGACCCGGAAGGCAACACGGTGGAGATCTATGTCGACACGCCGTTCTACATCGCGCAGCCGCATGGCGATCCGCTCGACCTGTCGAAGGACGACGAGACGCTCATGCGCGAGACCGAAGCCGCGTGCCGCCGGGACCCGACCTTCATGCCGCTCGCGCAGTGGCAGGCGCAGTTCGAGTCGCGTGCACCGACGGCGCCTGCCGCCTGACGCGCCCGCCTTTTCCCAATCCCCGCATTTCAACCGGAGTTCCCATGAAGCTTTTGTCATTTGTCCATCAAGGCCGTGAAACCTGGGGCGCAGTCGTCGGCGACGGCGTCGTCGATCTCGGCAAGGCGCGCCCCCAGCATGCGGGCCTGGTCGACTACATCGCCTCGGGCGAGTACCTGCAGGCGGCGCAGCATGTCGAAGGATTGCCCATCGCGGCCAAGCTGGCCGACATCACCTTCCTGCCGGTGATCCCGCGCTCCGAGAAGATCGTGTGCGCGGTGCGCAACTACATGGACCATCACCAGGAGGTGCTGGCCGCCGGCATGCAGCGCGAACTGTCGGAGCAGCCGCCGATCTTCCTGCGCGTGTGGCGTTCGCAGTGCGCGCACAACCAGCCGATCGTGCGGCCGCACGTGTCGGAATCGCTCGACTGGGAAGGCGAGCTCGCCGTCATCATCGGCAAGGGCGGACGCAACATCGCCGAGGCGGATGCCTTCGACCATGTGGCGGGCTACTCCTGCTACAACGACGGCAGCGTGCGCGAGTGGCAGTTCCATGCCAAGCAGATCGCCTCGGGCAAGAACTTCGAATCGACCGGCGGCTTCGGCCCCTGGATGGTGACGGCCGACGAGATCGCGCCGGGCCGCGCGCTCAAGCTCGAGACCCGGCTCAACGGCGAAGTGGTGCAGAGCAGCCACACGGGCCACATGATCTTCAGCATTCCGAAGCTCATCAGCTACGCGTCGACCATCTTCACGCTCACGCCCGGCGACGTCATCGCCACCGGCACGCCGGCCGGCGTGGGCTGGAGCAAGAAGCCGCCGCGCTTCATGAAGCCGGGCGACGTGTGCGAGGTCGAGATCGAAGGCATCGGCGTGCTGCGCAACCCGATCGTGCAGCAGGACTGAAGCCCAAAGGCCCAGCGCCCGGACCGCGGCGGCACAAGCCGCGGCCTTCATTCCACAACATTGGAGACAAACCATGTGGCACAGACGATTGCTCGTCGCCGCAGGCCTGACCCTGGCCTGCGCGGCACCCCTTCACGGCCTGGCCCAGGGCTTCCCGGACAAGCCGATCAAGATCTACCAGGGCTTTGCGGCCGGCGGCAACGCCGACACCATTGCGCGGGTGGTCAGCACGGAAATGGCCAAGGGACTGGGGCAGCCCTTCGTGGTCGAGGCCCAGACCGGCGCGGGGGGCACCATCGCCGCGTCAACGGTGGCGCGCGCCAAGCCCGACGGCTACACGCTGCTGCTGGCCACCGGCGGCCATGCGGTGGCCGGCGCGCTCTACAACAAGCTCGCCTACCAGACGGTGTCGGACTTCCAGATGGTCTCGACCATCACCTACTTTCCGTTCCTGCTGGTGGTGCGGGCCGATTCGCCCTATCGCGGATTGGCCGAGATGCTTGCGGCGGCGCGGGCCGATGCGCGCGGCGTGTCGTACGGGTCGGCGGGCATCGGCTCCACCCACCATCTTGCCGGCGAGCTGCTGGTGAAGAGCGCCAACGTCGAGATGCTGCACATTCCCTACCGCGGCGATGCGGCCTCGGTCGCGGCGCTGCTCGGCGGCGAGGTGCCGATGATCATCGCGCCGCCCACGGCCGTGCTGGCCCACATCAAGGCCGGCAAGCTCAGGGCGCTGGCCACCACCGGCGCGCAGCGCTGGAGCGTGATGCCCGAGCTGCCGACGGTGGCCGAGCAGGGCGTGCCGGGCTACGACGTGCGCTCCTGGGCCGGCTTCATGGCGCCCGCGGGCACGCCGCGCCCGGTGGTCGACCGCCTGCGTGCCGAGACGCTCAAGGCGCTGCAGGCGCCGGGCGTGCGCGTGCGGCTCGAAGAGATGGGCGGCGAAGCGCGCGGCAGCACGCCCGAAGAAATGACCACCATGGTGGCCGCCGAACTCAAGCGGTGGACCACCGTGGTGAACGATGCACACATACCCAAGCAATGAGGACCCTTCCATGTCCCTGATCGACATCCGCAAGCGCAGTCTTTCCATCGAAACCATCTACCACGAGGGCGGTCCGCCGGCCGCGACGCCGCTCAGGCTGGCGGCCGCCTGCGCGGTCATCCACAACCCCTATGCAGGCCGCTACGAGCCGGACCTGATGCCCTTCATGGCCGAGCTGCGATCGCTCGGCACGCTGCTGGCCAACGAGCTGGTCGAGGTGCTGGGCCGGGACAAGGTCGAGGTCTACAGCAAGGCCGCGATCGTGGGCGTGAACGGAGAGCTGGAGCACGGCGCCGTCTGGCACGAAGCCGGGGGCTGGGCCATGCGCCACGTGCTCGGCGAGCCGAAGGCGATCGTGCCCTCGGCCAAGGCGGTGGCCGCCACGGGCTACCGGCTCATGGTGCCGCTGCACTACATCCACGCCGCGTACGTGCGCAGCCATTACAACTCGATAGAGGTCGGCATCCAGGATGCGCCGCGGCCGAACGAGATCCTGTTCGCGCTGGTGATGGGCACGGGAGGGCGGGTGCACGCCCGCCTGGGCGGCCTCGCCAAGGAGCAGGTGGCCGTGCACGACGGGCAGCGCTGATGCACACCACCATGCAGGCGATCCAGCTCCAGGCACCCGGCGGCCCCGAGGTTCTGCAACTCGTGGAGCTTCCGCTGCCGCAGCCGCAGGCGGGCGAAGTGCGCGTCAAGGCCATGGCCATCGGCGCGGGCGGGCCCGACGTGCTGATCCGCAATGGCACCTACAAGTGGATGCCGCCGATGCCGGCGATTCCCGGCAACGAGATGGCCGGCATCGTCGATGCCGTCGGGCCTGGTGTCACCGCCCTGCACGTCGGCCAGCGCGTGTTCGTGAGCGCGCGTGAGCTCAAGCAGCGCGGCGGCTGCTACGCCGAAGCCATCTGCGTGCCCGAGGCCGCGCCCTTCGTTCTTCCCGATGCGATCCCCTTCGAGGATGCCGTGAGCCTCGGCAACTTCCAGCTTGCGCTGGCCATGCTGTCGAGCAACGGCAACCTGCCTGCGCAATCGATCCTGATTCCCGGCGCGGCGGGCGGCGTGGCTACGGCGCTGGTGCAAGTGGCACGCGACCGCGGCCTGCGCGTGATCGGCACAGCCTCCACCCCGCAGAAGCGGGATTTCGCGTTGGCCAATGGCGCGCACGATGTCATCGAAAGCGACCCGCGCGGCCTGACCGAGAAGGTCATGCAGCTCACCGGCGGGCGCGGCGTGGACCTGGCCTTCGATCACCTCGGCGGCGATCTTTTCATCGCCTGCCTGCGGGCCCTGGCGCCGTTCGGCATGGCGGTCTCCTACAACATCGTCAACGGCCCGCCGACGAGCGACGTGTTCGAGGAGCTTCGGCGGCTGCTGGGCAAGAGCCTGGCCGTGCGCACTTTCTCGATCCACGCCATCGACGCCGACGTCGCGCAGCGGCGCGGCTTCATGGAGGCCGCCATCGCGCTCATGGCCGAGGGCCGCGTGCATGCGCCACCGGCCACCTGCTTCGCGCTGGCGGATTCGCGCCGCGCCCATGAAGTGCTCGACAGCGGAAGCGCAGCCGGCAAGATCGTGCTGCTGCCTGCCGGCCGGTCTCGAGGCTAGGCGGCGCGAGAACCCGCCTGGGCGCAGCCGGACTGCCGCCACGGCGGGCGATTCAAAGCAGCGCGCTCCTGAACAGAGACCGCCGGCTGAACGCCTTTCCCGATTCGACAAAAACGCCTTCGCCGGTGTAGTGGATCGTCTTCGGATGCCGGGGCGATTCGGCGGCATGGGCCTTCACGACTTCGAGGATGAAGAAGTCGTATTTGCCGACCAAGCTGCGGTCGTGCACGCGGCATTCGAAGCTCGCGTGGCACTCGCCGATGAGCGGCGCCTTCACGTGCTCGGCATCGACTGCCGTGAGGCCGAAGACCGCGAACTTGTCGATCTCGGCCCCCGAGCTGTTGCCGATCCGCACGACCTCATCGGTGAGCGGCCGCGTGGGCAGGTTGATGACGCACTCGCCGCTGCGGCGGATCATCTCGAAGCTGTGGTTCGCGCGCGCGATCACGCACCCGACCAGCGACGGCGTGAACTCCATCACCGTGTGCCAGCCCAGCGTCATGATGTTGTTCTTTCCCTTCCAGCGGGAAGACAAGAGCACGATCGGGCCCGGCTCCAGGAACTGCCGGACCTGGGAGACTGGGAAGTCCGTCTTGGTGAAAAGCCTTTTCTTCGTCATCGCGATACCGCGTCGTCGCATTCGGAAGTGTGTGCGGTACCGTGAAGCACGCCTCAGCTCCCCCCCGCAATGAAATCCGGATGACGCGCGCAGATCTCCGGCAGCGAGCTCAGCGTGCCGGAGAGATGCTCGCGCAACGCCTTCTGCGCCGCGGCGCCGTCGTGCCTGGCAATGGCACGCACGATGGCGCGGTGGTCGCGCAGGATCGCTTCAGTCTTGCCGGCCGTGGGCAGGTGCAGGCGCCGCAGGCGGTCCACGTGGCCCGAGACGCGGCACACCATGTCCCACAGGCTCGGCACGCCCGCGGCTTCGTACATCAGGTGATGGAACTTGCGGTCGGCGCCGACGAAGTCGCCGTACTGCCGGGCCGCCGCCAGCGTCGCCTGCAGCGCGACCTGGGCCTGCAGCTGGGCCACCAGCTCGGGCGGCGCCTCTTCAGCGAGCTGATGCACGATCTCGAGTTCGATCGAGCGGCGCAGAAAGTGCGCCTGCCGCGCCGCGTCGACGTCGATGCGGCTCACCAGCGTGGCGTGCTGCGGGAACACATCCACCAGGCCTTCCTCGGCGAGGCGCAGCAGGGCCTCGCGCACTGGCGTCTGGCTCACGCCGAAGCGGTCGGCCAGCTCCTGCCGGGCCAGCACGGTGCCAGGCGCGAGTTCGAGCGAAAGGATGGCATCGCGCAGCTTTTCGAGCACCTGTGGCGCTGCAAGGCGTGTGCGGTCGAGTCGGATCCGGGGGAGGGCTGTCATTCGCTGGAATTTTCGCTTTGACCGAGTGATATATTAGTGTTTTAATGTAGCTGATCCCACAAAGAATGCCGGTCCGCCCCTCGATGCCACGCTCCTACGACACCCTGCGCAGCGCCCGCTGGTTCGCGCCCGACGACTTCCGCTCCTTCGGCCATCGCTCGCGGGTGATGCAGATGGGCTATGCGCCCACCGACTGGGTGGGCAAGCCGATCATCGCCATCGTAAACACCTGGAGCGATGCCAACCAGTGCCATTCGCACTTCAAGCAGCGCGTGGACGACGTCAAGCGCGGCATCTTCCAGGCGGGCGGCTTTCCGCTCGAGCTGCCGGCCATCTCTCTGTCCGAGAGCATGGTCAAGCCCACGACCATGCTCTACCGCAACTTCCTGGCGATGGAGACGGAAGAGCTGCTGCGCAGCCATCCGGTGGACGGCGCCGTGCTGATGGGCGGCTGCGACAAGACCACGCCGGGCCTCACGATGGGCGCGCTGAGCATGGGACTGCCGTTCATCTACCTGCCGGCCGGCCCGATGCTGCGCGGCAACTGGCGCGGGCAGGTGCTGGGCTCGGGCTCGGACGCCTTCAAGTACTGGGACCAGCGCCGCGCCGGCCAGCTGAGCGACCAGGCCTGGCAAGAGATGGAAGCCGGCATCGCGCGCAGCCACGGCACCTGCATGACCATGGGCACCGCGGCCACCATGATGGGCATCGCCGAGGCCGTGGGCTTCACGCTGCCGGGCGCTTCGAGCATTCCGGCCGCCGACGCCAACCATGTGCGCATGAGCGCCGAATGCGGCCGCCGCATCGTCGAGATGGTGTGGGACGACCTCACGCCCGCCAGCATGCTCACGCGCGCCAACTTCGAGAACGGCATCGCCTGCGCGATGGCGATGGGCTGCTCCACCAACGCCATCGTTCACCTGATCGCCATGTCGCGCCGGGCGGGCCATCCGGTCACGCTGGACGACTTCGATGCGGCAAGCCGCCGGGTGCCGGTGGTCGCCAACATCCGGCCGAGCGGCGACACCTACCTGATGGAAGACTTCTTCTATGCGGGCGGGCTGCCCGCGATGCTCGAGCGCATCCGCGGCCACCTCAAGACCGAAGCGCGCACGGTCAACGGCCGCACCCTCGGCCAGAACATCGAGGGCGCCGAGGTCTTCAACGACGACGTCATCCGGCCGCTGGCCAACCCGATCTATGCCGAAGGCGCGCTGGCCGTGCTGCGCGGCAACCTCGCGCCCGACGGCGTGGTGATCAAGCCCAGCGCCTGCGCGCCGCACCTGCTGCAGCACACCGGCCGCGCGCTGGTGTTCGACGACTATCCGGCGCTCAAGAAGGCGGTGGACGACCCCGAGCTCGACGTGACCGGCGACGACATCCTGGTGCTGCGCAATGCCGGCCCCAAGGGCGCAGGCATGCCCGAGTGGGGCATGCTGCCCATCCCCACCAAGCTGCTGAAGCAGGGCGTGAAAGACATGCTGCGCCTGTCGGATGCGCGCATGAGCGGCACCAGCTACGGCGGCTGCCTGCTGCACTGCTCGCCCGAGGCAGCCATCGGCGGACCGCTGGCGCTGGTGCGCACGGGCGACCGCATCACGGTGGACGTGCCCGCACGCACGATCCATCTCGAAGTGAGCGACGAGGAGCTGGCCCGCCGCAAGGCCACCTGGACGCCGCCGCCCGCGCGCTACGAACGCGGCTACGGCTGGATGTTCGGCCGCCACATCCTGCAGGCCAACGAGGGCTGCGACTTCGACTTCCTCGAAACCGCGTTCGGCCGCCCCGTGCCCGAGCCGGACATCTTCTGAAGACCACTTTCCCGACCGACGAACGATCAAGCAAGCCAACGGAGACCGACGACGTGAATCCCAATACCCGCGAGAAGCTGATGAAGGTCAGCACCGCCACCCTGTGCACGGCGCTGTTCAAGCGCGGACTGCGCAACCAGTTCATCCAGGACGTGCATCCGCTCGACCCGAGCCTGCCCAACATGGTCGGCGAGGCCTTCACGCTGCGCTACATGCCGGCGCGCGAGGACCTGAATCCGATCACCGTGTTCAACGACCGCAACCATCCGCAGCGCCAGGCCGTGGAGCAGTGCCCGGTGGGCGCGGTGCTGCTGATGGACAGCCGCAAGGACGCGCGCGCCGCCTCGGCCGGCGGCATCCTGGTGAGCCGGCTCATGAAGCGCGGCGTGGCCGGCGTGGTCACCGACGGCGGCTTTCGCGACAGCCCCGACATCGCGCGGCTCGGCTTTCCCGCCTACCACCAGCGCCCGAGCGCGCCCACCAACCTGACCTTGCACCAGGCCATCGACATCAACGTGCCGATCGGCTGCGGCGACGTGGCCGTGTGGCCCGGCGACGTGGTGGTGGGCGATGCCGAAGGCGTCATCGTGATTCCGGCCGGCATTGCCGACGAGGTTGCGGCCGAGGCCACCGAGATGACCGTCTTCGAGGACTTCGTGCAGGAAAAAGTGCTCGAGGGCCGCTCCATCCTCGGCCTCTATCCGCCGACCGAGGAGCAAAGCCGCACCGAGTTCGCCGCCTGGCGGCAGGTCCGCGGGCGCTGACGCCGGTTTCCCCCGACAAACGACAAGAGAGACAACACCATGCCCTTCATCCAACGCGCCGCGGGCCTTGGGTCCGCCGCACTCGCGTCCGTACTCGCATCAACACTCGCACTCGCACCGGCCGCGGTCCTCGCGCAGGCCGAATGGCCCGCCGCCAAGCCCATCACCTACGTCGTGCCCTTCACGGCCGGCGGCTCCACCGACATCGTGGGCCGCATCCTGTCGAACAAGCTGCAGGAGAGCCTTCACCAATCGGTGGTGGTGGACAACAGGCCGGGGCAGGCTGGCGGCATCGGCGCGGCCTACGTGGCCAAGGCCGCGCCCGACGGCTACACGCTGTTCGGCGGCACCATCAGCACGCACGCCATCAACCCCAGCCTCTACAAGAAGCTGCCCTACGACGCCGTGAAGGACTTCGAGCCCGTGTCGCTGGTCGGGCGGCTGCCCAACGTGCTGATCGTCAACAGCCAGCTTGGCGTGAACTCGGTGGCCGAGCTCATCGCGCTGCTCAAGAAGGACGAGTCCAAGCGCACCTTCGCCTCGTCCGGCGCCGGCACCTCGACGCACCTGGCGGGCGAGATGTTCGCCGACATGATCGGCGTCAAGCTCACGCACGTGCCGTACAAGGGCACGCCGCCCGCCATGACCGATGTCGCGTCGGGCCTGGTGCCCTTCATGTTCGACCAGGTGACCGCCGCGCTGCCGCTCGTCAAGAGCGGCCGGCTCAAACTGCTGGCCGTGACCACCGGCAAGCGCATCGCGCTGGTGCCGGAACTGCCGACCATGATCGAGTCGGGCGTGCCGGGCTTCGAGATGTCGTCGTGGCAGGCGGTCTATGCGCCCAAGGGCACGCCCAAGCCCGTCGTGCAGCGCCTGAATGCCGAGATCGTGAAGGCCCTGAAGCAGCCCGACGTGCAGGCCAGGCTCTCCGGCCAGCTGGCCATGGAAATCGTCGGCAGCACGCCCGAGGAACTGCGCGACCACATGGCGCGCGAGATCCCGCGCTGGGCCGAGCTGGTGAAGAAGTCGGGCGCGACCGCGGACTGATCCGCGTGAAGGCGCGCATCCGGCGAAAATGCATCGAAGGCGTAGCCTACTTTTTCAAGAGATTTGGAGGCACTTCTCCGACTCGCTACTGGGTAGCTACGCGGGTGCACAAAGTGGGGGCCTGGACGAACGAGCAAGGTTTCCTATTTCTAGCAAGGGAAGTGCCATGGATTTCGAGTCGCTGCTGGGGCGTCAGTTGAAGGACGACGAGGTTGTCGAAGTGTTGGAGGCGCGGGACATGCAAGTCGTCTACGACTTCGACCGAACACACGAGAATCTTGAGGATGTTTATTGGGCTGCAGCACAAGCATCCGGTTTTCAGTTCCGGTTCGACCAAAACCAGAAGCTGGGCGTTGTGTTTCTCTATATCGCCGCCAGCGAGGGTTTTAGGCCTATCGCGCGCAACGAAGTGGGAGCTCCTTTGTATGAGAGCTTCGATGAGGCGAAGCGGGACTTCACGCGGGACGGAATTTCTTTCAGGGAAAGCCCCGGGGAGAAATGGTGGGTCAAAGGCGATTTCGGGTCCAACACACGGCACTACCAGTTTCGGGATGGCGCGCTGTTTCGTGTCACGCTGAGCACGAAGGCGGCATAGGCTACGCCGGTGGCGATGTCTCGATCGACGTCTGCCAGGGTGCGCATCGCAGCTAGAGAGAACAAGTCATGACCGATGCAGTTCGTTCAGCCCTGCAGGCCCATGAATCATCTGCGCGGTATGAGGCGCTGAAGTTGGCGTTTGCCTGCGCGTGTGTTGAACGAGTGCGGCACTTGCTGGAAGACGAGAGGGTCACATGTTGCCTCGACGTCCTGGTGGCGTACATCGAGGGCCGGGCGGATCGAGGTGCGCTCGATCAAGCTGCGGCAGAGGCCGCGGGCTTAGCCAGTCAGCATCAAGGTTCACGATCATTGGATGGCGTTGGTCACGCAGCTGTATCAGCAAGCTATGCGGTGGCGAATGCGCTGGCCGCCCGGGTTGATCAAGCGGCAGACTATGCTGCGTACGCTGCGGTCTACGGCGCGGGCGGCTATGGCGCAGTCTGCGATCCCGAGTCATTCGTCACCGAGAGCAACTGGCAGCTCGCAACGCTGGAGCGACTTGCGAACGCTCTCGCGGTGCGATGAGCGGTCCCGCAGATCAAACGGCTCCGCTCGGGACGCCGTCGTTCGGCGAGCCGCAGCAGAATGCCCCAAGGCCTTGGCTAAACTGTCCGCATGAAGAAGGGCCTGAACGTCGGAATAGGGTTGGCCGTTGGTGTCGGCATAGGTCTGCTAGTCGACAACGTGACCATGGGAATCGGCATTGGCTTGGCGCTGGGCATTGCGGTGTCGCTGGGGTTTGGGAAGGACGACTGACGGCCAGAACCAGACCTTCGCCAGGGCCTCCCAAATGCTTGATGCTCTCGTTTCACCATTGTCTTGTCTTGGCGCCGTTGTCGGGTTGCTGCTCGCGATGGTGCTCCATTGGGCCGCGCCCAGCGACATTGACGCCGTTCAGGCCGGGGCATGGTTGGTGGGCATCGGCTGGGTTGCTGGCTTGGCGTGGGACCTTATAGGCAGCGGAAGCTCCAAGTAGCGTGCTCGAACTCGGCGCCCCGTTTCGGCATCGGCAGCAAAGGCAGAATGCGGCCAAGAGCAGACGTACGTTACAGGCCTTCAGTTTTCGGGCGAAAGCGGTGCCGACGGCCCGCTATCCGTGGATACATCGCCCACACGCGAAAGGCAGATGAAGGCCGCATGTTCAGATAGGCCGCCGATGTTGAGGGAAACGTTATGAAATTTGTATGCCCCTGCGGAGCAGTTGTGCGAGACAACACCGATTACCAGGAACACAAGGCCCACTTCATCCCCGACCAGCTGTACGAGGGCGTTGCAGAGAGGATCCAAGCAGGCGGTGAGGTGTGGGCAGAGATGCGGCGCGTAACGCGTCCGATGTATCAATGCAGCGAATGCTGCCGATTGTTCCTGAGTGATGACGCTGGAAACTTGATTTCCTTCAAACCGGACGAAAGCACTCCGTTCGGAATTCTCAAAGGCAAACTATGAGGCGCTGTTGACCTGCATGGCCCGGCCAAGACCAGACTTCCGACCAGCACCTCCAGTTTGCTTCCAAGAACCAGCTCATGAACAGCTACATCAGTCTCAGAGACCGAAGGTTCGACGTCACGTCAGCGGTGGTTCGCCAATTCGACGGACTGTGGAGCGTAGAGATTAAGACGGAGCCGAAAGAGTTCGATGGCGAAATGTGGTCACCCAGGCTGTACCACCAGGGTCTGCGGCTGCTGACGCATACGGAAGACAATCCGGAAGGCGCGAGCACCTCATGGAGAAACAAATCGGACGCCACGTACCCTCATCCGGAGTTGGGGTTGATGTACGTGTTCGGCCACCACGACGTGTACGACACGACGTTGGCGTTCGGTCGCATGGACGCCGGGCACATCGAACTCGCGTGGGACGGGCTTTGCGACGTATTCTGGTCCGGCGACTTCACAGAGGCCGTACCCTTTCAGTGCCGCTGCGTCGCATCTGTGCGCCACGGCTGATGGCAGGACGCGGCCAGTATCGGCCGTTCAGCCACCGATCGGAGTCATAGAGCCGTATGCGATTGTTCGACGTTCGAGCTCTAGAGGACCTTGCGGCGCGAATCTCCTCCGGAGAACTGGCTGGCGAAGACGCCTTAGCAGAACTACGGCGGTATTCAGAAGCAGAAACTGCGGCCGCCAATGTCATTCACCTTCTTCATCACTTCGTCTCTGATTGCCGATCTACGAGCGATTGAACCTGAGTACGAGCGTGCGCAGGTGCAACGTCTGAAGGGCATCCTGGACTCGCTGAAGCATGACGCCACGTGAGCCAATCATGAGCGGGCGCGACCCCCTAAGGGCGGAATCCGGGCAGGAGCGGGCACTACACAGGACGGACTGTCAGGATTGCATCTATGACTTTTATTAAGCGCCGCCTTCAAAAAGACGACACAGCGCCTGCCGACTTACAGGCACTCGGAATTGAGGAAAGGCGGCTGCCCGCGAAAACATGGGATTGGGCCGTCGATGCGGAAAGGGGAGCTTCTTTCACCCAGCTTCTCAGCGACACGAGCGAAATGCGCGAAGGCGATTACTGGTATGCGCTCATCGCGGTTCATTCGCTGGCCGTTATTCAGATCAATGCATGGTCAACAATTCAGATTGGCGACCGGCTTCATTTTCCGGCACGCTTTACTCGGTTGCCGGACGACCTCTCCAGTTCCGAGGAAGCCGAGTTGCGGCAATTGGCTCACGATGCGATGACGGTGCTTTCGGTGCGCTCGGAAGGGTTGGTTTTCGCACAGGCCGCACATTGATCGCAGGTCTGCTCTGCGCACGCCGCGGCCCCGGGTACGATGACGCACATCGGCCAACAGCGGACCTTCGACCCCACCCACTGATTTTCCAAACGATGAGGCAACTCTGCACCTTCGCCGACGTCCGCATCTCCCTTCCCAACGGCTGGGTCGATATCAGCGAAGACATGCCCGGAGGAGCACCGCCCACCCTGGCAAAGCCGGAAGGGGTTGGGGCAATGCAGTTTTCCGTGGGAAGGTACCGTTCCGGCGCAAACCCACAAGTCACCCCGGACGACTTAGATGCGCTGCTGAAGGAGTTTGCGGACACACGTTCGCTTAGCGTGGCCGCGGACGTTGAGCGAGGAAAGTCCACAAGCCACTATGTTGGCGGGAGCTTCCTGCAGGGAGACGACCTGATTCGAGTCTGGTATCTGACGAACGGCTCCGATGTGGCACTTGTTACCTACGTAGCAGCGGCTGCAAGCGGGGACGTTGCAGCCGAGCTCGCCGACGCTAGCACCATCGTCAGGTCCATCGACTTCGGATGAACGCCAAGGGGCAGAATCGGCCAAGACCGGACCGAAGAGGGTTCGGTGTGCGAACTCTTGTAGCTCTATGCATGCTCTGGCCGCTGCTGATTCCCGTTTGCTTCTTCTATCGCGAGAAAACAATGCGTCTTCTTTTCAGTCTCGCCTTGTCAGCAATGCTGCTGACCGCCTGCGGTACAAGAACACCGCCACAGGGAGGGACGAGCGAACAAACCTACTCACCTAAGATCGCCCAATTCCTTGCGAAATATTCCGACCCAGCTTCCTACTGTGTCGTCTGGGCCGAAACCGACACCGAGACGAGGGAATTGTCGCTCGCGCAACGGGTGACCTATTGCAAATGCAAAGGGAGCGCCAGCATCCAAGGCCTCAGCGACTCTAGCTTCGACAAGATTAGCACCCCCGGTCCCGATGGCCTCACGGTGGGGGACGAGGGACTTGCTGTTGTGGATGAGATGGTAGTCCGCATGAATGACGCCAGGCCTCTGTGTCTGACACGGGCGCGTCTTGTATCGCCGAAGTGAGCCAGCGCCAAACGAAGGTCGGCTTTGGAGAATTTTGTACAGCCGCTTCGGGCCCTTCGCGACGGCACCGCGACCGGCTACAGTCGGCCACAACCAGACATTCGACCCAAGCCTCTGAATTCGATGAAACCTGCGCTTTCCGTCAACGCCGCACTTGATGAACTAGCGACCTTGGTAGGTCAGGACGTCGCCTTGGAGGGCATCCTGCGCTTCGAGTTCGAAGGAACGGCCTTGGACCACTTCCCCAAGGCAGAGCGCCGCAACGCGCAAGATGATGGTCCGCTTGAGGCATCGAGCGTGTGGCTGACCGTTGGTTCAGGTGCTTTGCAATTCAACGAGGAGCAGCTTCTCCGATGGCATGGCAAACGGGTCAGGGTGCTCGGTACCTTGCTCGGTTCCCATGAAACGCTCGGAGGGTGCGGCCATTTTTCGGCGTTTCCGGCCGAAGTGCTGGCCCGCTCCATCGAGCGGCTCTAGTCGGCCAAGAGCGGACTTCCCACCGGCGTGCCCAATGAGTGGTGGCATTGACCATCCGGCAGAATGTGCGTTTCATCGCTCACTCGTTACCATGCGCCGCAGCATCGTTTTCATTCTTCTCGCGTCGTCCTGTGCACTTGCGCAAGCTGACGAGGCAAAAAAATCCGAGCTTGCCGATCGGCTCGCCAAAGTGCTCGACTTTGGCAAGCAGTGGAGTAATTTTGAGACGGAGTGCGCGCAAACGACTGGCTCGCCTTTTGACCCGGACGCCATTTATGGCGCCAATCCAGCGGTATTCGGCGGTATGACCCCTCGCTCTGCCTATTGGCCGCGCATTCAAGAGGCCTACCGCAAGTTCCAACTGACCGTCTGCGGCGAACTATCCTCGGGAAAATTTGATCCGTTGATAGCGAAGGAACTGGGGGGCCAGATGACCGAGGCCGAACTCGCTGCCTCCATCAAGTTTTTTCAGTCGGCGGCCGGCGTGAGTTTTCGTAGGGCCAACGACAAGGCCAGCGAGACCGCTCGGCGTCTATTGGGGCAACGGGTTGGCGTCGACTCACCCGGCTACTTGACCATGCAAAAAGCGTTGAATGACATTGCAAGCGAATATCAGCGCGCACCTCGCTAGCCTGGCGCGAGATTGGGCACCTTGGGGTACCCAACGTCGCGGTCGCCTCAAACATCTGCTTCCGAGGGAAAGCTAGGCTCGCGAGGCCGGAAGCTTCGAAGACCGCAACCGGACTACTACTGTCGGCCACGAGGAGACATTCGATGCGTGAGACAAGATGCCCTGGGATATCGCGCAAATTGCGCCGGTTCTGCGCTGTATCGCTTGGGCTTCTGGCCGCAATATCTTGCGCACAAGCTGCAGAAGATCCTACTGGCCAGCCCGCGACGCCCAGCGCCTCGGTGTACCGGAACATTGCGGGCCGCGATCTTCGAATATTCGAGTTTCCGCCTGTGGTCGTCTCGGGTAACGCACGGCCTGCCGTCCTTTTTGTACAAGGCGGCGCCTGGTCGCGCGGCAGCCCCGAACAGCTCTTCAGATCGGCGCGATACTTCGCTGATAAAGGGTTTGTATCCGTGGTTCTTGAGTACAGACTGGCGGATGCCACGAACTCGCCAGCCGAATCGTTCTCCGATGTTTGCCATGCGCTCGCGTTCCTGAGAAAGAATGCCGACAAGTTCGGCCTCGCGCCATCGCGGCATCGCGGATCGCGCTCTGGGGAATTTCCTCGAGTGGCCAACTCGTGGCGTCTGCGGCTACGGTTGGCTGCGGTTCTGCAGAGGGTAGCTCCGGCAACGGCGGCCCCGACGCAATGCTGCTTGTCTCACCCGTAGTTGACGCAGCCTCAGAGGGGTTGTTCCGTGATCTGATGAAAGGACACGGAACACCAGCGTCTTTATCGCCCACACACACTTTGATCAAAAGTATTGCTCCCACTCTCATCATGCAGGGCGACGCGGACAAGACCACCCCAATCGAGCGGAGTAGATTGTTCTGCGAGCGAGCGCGAGGCTTAGGAAGCCGGTGCGAACTTATAGCGCTTGAAGGCCAGGGACACGTGCTTGACAGGCGAACTCGAGACGGCGTGCTGGATCGCCAGGCTGGTTTTCTTCGAGAGATATGGCAATGAACGTGACTGAGGTTCACCAATAGTTCCACAGCGCCGCTAGTCTCGACGCTGTACGGCTGCTATGGGCAACTCTGACCGGCTGCTTCGGGCCCTTTGCTCCGGCCCGGCGTGAGGCTACAGTCGGCCAAAATCGGACTCTCACCATCGTGGCCTAGTCTCCGATCATGGCAAGCTGGCAAACGACACGACGGCTATAAAAGCATGCGTACCGAAGTCCGATGAAATTCAATGATCTTGCTCGCAAGGCTGCCAAGGGCTCCGGACCGCCGTCCTACGGTGGCTCGGTTTATCCGGAAGACTTGATTCGGTTTTCGCTAGCTTATGGCGCTGTCGGCGCTGATGAGATTGAACGGCTCTCCGAGCAGCACGGATGGCACGAAGACGGTCTGCTTGAGGACGGCACGAGGGTAATGCTGCTCGCGCGCTGGGCTGCGGTCTGCGTCGCCTACGGCCGCGGCGGCGTTGCTTCGCTGCAGTACTTGCTGACCGACCGGACGCTCGCGACCTTTGCCATTGCGGTTCTTGAGGAAGTTCGCACCGAGTCTTGCGTAACGGCGCTGTTGGACTACTGCATGTCGACAACCGCCGTTTCGGACGAACCAGACGATCCGTTCTGGCGAGCGCTCGGCGCGTTGAACGCGTTGACGAGCTTCGACGACGGCCTCGTGCCACCGCAAGATCAGCAGGAGAAGTTGGGAGACCTGGTGATCGAGACGTTCGCCAGTGCCACCACATCGCATCAGCAGACACTTTGCCTATGTGCCTTGAGAGGGGCTCCAATCGAAGGATCACTGGAATGAGCGGAGGCCCAGACGGTGACCGATCCGGGCGTGAGGCGTGCAAAAGCCGCCGCGATAAAGTCCCTCCGGCGCCGTCTTTCCGGCTCTTACAAGCCGCCCAGTGCCGAGCAAAAGCGTCAGATCCGCAGGCAGCGAGCGCTTGATGTTTAGTGCTTCCGGCCATGAGCGGTCATTCGACAGGATCTCACTCGGCGTGCAGCATAGGTCACCATGTCACTTGAAGCCGTTGAGCAACAGCCTCGAATACCTTTGACGCGCTACCGCCTCGTCGAAAAGGTGGTTTCTGACCGTGCTGGCGCGACGGTCACCGTGAGGTTGATGCCCGAGGACGTCCGGTGGGAGATCTACTTCCACTCACCCGTGGGCTATCGCGTTTTTGACGAGCGAGACCTGCTTTCATATTGGCCCGCATGCTCGGGAGGCACAGTGTTCGAGATCACAGAGGGTGGATGGCTCAGCAGATCGGACTTTGATGCGGACCTCACGTCCACCGGGTTCTACGGAAGGGTTCGGGAGTTCTTCGTCGCGGGAGAAGACCAATGCGTCAGCGTCTTGGCGAATGAGCCGCCTGCCATTTCCCGAGTCGGCTAGCGGCCAAAAAGTAGCCGCTGGCGCCCTATCTCCTTCATATCATCGCAACATGCAAGCCACACCGCATACGGCCATCCTAAAACGCGCGGGAATCGTCCTCTTGATTGCCGGTCTGCTGGACATCTGCGTCTTGATCTACTCGATCGTGAACCGCATTCCATATTCATCGAGCATCAGCGTATTTGCTGTTATCGGTGGCGTCTTCCTTCTCCGCAGCAGCCTGCAAGCAGTTTCTCTTGTTCAGTGGTTTGCACTCCTCATAGCCGCCGCCCTTATTTCGATGCTCGTTGTCTCTCCGGCTCTTCAGCCTATTGACCTGACGCTCACCGAGATTCGGCTGCACCCCCACGTTGCTCTCGTTGGGATCACGCTGTTCGTGTTCACCATGGCTCTTCTGATCTGGCTCGTAAAAGAACTCGGATCACCCCAGGTTCGAGCAGCGCGTGCCGCAGCCGGACAGAAAGAACGTAGCGCACGAATGCCGATCGCCTTTGGTATCTGCCTGGCGTTGGCATTCGCGACCGTCAGCGTATTGGTTCAGCGTAGCGACGCGGCCATCAAGGCCATCGAAATCGTCGGGGCAGTCAACGGCCCGGAATATCGCTACCACGTCGGCTCGCTCAACTATCGCGGTAACAACCAAGGCAAGAGCATGTCTGGCATCGTCACAGCCTGGAACAAACACGAGATCAAGAATGTGCCCTTTCGTTGGGAGGACTGATGTCGCGTCGGACGTTCGCGGGCCCCACTCGAAGCTCTGAGACCACTATTCGCTGGCCTAGCGTGACTGGTGGGCCCCTTTGCGCTGGCCGCGCGTAAGGCTACAGTCGGCTTGAAGCCGACCTCCACCGCTGGGGCAGAATCCCGTCGGTATTCGATCCTCTGTCATATTCGTCATGCTCAAACAACCTCGGTTTGTGATCGCAGTGCGCGACCTGGCCCGTTCCGCCGATTTCTACAGGGACGTCCTGGGGTTCTCAATCGAGTGGAAGGAAGTGCCCGGCTGGCGTCTGTTCAGACGCGATGCCTGCATCATCATGGCGGGAGAGTGTCCGGACACGCCTCCCGCGCGCGACTTGGGCGAGCATTCATACATGGCCTACTTTGAGGTCGACGATGTCACCGGCTTGCACACGGATCTGGCCGCGCGGGGTGCCCAGATGGTCAAGGCCCTACGAACAGAGCCCTGGGGCATGCGGGAGTTCGGAATCGAAACCATCGATGGTCACCGCATGATGTTTGGAGAGGATGTTTCTGGCGCTGCTTGAGCCGAGGCAGCATCGGCGGCTGCCGGCCAGAAGCGGCCGTCTGTTAGGCGTGGCTCATTTTCCGCAATCGATGGCTGCGAGCGGCGTTGTAGCGTCAGACCCCGATGCCGGGCGGCCAGTCCTGGTAGTAGTTACAGTTCGCGGGGAGCGGGTGTCCATCCATGATGTACGCTGCCCACGCGAACAAATTCAACATGTATCCGGCGTCGGTCGGCGTCAGCCCGCAGGAGTCGGCGACTTCTGGCAATCGTGCGCGACAGACATCAAGGTGGCGTCGTACGCCCTCCGGTCCGCCGAGGTAGGCATTGAACTCGTCAAGATCAATACCCAAACCGGAGACTCCGTAGGTGCCGGCCACGCCCGATGCATCTGTATAAACGGCCATGACATCGTGGCCTTCAAGAGTCGCGACGGTCGTAAGCACTCTGCAAAATGCATCTTTCATCCCATTGCTGATCCAAAGGTCCGTGTTTTTGTTGATCCAAATGGGGGCGCCCATGGTGTTGTCTTTGAATACGCCTTTGAGAGGCATTGAGGTTGTCAGGTCTCAGCGACGCTTGGTGTTCTTGGCTGTCGCTACCTAAGCTGAATTCAACGGCAGCTTTGGAGAACATGCTACTTCCGCTTCGGGCCCAAAGCCGTCGTCCACGCGATGTTCCTCATACCCGCGCGGAGTACAGGCCAGAGCGCTGCAGGAAGCGCGAAGGAAACAGTACTTGCGCCCGTCCACCCGGAGCCCAGACGTGCTCGGGCCTACTTGGGCCGTGCGGCCTGGGGAGTGTTCCGAAAGCTGATCGCCATCCGGTTGTAGGTGTTCATCACGCCGATCGCGATGGTGAGGTCCACCAGTTCGCGCTCGTCGAAGACCCTCCTTGCGGCTTGGAAGTCCGCATCGGGCACGCCCGTATCGGTAACGCGCGTCACCGACTCCGCCCAAGCCAGGCCTGCCTGCTCACGAGCATCGAACAGGTCGCCGGCCTCGCGCCAAGCCTGCAGCAGCGCGAGCTTTTCGACGGGCACGCCCTTCTTCAAAAGGTCCCGCGTGTGCATGTCAAGGCAATACGCACAGTTGTTGATCTGCGAGACGCGCAGGTACACGAGATCGACGAGGACGGTCGAAAGGCTGCTCTGGGCGACGTAGCCATAGACCGCGCCGAGCGCCTTGACGCCGGCGGGGGCAAGTTGGTTGTAGTCGAGGCGTTGGCTCATTGCTTCTTCTCCATGGATTCGGATTCGGCTGCAGGGGTGGTCAGCGGAGAGTCTCCGGTGTCCGTCACAAAGACCGCCAGCAGCTTCGCGGGCTTCGTCCTGCTGGCATTGCGGCTGACGCTGTGCCGCGCGCCAGGTGGCTCGTAGAAACTCTGGCCGGCGCGCAGTAGCTGCTTCGGCCCGTCGTTCACCTGCGACTCGATGGAACCTGAAACCACATAGGCGTAGATGAATGCGGACTTCGCATGCATGTGGGCGGGCGAGGCGGCTCCTGGTGGATAGTCGACGACGACGGCGGTCAGCGACTTGCCGGGAATATTGGGAATGGCCTGCTGAAGCGCGGGGGTGACTTTCTCGCTCTGCTCGTGCGCTGCCGCGGCAGCACACAAGAGGCCGGCCGTGGCTGCTGCAACCAGGCCAGCAGCGAGCCGTGAGTTGTTGTTCATGTGGGTTCTCCTTGGTGAAACGGTGAAGGTGCCCTTATAGGGATGGCCTTGCCACCGAATGATGGTTGCCCCGCAGCTCCAAGGGAACTGATGTCTTTTCAACCACGAAATGCACGCCGTGCACTTCGGCGGCGGCGCTTGCTAGCCGAGCGATTCCTCGGCGGCATGGGCCGTCTTCGCCACCATGTCGAGCAACCACACGTGCGCAGCGTCGTGCTCGTCGCGGCGATGCCAGACCGCGCGAATGGTGGAAGTTCCGCTCTGATAAGGCGGTTGCCGACGCAGCAGATCGCGGTCCTTCACGAGCGCCACGGCAAGCGAGGCGGGGACGATGGATAGCATGTCAGTGTCACGAAGGAGTTCGGGTATCGCCAGGGAGTGCGGCACTGTGACGCGTGCATGTGGCGCTTCTTGTTCCGCCTGGAGCGCCTCTTCGAGCGCTTGCCGGTCGAACATTTCCGACTGGCGTGCAAGGCCGCGCTCCAGAATGAATCCGCCGACGGCGCCTTCCTCCTGGCCGCCGACGGAAACGGTCACAAGCGGGTACTTTGCCATGTCACGCAGCGTGAGCTTGCGGCGTGACGCGGGATGACCGCGCCGCATCAGAATGGCCTCGCCTTGCGACATCAGCGTGCGCGAGTTCAATCGGTCGGGCACTTGCGCGAAGATGCCGATGGCGAGATCGATCCGCCCCAGGTCGATCTGCTCCGCGAGGTCGAGCCGCGTGGAGGGCCGAATCACCAGCTCCACGCCGGGGGCGACGTGCTGAAGCTCGCGCGAGAGCGGTGCAATGATCACCGAGGTCAGATGGTCGTTCGCGGCGATGACAAAGCGACGGGTCGACTCTGCCGGCGCGAACGGCTCGACACCGAGGGTTGTCTCGATGCGACGCAGGGCATCGCGCAGAGCCGGGGCCATGGCCGCAGCCCGACCGGTAGGAACCATTCCCTTGCCCGTTCGCATGAACAGCTCGTCGCCGACCAACTCGCGCAGCCTGCCGAGGGCGTGGCTCACTGCAGATTGGGTGAGGTTGAGCCGCTTGCCCGCGAGGACCAGGTTGCGCTCCTCGTAGACGGCGTCGAACACCTTCAGCAGGTTCAGGTCCATTCGGCCAATGCTCATGCTTGCCCTTCCGCAATGAATGGCGTGCATTATGAGCTTGCAAAAGCAGCAGTTCCCTTCAGTTCGGTCATCGCCCATGATTGCCCGCAAGCAACCGCCGGAGCACTGAAGATGACCACCGAGACACCCCTCTGCGCACGCGAGGCGCTCATCGAGCGCTGCATTCCCTTTCTCGAAGAGGTGAAGGATATGACCGCCGGCCCGCCGGTGGAGCGCTGGCTGAACGAGAAGCACGGACCAGAAAGCGAGCTGTATCAGAACCTCTGCCGGCTCGTGAAGTCGGGCGTCAAGGAGGGTTGGGCGGCGAACGTGGAGATCGACGGTCCCAGCTACCGCCGAAGCCGCGTCGCCGAACCGTCCGAACGCACCTTGCACTTCAGCATCACCGCGGTGTACATGGACAGCACCGGCAACCACCAAGGGCATCCCGACCACCGGTTCCGCGGCCAATACCACGGGCATCCATACGGCGAGTTCAACATGGTCGTGCCCGTCACCCCCGGCGCGGCGCTATGCGGCCCGAGTGGATGGTGCTACGGCGGGTGGACCGCGCCTGGCCCCGGCAGCAAGCACTACCCGGAAGCCAAGGGAGGGGCGGTCATCGCGCTGTTCTTCCTTCCCTCGGGGCGGATCTCCTACCACCCTGCGCCCCAGGAGTAGGCGATGGACAACTCCGTACGTGATCGGGGCCAGCAGGCCATTGCCCAGTGCGTGTCGGCCGTCATGCGCTCGCGGCACGCAACTCGCGCATTCAAGCCGCAGCCACTCGAACGCAATCTCGTGGAAGACATCCTGGACGACGCTGCCACGGCGCCGAGCGGCGCGAACATCCAACCCTGGCGCGTGTACGTCGTCACGGGCACCGTGAAGGACACTCTCGCCGATGCGCTGCTCGCGGCTTCGCGGGCCGGCACTGTTCCAGCGCCGGCACACTTTCCCGACCCATTGCCGGACGTGTTTCGCGCGAGGCTGCAGGACTTCGGAGCGCGCTACTACGAATCCCTCGGAATCGATCGGACCGATGCTGCCGCGCGCTTGCGTCAGTCCGAGCGGAACCTCTCGTTCTTCGGTGCGCCGGTGGGTCTCTTGTTCACCATCGATCGCAGGCTGAAGCCGCACAGCTGGATCGACCTCGGCCTGTTCGCCCAGAACGTGATGATCGCGGCGAAGGCCCGCGGCATCGACACCTGTCCGCAGGTCTCCTTTGCACCCTTTCATGACGTGATCGCCGCACACCTGCAGATGGAGCCCTGCGAGGTGACAGCCTTCGGCATGTCGATGGGATATGGCGACCCGCATGCCCCGGTAAACCAGATTGCCATGCCACGCGAACACCTCCGCGACTTCGCGCGGATCGTCGGCTTTCCCGAAGAGCACTCCGCGCGGTGACGCCCACATCATTTCATCAACGCGAGAGATCATCATGACACCTCAAGAAGTCTCCGGAATCCGCATTCCAGACAGCCAGCTCGCCCGTGAGCTGACGCAGCTCATTCGCGACACCGAAAGCGACCTGCTCTACCACCACTCCCTGCGCGTCTATTGCTGGGGCGCGCTCGCGGGCCGCCGGGCAGGGTTGAAGTTCGATCCCGAACTGCTCTACGCAGCATCCATGTTCCATGACGTCGGGCTCACCGCGCGCTACGGGAGCAGCCAGCTTCGTTTTGAAGTCGATGGTGCCAATGCGGCGCGCGATTTTCTTCGGAGCCACGGCATTTCCGAAAGTGGAGTCGAGACGGTCTGGAACGCCGTGGCTCTCCACACGACGCCCGGAATTCCGCAGTTCATGCGGCCGGAGATCGCATTGGTGCAAGCGGGCGCCGGCATGGACGTTGCCGGCCGCAGCTACGACCAGTTCACTGATGCGGAGCGCCAAGCCGTGCTCGCTGCGTTTCCGCGGGAATCCGATTTCAAGAGCGGGATCGTTGACGCCTTCTACCAAGGCTTGAAGCACCGTCCCGACAGCACCGTGGGCACGTTCAACGACGACTTCCTCGCATGCAAGGATCCGCACTTTCACCGCGTCGACATGTGCGCCGTCATTCATGCGTCGAAGTGGCATGGGTGAACTGCCGGCTCGAGGCCAAGTACATCTTGGTAGAACGCCCGGGCACTCGGAATGTCTAGATCAATGCCCGCAATCGGCGCTGGGCGCGGTCGAGTCCGACGACCAAACGATTCTCGATACTTTCCGCCTCCGTGATTCGCTCGTCGAACCATGCTGCATCCGTGCCTCCGACTTGGGACATCTTCTGCATCATGATGCCGATGAGGGCGTTTTGATCCGTGATCAACCCATCCCAGAGGTCTATATCCGCCTGGGCGCCTTGTATTTCTACGTAGCTGGCCGTCATCGTTGTCTCCTGCGCGCTTGGCTGCATAGGCCTGGCGGCGTCAATTTGCGAATCGGCCGTGTCCGCACTCACGGGGCAAGACCATCGCACCACGGCGTTGCATGCGATGGCGTCGCCGAGCGCTCGCACCGGCGACTGCCTGTAGCTACATCGAATCGGCAACCGCGAGGATTGTCTAGGCCATGTTGAACCGTCCGAGGTTCATCACCTTGGTCCACGCCGCGATGAAGTCCTTCACGAACTTTTCGTGCGCGTCCGAACTGCCGTAGACCTCGGCCAGGGCGCGCAGCACCGAATTCGAGCCGATGGCCAGGTCTACGCGCGTCGCACTGCCCTTGCGCTCGCCCGTCGTGCGTGCAACTCCCTCGTACAGGTTGTTCTCGCCGGGCACGGCCTTCCAGGTCGTGTTCAGGTCGAGCAGGCGAACGAAGAACTCGTTGGTCAGCGCATGCTCCTTCTGGCTGAAGATGCCGTGCTTGGTGGCACCGACGTTGGCGCCCAACGCGCGCATGCCGCCCACCAGCACCGTCATCTCGGGCGCTGTCAGCGTCAGCAGCTGGGCCTTGTCGATCAGCAGCGCGTCAGCGGGAACCGCATAGTCCTTCTTCAGGTAGTTGCGGAAACCGTCGGCCACGGGCTCGAGCACCTTCATGGCCTCCACGTCGGTTTGCTCCTGCGACGCGTCCATGCGGCCGGGGGTGAAGGGTGCCGTGACGTTATGACCTGCGTTCTTGGCGCCTTGCTCGACAGCGGCGCAGCCGGCCAGCACGATCAGGTCGGCCATCGAGATCTTCTTGCCGCCGGATTGCGCCTTGTTGAATTCGCCCTGGATGCCTTCCAGCGTCTGGAGCACCTTGGCCAGCCTTGCGGGCTCGTTGACTTCCCAGTCCTTCTGTGGCGCCAGGCGGATGCGGCCGCCGTCGGCGCCGCCGCGCATGTCAGAGCCACGGAAGGTGGAGGCCGAGGCCCAGCCCGTCAGCACCAGGTCGGAGACCGACAGGCCCGAGGCCAGGATCTTGGCTTTGAGAGCCGTGGCGTCCTTGTCGTCGATCAGGGGATGGTCGGCCTTGGGAATCGGGTCTTGCCAGATCAGCTCTTCGGCGGGCACTTCCGGGCCGAGGTAGCGCGAGCGCGGGCCCATGTCGCGATGCGTCAGCTTGAACCAGGCACGCGCAAACGCGTCGGCAAGCTGCTCGGGGTGCTCGAGGAAGCGCCGCGAGATCTTTTCGTAGGCTGGGTCGAAGCGCAGCGCGAGGTCGGTGGTCAGCATGGTCGGTACACGCTTGTTCGACTTGTTGTGCGCATCCGGAATGTCGGCCGGTGCGCCCTTTGCCTGCCACTGTCCCGCCCCGGCCGGGCTCTTGACCGGTTCCCACTCGAACTTGAACAGGTTCTCGAAGAAGTGGTTGCTCCACTGCGTCGGCGTCTGTGACCAGGTGACTTCCAGGCCGCTGCTGATCGCATCGCCGGCGATGCCGCTGGCGTGAGTGCTCTTCCAGCCCATGCCCATCTCCTCCAGGTCGGCCGCTTCCGGGGTCGAGCCGACGAGGTCTGCCGGGCCGGCACCGTGGGTCTTGCCGAAGGTGTGGCCGCCGGCGATCAGAGCGACGGTTTCCTCGTCGTTCATCGCCATGCGGGCGAAGGTTTCGCGGATGTCTCTGGCTGCCGAGACCGGGTCCGCGTTGCCGTTCGGGCCTTCGGGGTTGACATAGATCAGACCCATCTGCACAGCTGCGAGTGGGTTCTCCAGGTCGCGGTCGCCGGTGTACCTCTTGTCATCGAGCCAGGTGGTCTCGTTGCCCCAGTAGACGTCTTGGTCGGGTTCCCACGTGTCCGGGCGGCCGCCGCCAAAGCCGAAGGTCTTGAAGCCCATGGACTCCAGGGCCACGTTGCCGGTCAGGATCATCAGGTCGGCCCACGAGATCTTGCGGCCGTACTTCTGCTTGATCGGCCACAACAGACGCCGAGCCTTGTCGAGGTTGACGTTGTCGGGCCAGCTGTTGAGCGGCGCAAAGCGTTGCTGGCCCCGGCCGCCGCCGCCACGCCCGTCGCCGGTACGGTAGGTACCGGCGCTGTGCCACGCCATACGGATGAACAGAGGGCCGTAGTGGCCGAAGTCCGCCGGCCACCAATCCTGTGAGTCCGTCATCAGCGCACGCAGATCCTTTTTCAGCGACTCGTAGTCGAGGCTCTTGAACTCCTTCGCGTAGTCGAAGTCCTTGCCCATCGGATCGGACTTGGAGGAATGTTGGTGAAGCAGGTCCACCCGCAACTGGTTGGGCCACCAGTCACGATTGACTGGGCCGCGGCCCACTGCATGGTGGACGGGGCACTTGGCTTCCGCTTGAGTCTGGGCCATGGGGAGTCTCCAGTTCTTTGATTGAGATCCGGACATTCTGGATCTCGCACGGACGAATAGGGCAAATGCTTTGCCTATGACGGTCATAGTGCATTGCCAGCCCTGCGTCGCCGCGCCCCTTCGTCGTTCAGGGGACGGTCAGGATACGCCGCAACGAAGTGGACAGCAATGCTTGTGAAATCAACGACTTACAGTGCCCAGGCCGCGTTGCCTTCTAGACTTGCATGACCTGGCCGGTGAGACGCGATGCCGCACACCGCGTTCGCCTGAGATCTTCAAGCCGCGAGCAGGCGCTCTTCGGTGCCCGCGGCGACGCCGTTTGCATCGAAGAAATGAAGCGAGCCCGGCGCGATGGCCAGGCGCAGGGTGCCCGAGAGATCCGCCGCGGCCTCGGGCGCCATGAGAACCAGCTCGCCTAGCGACGATCGCAGGTAGCAGTAGGCGCGGTCGCCCAGCTGCTCGACCGCCAGGGTTTCGCAGTCCTGGAGTTCGAGCAGCACTTCGCCGGGCGCAGGTTCGCCCAAGCGTGCCTGCTCGGCGCGAAAGCCCAGCGTGGCCGGTTGGCCCGGCACGCGGCGCGGAATCTGCACGTGGGCATCGCCGAGCCGCAGCAGCGTGCCGTTCGCATCCGGCTGTGCGGCGTCGATCTTGAAGAAGTTCATGCGCGGCGTGCCGATGAAGCCGGCCACGAACAGGTTGGCGGGTGAGCGGTACAGCGCCAGCGGCGAACCCACCTGCTCGATGCGGCCCTTGCGCAGCACCACGATCTGGTCGGCCAGCGTCATGGCCTCGGTCTGGTCGTGCGTCACGTAGACGGCGGTTGCCTTCAGCGTGCGCTGCATGCGCGCGATCTCCAGGCGTAGCTTCACGCGCAGCTCGAGATCGAGGTTCGACAGCGGCTCGTCGTAGAGGAACACCTCGGGCTTGCGGATCATCGCGCGGCCCATCGCCACGCGCTGGCGCTGGCCGCCCGAGAGCTGGCGCGGATAGCGCTCCAGCAGCGGCGTGAGTTCGAGCTTGTGCGCGATCTCGTCCACGCTGCGCTCTTGCTCGGCGGCCGTGGCCTTGGCCATGCGCAAGGGGAAGGCGAGGTTCTGCCGCACCGTCTTGTGCGGATAGAGCGCGTAGTTCTGGAACACCAGCGCGCAGCCGCGCTCGGCGGGCGGAACGTCGTTCACCACGCGGCCGCCGACCAGCACCTGGCCGCCGCTCGGCGTCTCCAGCCCCGCAATCATGCGCAGCAGGGTGGACTTGCCGCAGCCCGACGGCCCGAGCAGTACCGTGACCTGGCCGTCTGGCATGGTGAGATCGATGCCGGGGATCACCTCGACGTCGCCGAAGCGCTTGCTGATGGATTGGAGCTGGATCTCTGCCATGGTGGTTGGTTGCTGCTGATGGGAAGGAGGGGGGTCAGGCCGGCGGCGTGGCGCCGGACCTGGCGACCCCGCGCTGGATGTTCGATTCGGTGAGGCCGAGCAGCTCTTCCATGGCCTTGCGCGCCGCGGCCGGCTTGCGGGCCCAGATCTGGTCGAGCACGGCGCGGTGCATCGGCAGGCTCTTGCGCGGCGCGCCCGGCTGGCGCGTCGACAGCTCGAAGGACATGCGCAGCGCCGCTTCGATGGTGGCCCCGAAGGCCACCAGGAACGGATTGCCGGTGGCGCTGAGGATGGCCTGGTGAAAACTCAGGTCCGGCCCGGCATAGGCCACCGGGTCCATGCCCGCGGCGTCCATCAGGCGGTACGCGCGCTCGATCGCGGCAATGGCTGCATCGGGTGCCGAAGCGGCCGCAATCTCGCAGGCGGCCGGCTCGACGATGCGCCGCAGCTGCATCAGGTGCTGCGCCATCTGCGCGCGGTCGTGGCCCGACCAGGTCCAGCGCAGCACGTCCTCGTCGAGCATGTTCCATTGCATGCGCGGCAGCACCCGCGTGCCGGCCTTCTGCCGGGACGCGAGCAGGCCCTTGGCCTTCAGGCGGGTCAGCGCCTCGCGCACGGAGGTCCGCGCCACGCCCAGCTGCTCGGCCAGTTCGACCTCGGTCGGCAGCGTCGATTCGTCATCCCATTCGCCGCCGATCACGCGCCGCGCGAGCGCCTCCGTCACGGCCAGCGGACCGCGCCGGACAGGCGCGTCCGCGGCGGCGGGTTTCTTCAGCGTTTTCGTTTTATGGTCTGACATATTTGTTGATGCAATGAGCTTATATGGGCTGGAGGCGCGTGGAATCTCGGGTTTTCCATGATCAGTGGAATCTGATTTGTCTGTCATATTCGCTTCCACAAGCAAGTTGAACATGCCGGCCGACCTCGTTGCGCCGCGTGATTCTGATCGAAAGAGAGACAAGCATGAGCCTCCTGCAATCCCCCGCTGTCGACACGCAGCGCCGCCAGTTGATCAAGGCCGCGGCCGCCACCGCGGTGGCCGGCGCCGGCACGGCGCTGGCGTTTCCCGCCATTGCGCAGGCCAAGCCCTTTGCCGGCGTCAAGCTGCGCGGCGCTGCGTACCAGCACGGCTTCTTCAACATCCTGCGCAAGTACATCCCGGAGTTCGAGCAGCAGACCGGCATGGCGGTCGACCTGCAGCTGTCGGCCTTCCCGGTCTACAACCAGCAGGCCGACCTGGAGCTGTCCTCGGGCGGCAGCGCCTGGGATTTCTGCAACGTCACCTTCATCCTTGCCGCGCGCTGGGTCGCGGCCGGCCTGCTGGCCAACCTGAGCGACTTCGCGGCCGACCGCAAGCTCACGTCCGCCAGCTGGAACCCGGACGACTTCGTCAAGGGCGCGCAGCTGCCGTACCTCGACAAGGCCGGCAAGGCCTACGGCTTCGCATGGGAGGGCGGCGCGATGCTCATGGGCATGAGCCGCACCGACCTGATGAAGAAGCGCGGGGTCGAGGCGCCGCAGACCTTCGACGAGCTGATGAAGGTCTGCGAGGCGGTGCACGGCCAGGACGGCGTCACGGGCTTCGTGAGTTCCAACTTGCACCACTGGTTCCTGCCGCCGTACATCCATGGCTTCGGCGGCGACCTGTTCGCCAATCCGCCGGCGGACATCAAGCCCACGCTCGACTCGGCCGCCGCGGTGCAGGCCACGGCCTTCTATTCGACGCTGCTGTCCAAATACAGCCCGCAGGGCGTGCTCGGCTACACCGAGGACCAGGCGCGCGCCGCGCTGATCGGCGGCCGGTCGAACATCTTCATCCATTCGAGTTCCTGGGTCACGGCGATGCTGACTTCGCCGGAGAGCAAGGTGAAGGACACCGCGCGCGTCGTGCGCATGCCGGCCGGCCCCAGGGGCGACTTTCCCGCCGCCAACAGCCAGGGGCTCGGGATTCCGAAGAACGCGAAGAACAAGGAAGCGGCCTGGGAGTTCATCAAGTGGGCGCTGAGCCCCGAGCTCACCGCGCGCATCGTGAAGGACACCGGGCATCCGTCGATCTGCCGGCGCTCCGTGATCGAAAGCGCCGAGTACAAGCGCATCAACACCATCAACGGCCAGGACATCGGCAAGCTCTATCTCGAAGTGCTCGAGCAGCCCGGCAAGACGCGCAACTACATGGCGTATCGCACGGTGAAGGAATTCCCGCTGGTGGGCGACGCGGTGAACAAGGCCGTGGAGCGCGTGGTCTCGGGCCAAGCGCCGGCCGCGGATGCCATGAAGACGGCGCAGGAGGCCGCGCTCGGCAGCCTGCGGCGCGCCGGAGCCAAGGTATGAGCGCCGCGGCGTCAAGGGTGCACCAGTGAGCGCGAGAAAGGTTTCTTACGAGGCGCAGCGGCGCCGCTTCGTGCGGATGGCGATGGCGCCGAGCCTGCTGTTCCTGCTGGTGGTGGCGGGGCTGCCCACCGTCTTCCTGCTGGTCACGAGCCTTACGCCCGGGGCGCTGGTGAACCCGGGCTCGCTGGGCGATTTCTCGGAGCCGCTGCGCAACTACAGGCTGCTGGGCAGCGACGAGCGGTTCGTCGGCTCGCTGGGCGTGCAGGCACGCCTCTCGGTCTACACGGTCGTGCTGCAGGTGCTGCTGGGCACGGGGCTGGGGCTGCTCGTGCATTCGGGGCAGGAGCGCTGGAAATCGCTGCGCCACCTGTTCGTGATTCCGATGGTGCTGCCGCCGATCGTCGTCGCGGTGATCTGGAAGCTGATCTACACGCCCGACATCAGCCCGATCTACCAGGCCGCGCGCATGCTGGGCGTGACGCTGCCGGCGCTCACCACGCACGTCGATTTCGCGTTGTGGTCCATCGTCATCGCCGACACCTGGGAGTGGGCACCGTTCACCTTCCTGATGGTGCTGGCCGCGTTGCAGACGCTGCCGGCCGAATACGTCGAGGCCGCCCGCATGGACGGCGCCGATGCCTGGCGCGTGTTCGGCCACATTGTGCTGCCGTACATCGCGCCGGTGCTGCTGGTGTGCACCTTGTTCCGGCTCATCGACAGCATCAAGGCCTTTCCGCTGATCTTCCTCTTGACCGGCGGCGGCCCGGGCTCGGTGACGGAGGTGACCAACTACTACGCCTACCTCGTGGCCTTCAACTTCGGCGAGCTCGGCTATTCGAGCGCGATCACCGTCGTGCTGCTCGCAGCCACCGTGCTGATCAGCTGGGGCGCGATGCGCGTGAGCCGCAATGCGGGAGGTGCCGAATGAGTTCGAATCGAATGACGTCGCTGCGCCGGCGCTGGCCGCTCGCGCGCTGGGCCGTGCCGCTCGTCCTGTTCGCGATGCTGCTGCCGTTCCTGTGGCTGCTGCAGATGTCGTTCAAGCCGACGCCGCTGATCCTCGAGTTTCCGCCGCGGGTCTTCTTCGTGCCCACGCTCGAGCATTACGTGGGGCTCTGGCAGGCCGGTTTTCCGGAGTCCTTCGTCAACAGCCTGGTCACGAGCATCGTGTCGACGCTGCTCGCGCTGGTGTTCGGCATTCCGGCGGCCTACGCGCTGTCGCGCTGGACCGGGCGCGGGCGCTTCGGCCTCGGCCTGGGCATCCTGCTCACGCGCATGGCGCCGCCGATCGCGTTCACGATTCCGTTCTTCCTGGCGTATCGCTACCTCGGCCTGCTCGACACCCGCACCGGCCTGATCCTCATCTACATGACCTTCAACCTGCCGCTGGTGATCTGGATGATGCAGCCCTTCTTCGACGCCGTGCCGGCGTCGCTGGAAGAGGCGGCGCTGATGGACGGCGCGGGCTACGCCACCGTGTTCATGGAGATCGTGATGCCGATGGCCGCTGCCGGCATCGCGGCCACCGCGATCCTGTGCTTTCTCTATGCCTGGAACGACTTCTTCTTCGCGCTCATCCTCACGCGCACCGATGCGCGCACTGCGCCGGTCGCGGTGGTCAACTTCATGAACTACGAAGGCTGGGAGTGGGGCAAGATCGCCGCCGGCGGCTCGCTGGTGATGGCGCCCGTGCTGGTGTTCTCGATGCTGGTGCGGCGCTACCTGGTCAGCGGCCTCACGGCTGGTGCGGTGAAGGGCTGAGGCGATGGTCCCCGCGAACCTCAGCGGCGCGACGCGCCTCGTTCCCATCCTCGCGCACCCGGTCGACCACGTGCGCGCGCCGCGCATCTACAACCCGGCCTTCGCCGCCGCCGGGCTCGACTGGTGCCTGGTGCCGATGGGCGTGCATCCCGGCGACTTCGCGGCCACCGTGGCGCAACTCGCGCGCGTGGGCAACCTGCAGGGCCTGAACCTCACGATCCCACACAAGGCCGCCGCGCATGCGCTGTGCGCGCGCCTCGGGCCCGAGGCGCGGCGCACGGGCGTGGTCAACACCATGCGCATCGACGCCGATGGCCAATGGTCGGGCGAGAGCTTCGACGGCGTGGGCTTTGTCGATGCCGCACGCGCGCATGGCGTGCTGTGGCCCGATCGGCCGGTGGTGCTGGTGGGCGCGGGCGGTGCGGGCACCGCCATCGCCTTTGCGCTGGCCGCGGCCGGCGTGCGCGAGCTGCACATCGTCAACCGCGAACCCGAGCGCGCGGAGCACCTGTGCGCCGAGCTGCGCAAGGCCTACCCGGACATCCATGCCGACACACGCGCCGGCAGCCTGGGGAGTGCCGGCCTTGCCATCAACGCAACCTCGCTCGGCCTGCACGCGGGCGACCCGATGCCCTTCGACCCGGCGCAGCTGCCGGCCGATGCGGCGCTGTTCGACATCATCGCCGCGCGCGACACCGAGCTCATGGCCGCATGCGCCGCGCGCGGGCTGCGGGTGGTCGGCGGCAAACCCATGATCGACCACCAGGTCGCCGCGCAGATTGCGTTCTGGCGCGGCGGCACTGCATGAACAACACGTGATCCAGGAGACACCATGATGAAATTCCCGAGGGCCGCGATGGCCCTGTCGGCCATGGCGCTGGCCGCCGCACCCGCGCTGGCGCAGCCCAGGGCCGACTATCCGCACAAGCCCATCGTGCTCGTCGTGCCGCAGCCCGCGGGCGGCGCCGCCGACCAGTTCGCGCGGCCCTTCGGCCAGGCGCTGTCGCAGCGGCTGGGCCAACCGGTGATCATCGACAACCGGCCCGGCGCCAACGGCAACATCGCGGCCGCCTACGTGGCGCGCAACCAGCCGGCGGACGGCTACACCGTCTTCTTCGGATCGGTCAGCACGCTGGCCGTGAACCCGCACCTCTACAAGGCCACGGGCTTCGACGCGCTGAAGGACTTCCAGCCGATCACGCTCACCAACCAGACGCCCAACGTGCTCGTGGTCGGCGCGGGAACGCCCTACAAGACCGTGGCCGACGTGGTGGCCGCCGCGAAGAAAGAGCCCGGCACGCTGAGCTTCGGCTCGGCCGGCAACGGCAACACCATGCACCTCACGGGGCTGCAGTTCGAGGCGAAGACCGGCACCCGGCTGATCCACGTGCCCTACAAGGGCGGACCCGCCGCGCTCAACGACGTGATGGGCGGGCAGATCCCGATGATGTTCCACAACCTATCGGCCGTGCTCGGGCAAGAGAAGGGCGGCCGCGTGCGCGTGCTCGCCGTGGCCGACACGCAGCGCTCCAGGCTGCTGCCCAACGTGCCGACCATGGCCGAGGCCGGCGCGCCCGGCGTGGTGCAGCTCGCATGGAGCGGCATGCTGGTGCGCGCCGGCACGCCCGCGCCGGTGGTCGAGCGCCTGCACAGCGAGATGGTTGCGATCCTGAAGGAGCCCGCATTCCGCAAGCCGCTGGAAGCGCAGGGCTTCGATGTGCTCTCATCGACCCCTCAGGCGTTCGCCGAGCGCCTGAAGGCCGACCACGCCTCGATGGGCGAGGTCATCAAGGCCGGCAACGTGAAGATCGATTGACCCAGCAAAGGACCGAAGCCATGCCCTCACGCAACACCTTCAAGCACGCCCTCGCGGCGAAGATCCCGCAGATCGGCCTCTGGTCGACGCTGCCCGACCCCTACGTCTCCGAGCTGCTCGCGGGCGCCGGCTTCGACTGGATGCTGCTCGACGCCGAGCACACGCCCGGCGATCCGACCACCATGCTGCGCCAGCTGCAGGCGGTGCAGGCCGAGCGCGAGCGGCCCACCTCGGCCGTGGTGCGTCCGCCCTGGAACGACCCGGTGCTGATCAAGCAGTACCTGGACATCGGCGCGCAGACGCTGCTGCTGCCCTTCGTGCAGAACCGCGCCGAGGCCGAGGCCGCCGTGGCCGCCACGCGCTATCCGCCGAACGGCATCCGCGGCATGGGCGGCACGGTGCGCGCCACCCGGTTCGGGCGCGACACGAAATACGCGGCCGAAGCCTCCGGCGAGATCTGCGTGCTGGTGCAGGTCGAGACCGTCGAAGCGCTCGAACATCTCGAGGACATCGCGAACGTCGACGGTGTCGACGGCGTCTTCATCGGCCCTGGCGACCTGTCGGCCAGCATGGGCGTGGCCGGCCAGGTCAACCACCCCACGGTGCGCACCGCCATCGACCGCGCCATCGCGCGCATCCTCGCCTGCGGCAAGGCGCCCGGCATCCTCATGAACGACGAGCCGCGCGCGCGGGAGCTGCTCGACCTTGGCGCGCTCTTCGTGGCCGTCGCCAACGACCAGCTGCTGCTGCGCAAGAGCGCCGACGACATCGCGACGCGCTTCAGGCAGCGCGGCGCGCCCGCCGCGCCCGCTTCGGCGCCGGCGCCCGCCACCTATTGAACCCAGAGATCCAGAGAACACACCGCATGTCCACAGAAGCCGCCCGCCCCAAGACCCTGCAGGAACTGCGCAGCCAGCGCTGGTTCGCGAGCGACGACATCCGCGGCTTCGCGCACCGCCAGCGCATGCAGCAGCAGGGGCTCGCGCGCGAGGAGTTCATGGGCCGGCCGGTGATCGGCATCGTCAACACCTGGAGCGAGCTCTCGCCGTGCCATGCGCACCTGCGCGAGCGTGCCGAGTCCGTCAAGCGCGGCGTGCTGCAGGCCGGCGGCTATCCGCTCGAGCTGCCCGCGCTGAGCCTGGGCGAAGTGATGGTCAAGCCCACGACCATGATCTACCGCAACCTGCTGGCCATCGAATGCGAGGAGCTGCTGCGCAGCCTGCCGATCGACGGCGCGGTGCTGATGGGCGGCTGCGACAAGACCACGCCTGGCCTGATCATGGGCGCGCTGTCGATGGACATCCCCGCCATCTTCCTGCCCGCCGGTCCGATGATGAACGACCGCTACAAGGGCCAGGCCGTCGGCGCGGGCACGCACACCAAGAAGTTCTGGGCCGAGCGCACCATCGGCAACATCGACGAGGCCGAATGGATCCGCCTCGAAGCGCGCATGACGCGCACGCCCGGCACCTGCAACACCATGGGCACGGCCAGCACCATGACCGCCATCGCCGAGGCCATGGGCCTGTCGCTGCCTGGCGCGATGAGCATTCCGGCCGTCGACTCCGAGCACAGCCGAATGGCGTGGCGCTGCGGCGAGCGCATCGTCTCGATGGTGTGGGAAGACCTGAAGCCCTCGCGCATCGTCACCAAGGCGTCTTTCCTCAACGCCGTGGCCGCCTACATGGCGCTCGGCGGCTCGACCAACGCGGCGGTGCACCTGCCCGCGATGGCGGGGCGCGCGGGCATCGAGCTGAACATCGACGAGCTCGACGCGATCGCGCGGCGCGTGCCCGTCATCGCCAACCTCTATCCGTCGGGCGAGAAGCTGATGGAAGACTTCCACTACGCAGGCGGCCTGCCGGCTGTGCTCAACAGGATCGCGGCGCACCTGGACCTGTCGGTGCGCACCGTCACGGGCCGCACGCTCGGCGAGGACATCGCGGGCTGGCCCGCGGAGGACGACGGCACCATCCTCGACCCCGCGGCGCCGCTCCGGCAGGGCACACCGGAATGTCCCGAGGCCGGCATTGCGCTGGCCGTGCTGCGCGGCAACCTGTGCCCCGACGGTGCGGTCATCAAGCCCTCGGCCGCCACGCCCGAACTGCTGCGCCACACCGGGCGCGCGCTGGTGTTCGACTCGAACGCCGAGATGCTCGCGGCCATGGCCGACGAAGAACTCGACTGCGATGCATCGACCGTGCTGGTGCTGCGCAACGGCGGCCCGGTCGGCGGGCCCGGCATGCCCGAATGGGGCAACCTGCCGATTCCGAAGAAGCTGCTGCGGCAGGGCGTGCGCGACATGCTGCGCATCTCCGATTCGCGCATGAGCGGCACCCACTACGGCACCTGCGTGCTGCATGTCTCGCCGGAGTCGGCCATCGGCGGTCCGCTCGCGCTGCTAAGGACCGGCGACACCGTGCGCCTGGACATCGGCGAGCGGCGCCTCGACATGCTGGTGTCCGACGAGGAGTTGGCCGAGCGGCGCCGACAGTGGACGCCGCCCGCGCCGGCCTACGCGCGCGGCTACACGAAGATCTTCCAGCACGAGGTGACGCAGGCGCACCTGGGCTGCGACTTCGCGAGCCTGGCGGGCAACGCGCCGACGCCCGAGCCGCCGATCTACTGAAAAAGGTCCCTCGCCATGCGCGCGGCGCACCGGAATCGGCACCTGCCGTTCGGGGACAATACGGCCTGCGACATTCGGCCCGACGCGGCCTCTCGACGATTCATATCCGGTGCAAGCGATTCTTTCCGAAGCCGGCCCCGTGCTGGTCTTCATGGCCTGCGTGGCGCTGGCCACTTACGCGCAGAACCTCACGGGGTTCGCATTCAGCCTCATCCTGCTCGGCCTGGTGTCGGTGTTCCACGTCGCCAGCGTGAGCGATACGGCCAACGCCGCCACGGTGCTGAGCCTGATCAATGCATGGACCTATTTCCGCGCGCGGCCGGGCGTGGTGCCGTGGCAGCTGATGAAGCCGGCGCTCAACGGCAGCACGGTGGGCGTGATCGCGGGGCTCATGCTGCTCACGTGGCTCAGCGGCGGGGCGGTGAACTGGCTGCGGGGCCTGCTGGGCGTATCGATCCTGGGCTGCGCGCTGCTGCTGGTGCTGCAGGGCAGGCCGCAGCCCGCGGTGTCGGGCCGCGCGAGCTTTGCCGTCATCGGCGGTCTCTCGGGCGTGCTGGGCGGGCTGTTCTCGAGTCCGGGGCCGCCCATCGTCTTCCACATGTACCGCCAGCCGCTGGAGCGCGAGCTGGTGCGCCGCGCGCTGCTGCTGATGTTCGCGTTCAATTCGCTGGTGCGGCTCGTGATCGTGCTGCCCACGGGGCACTTCTCGTGGCGCGCGGCGCTGTTGGCCGCCTGCGCGATGCCGGTGGTCTACGGCGTGACGCGGCTGCACCACCGGCTGCCGAACAAGCTGCAGCCGCGCACCCTGAAATGGCTGGTGGGCGGCCTGCTGGCCGCGGCGGGTTCGACGCTGGTCGCGAGCGCCTGGCTCGCGATTGCTCAGGCTTGATCGAGGGCCTGTTAACGCTATTTCTGGGGATCGCGTTGCCCGGCCAAGGGGCTGGATGCAAGGCGCACGCGCTTGCAAGGCGTGCGCCTTGCAAGCGCGGGCAACGCCGCAGACGGCCCCTTGGCCGGGCAACCCGAAGGGAAGGCCAGCCGCAGCGGGCCACTCGGCGTTGCGCTCCTTGCGTGTACGCATGCACACGCGGCGTCGCGCGCCTTGACTGGCCCGCTGCGGCTGGCCTTCGCGACCCCAGAAATAGCGTTAACAGGCCCTAGACGCCGACCAGCGGCAGCTCGACCACGAAGTCCTTGCACGCCGCCAGGTCCGGCACCACGCCCAGCCCCGGTGCATGCGACAACTGCACCCAGCCGTCATTCACCGCGAAGTTCGGCACCGCGAGCAGCTCGCGCAGCGGGTTCGGATTGGCATCGACCTCCACGTAGCCCGGCCCGCCCACGGCGGTCTTCAGGTGCATCGACGCGGCCAGGCCGATACCGCCGCCCAGCCAATGCGGGCAGTACCACTTGCCTGCCGCGATCGTCTGCTTCGCCACCTCGAGGCAGCCGCTGAAGCCGCCCCATTTGCCGAGGTCGGGCTGGATGATCGCCATGCCTTCGGTCGCGATGAAGTCGCGGTACTGCGCGAAGCTTGCAAGGTTCTCTCCGCCGGCCAGCGTCAGCGGCTGGCACGCGGCCAGTTCCTTCCAGCGCTGCGCGGGCTGATCGGCGCGCAGCGGCTCCTCGAGCCACAGCAGGTTGAAATCCGCCATGCGCACGCCGGCCTGGCGTGCTTCGTCGAAGTTCCAGGCCTGGTTGGCGTCGACCATCAGGGCGGCTTCTGCACCGAGCGCATCGCGCAGGGCGCGCAGGTTGGCCAGGTCGCGCTCGGCTCCGAAGCCGACCTTGAGCTTGAACGCGCGGTAGCCTTCGCTGCGCTTCTGCAGCGCGAGCTGTTCGGGCCCGGTGGGGTTGAGACCCGAGGCATAGACCTGCACCGGCTGCGCCTCGGCACCGCCGAGCACCTGCCAGAGCGGCTTGCCCTGGCGGCGCGCGTACAGGTCCCACATCGCCGTGTCGACGCCCGCCACGATCTGGTTCAGCGTGCCGTGCTCGCCGGTCTGCAGCGCCAGCACCGCGAAGCGGCGCGTGAGCTCGTCGAAGCACTCGCGCGGATGCGACCAGGCGCGCCCCACGACGCAGGGCTTGCAGTAGGCCAGCGCCATGCGGGCGCGGTGCTCCGCGCCCACGGTCGGAAAGTTGCACCAGATCTCGCCCCAGCCCTCGGTACCGTCGGCATCGGTCAGACGCACCAGCACCGCGGGGCGGTCGCGCATGATGCCGAACGAGGTCTGCACTGGCGGGTCGGCCGGTGCACGGAATACGAACACGTCGAAGCGCTCGACCGTGGTGGGGGACGCAGGGTCCGATGTTGCGATGGATGTCATGGCGTCGATTCTCAGGCGCAAGTTCGCCCTGCGCACGAACTCAGGAATAAGCCGCGCAGAGTTCGCCTTCGGACAAGCCGTACGTCTCGGTCGCTGCTGGAGGCCGAGCGCCGCGGACTCAATGTGCCCAACGACCTGTCGGTGATGGGCTTCGACGATCTCGAGTGGAGCCGGCACCTGCGCCCGAGCCTCACGACCATGCATGTGCCCACCGACGAGGTCTGGACGCGTGCGGGGGAATACCTGGTCCGGTCGCTGTCGGGCCGGGCGGCCGCGCTGCACCATGACGTCGATGTGTCGCTGGTGGTGCGCGAATCGACGTCGCGGCCCCGGCCGGCCGAGAGCCGCAAGGCCGACTGAAGGGCCTGGATCACACCGCCACCGGCTGCACCGTCGATGCGCACACGCGGTTGCGGCCGCTGCTCTTCGCCGCGTACAGCGCCTTGTCCGCGGCCCGGATCAGTTCCTTGGGCTGGCCTGGCTTCCCGGCCGCGGGGCTGAGCGCATCCACGCCGGCGCTCAGTGTCACGAATCCGTCGGCGCTGCCGGCATGTTCGATCTGCAGGTCCCGCACGGCGCTGCGGATGCGTTCCGCCAGAATCATGGCCCCGGCCACATCGGTGTTCGGCAGCAGTACCGCCAGTTCCTCCCCGCCATAGCGGGCCGCAAGGTCCCCCGGACGCCGGGACGCGAGGCGGGCGATCGTGCAGCCGATGGTCTGCAGGCACTCGTCGTCTGCCGCATGGCCATAGATGTCGTTGTATTGCTTGAAGCAATCCACATCCATCATGATCAAGGCCAGGGTGCTCGCAGTGCGCGCCGCGCGGCTGTATTCGCTGTCCAGCGTCACGTCGAACTGCCGGCGGTTCGCCAGCCCGGTCAGGCCGTCTTCCATGGCGAGCGTGTTGAGGGTCTTGTTCAGCGTTTCCAGCGCATCGCGCGTCTGGCGCAGCTCGGCCTCGGTCCGGGTCTGGAGCTGGAACTGCCTCACCAGGCGCCAGCCGATGAAAGCGACGATCAGGGTCAGCAGAAGGACGCCACCGGAATGCCAGAGCGTTTCGCGCCACCAGTTGACCAGGATCTCGTCCTTGGACAGGGCCGCGGCAACGAACAGCGGATAGTTGTCGAGGCGCCGGAAGCTGTTCAGCCGCATCAGGCCGTCTTGCGCCGACTTGATGTAGACCGTTCCGACTGGCCCCTGCGCAACGTAGGAGCGGAAGAGTTCGGTTTCCAGCATGTTCCGGCCCACCATGGCGGGGCCGTAGGGCCGGCGGGTCATCATGGTTCCGTTTTCGAGCACCAATGCAACAGCGCCGGCCTCGCCGATATCGAGGCTGTCGTAGAACTTCATGAAGAAGTCGATGTGGATCGTCGCGAGCGCCACGCCGGCGAAGCTGCCGTCCGCATGATTGATGCGCCGTGAAACCGGGACAAGCAACCTGCCGCTGGTGCGGCTCTTCACAGGAATGCCGATGTGAGGGCCGCGCTCCTCGTGCGTGCGGTGAAAGACGAAGTACTCCCGGGTCGCGTTGTTCAGGTTTTCCGGCTGCGTCGTGCGGGAGTTTGCAACCCAGTTTCCCTCTTCGTCGTAGACGTGCAGGCCATCGAGCTGCGGGAGTTCGGCAATCCGCCTGGCGAGCACGCTGCGAAGCCGCGCGACAGCGTCCGGGCCGGTGCCGTCGTGCTCCACCCGCTCGACCATGCCGACCAGGACGGTATCGGCCTTCTTGATGGTGTCGTCCGCCTGCTGCGCCATGGCGCGCGCGAGGTTCGATGCCGCCACGCTCATCTGCCGAAGCTGGTCGGAACGCGACTCCCAGCTGTTCCAGCCGTCAATCGCCAGCAGACTGAAGCAGACGATGGCCACAAAAGCCATGGTCCGGGCGGTGATGGAGGGTCCGCGAAGCACTACGCACTTTCGGAGCAATGAAGCATGGCGGCGGGGGGTGGTGATTGGAGCGCCTCGCCGAAGGCGAATGCGTCCCACTGTATCCGAATGCGACAGCCAGCGCGCATCCGACAGGGCTGGTGCTGTTCGCACTACGGCACGGCACGGCGGCGTCCCAAGATGACGGCGCTGTAATCCGGCCGACGGGAAACCGTCGGGGTGGATGGCTAGAGTGGCATGTATGCCCGTCGAATACGGACAGGCATCGCCGCTCTATCTACAATCTGCGCATGCACCGGGTTCGCCTCTTCGTCCTTTGGATCGCGATGTTTGCCGTGCCCTTCCAGGCGTACGCGGCGGCAGCCATGGTCTTTTGCGGACCGGGCCATGACGGTGCTGCCTCGGCGGTTGCGGCAACCGCCGCGCCGGCCGAAGCGCATCGGCATGCGCAAGAGGCGCACGGCGATGGGCACGCAAGTCATCACCATCACGAAGCCGCCGCGCAGGACGCCGGGCCGTCCGCCAGCGCCCACAGCGCCGGCGCCGACACCCACGCGTCGCCCGATGGAATGCACAAGTGCGGCACCTGCGGCGCGTGCCACGCCACGGCGCTCACCAGCACGCTGGAACTGATCGTGTTCCAGGGCCTTCCCCGCGCCGACCTGATCGAGCCCGCCAGCACGGTGGCCTCGGTCGCGCCGCGCCTTCTCGACAAACCTCCTCGCGCCTGAAGCGTTCGTGCGCCTGCGCGCGGCCCGGTCATGGGCCGCGGCCGCAGTGCAGCAGCGAACGCACGTGCATCGCCTGCGCCATGCGCCCTCGGGGCCGCCTTGACGCATTCCGTTCATGAACACGCGAGGATTCCATGTTCCATTCATTGCCGGCCCGTTGGCTGGCTGTCCTTCCGGCCTTGGCAGCGCTCGCCGCCGCGGCGGCCCAGCCGGTGCCCGCCCCCCCGGCTGACAAGGCCGACACCCGCGCGCCCACCGGCCTGAGCTACAAGTCCGCGCTCGAGGGCTACCGGCCCTTCACCGACGACAAGCCGATCCCGTGGAAAGAGGCCAACGAGACCGTCCACCAGCGGGGCGGCTGGAAGGCCTATGCCGAGGAGGCGGCGAGTGGCGGCGCGGCCGATGCACCGGCCGCGCACCAGGGGCACACGATGCCGATGCCTCCCGCAAAAAAGGAGCAGAAGCCATGAAGCGCGCCTTGCGCCTCACGGCCGCCGCTGCAGCGGCCGCCTTCCTGGCGGGCTGCGCCTCGGTCGGCGTCGACGACGCGCTGCAGGACACCAACACCCAGGCCCGGCAGTTCACCGGCGGCAAGCTCGAGCTCAGCCGCACGCAGGAACAGCGTGACCGCCGTTCGGCGCTGACGCAGGAGCTGCTGTCCAGGCCGCTGTCGCAAAGCGACGCGGTGCAGCTCGCGCTGGCCAACAGCCCGGCGGTCCAGGCCCTGGTCGCGCAGAGCTGGGGCGACCTTGCCGCGGCCAATCAGTCGAGCCGGCTGCCCAACCCGGTCTTCACCTTCGAGCGCATGCGCCTGAACAGCGAACTCGAGATCGGGCGGCTGCTGTCCTTCGGCCTCGTGGACCTCATCCTGCTGCCGCAGCGCCTGTCGATTTCGCGCAGCCAGTCGAGCCAGGCCAAGGTGCAGCTCACCGGCGCCGTGGTCGACCAGGTCACCCAGGTGCGGCAGGCCTGGGTTCGCGCCGTCGCCGCGCAACAGTTGCTGCAGTACGCCGAGCAGGTCAACCGCTCGGCGCAGGCCAGCGCGGAACTCGCGCGCCGCATGCAGCAGATCGGCAACTTCAGCAAGCTGCAGCGCGCGCGCCAGCAGGTCTTCTATGCCGACGCGACCACGCAACTCGCCTCGGCGCAGCACGCTGCCACCGCTGCACGCGAGGAGCTGGTCCGCGCCCTGGGGCTCGACGATGCGCAGGCCGCCCGGCTGGCCTTGCCCGACCGGCTGCCCGATCTGCCAAAGGCGCCGCGCGAGCCCAAGGAAGTGGCCGCCACCGCGACCGAGCAGCGCCTCGACGTGCAGCTTGCGCGTGCGCAGCTCGACGTGGCGGGCAAGTCGCAGGGCATCAACCTGCTGTCGACCTTCGTCGACGTGGAAGTGGGCGGACGGCGCGACACCGTGTTCGACAACGCCGAAGGCACCCGGAGCACGCGGCGCGGTTTCGAGCTCGACATCCGGCTGCCGCTGTTCGACTGGGGCTCGGCACAGCGCGATGCATTGAACGCGCAGTCGCTCGCCGCGGCCAACCGCTACGACGCCACTGTGCGCGGTGCTTCCTCGCAGTTGCGCGAAGGCTATTCGGCCTACCGCACCGCCTACGACATCGCGCGGCACTACCGCGACGAGATCGTGCCGCTGCGACAAGCCATGGCCGACGAGAACGTGCTTCGCTACAACGGCATGCTGATCGGCGTGTTCGAGCTGCTGGCCGAGGCGCGCGACCAGATCACGAGCGTGAGCAACGCCATCAACGCTCAGCAGCAGTTCTGGCTGGCCGATGCCGCGCTGGCGGCCTCCGTGATCGGAAAGCCCACGGCCATGAGCGCTTCGGCCAGCAGTGCGGGTGGCGATGCCGCCTCCGCCGGCGCCGCTCATTGAATGCGCCACATGCGCTCACCAACGATTCGAACGACATGACAAACAGACGCAATTTCCTCGGCGGCGCCGGTGCCATCACCGGCGCCCTCGCGGCCGCGAGTGTGAGCAAGGTGGCCATGGCCGCGCTGCCCGAGCCCGTGACCCAGACCACGCCCAACACCATGCCGCCGCTCATGCCATCCGGCGGGCGGCCCTACAACCCCGTGGTCACGCTCAACGGCTGGACGCTGCCCTGGCGCATGAACAACGGCGTGAAGGAATTCCACCTGGTGGCCGAGCCCGTGGTGCGCGAGATGGCGCCCGGCTTCAAGGCCAACCTGTGGGGCTACAACGGCCAGTCGCCCGGCCCGACCATCGAGGTGGTGGAAGGCGACCGCGTGCGTATCTTCGTGACCAACAAGCTGCCCGAGCACACCAGCGTGCACTGGCACGGCCAGCGCCTGCCCAACGGCATGGACGGCGTCACCGGCCTCACGCAGCCGCCGATCCGCCCGGGCAAGACCTTCGTCTACGAGTTTGTCGCGCGCCGCCCCGGCACCTTCATGTACCACCCGCATGCGGACGAGATGACGCAGATGGCCATGGGCATGATGGGCTTCTGGGTGACGCACCCCAAGGCCGAGCATCCGCTGATCGACAAGGTCGACCGCGACTTCGTGTTCCTGCTCAACGCCTACGACGTCGAGCCCGGCAGCGCCACGCCCAAGATCATGACCATGCTGGACTTCAACCTGTGGTCCTGGAACAGCCGGATCTTTCCCGGCATCGATTCGCTCAACGTGCGGCTCAACGACAAGGTGCGCATCCGCATCGGCAACCTCACGATGACCAACCACCCGATGCACCTGCACGGGCACGAGTTTCTCGTCACCGGCACCGATGGCGGGCCCACCCCCAGGAGCGCGCGCCAGTACGAGGTGACCACCGACGTGGCCGTCGGCCAGATGCGCCAGATCGAGTTCCTGGCCGACGAGGAGGGCGACTGGGCCTTTCACTGCCACAAGAGCCACCACACCATGAACGCGATGGGCCACGACGTGCCCACACTGATCGGCCTGGACCACAAGGACGTGGCCAGGCAGATCATGAACCTGGTGCCCGACTACATGGTGATGGGCGAGCGCGGCATGGCCGACATGGGCGAGATGGAAATGCCCATTCCCGACAACACCGCGCGAATGATGACGGGCGAGGGGCCTTTCGGCTCGGTCGAGATGGGCGGCATGTTCAGCGTGGTGAAGGTGCGCAGGAACCAGAAGCCCGGCGACTACAGCAACCCCGGCTGGTTCAAGCACCCCAAGGGCACCGTGGCCTACGAGCTCGACGGCCCGCCACCGGAAACCTCGCGCCAGCGCGATGCCGGCGCGGCCGCGATGCCCGCGCGGAACATGCCCGCGAAGAATATCGAAGTGCAGATCCGCAAGCCCGGCAGCGGCCACTCCGGCCACTGATTTTTCATCCATCCCTCTTTCTTCCCACCTCCAACTTTCAGAAGGAAACCACCCATGAAGCACAACACCCTCCACAGCACCGCCTTCGCCGTGCTTGCCGCCTTCGCGGCCGCAGGCGCCTTTGCCGCCGGCAATCACGCCGGCGGGCATGGCCACGGCGATGCCGAAGCCGCGATCGGCCAACCCGGCGAGGCCGCCAAGGCCACGCGAACGATCAATGTCGACATGACCGACGGCATGCGCTTCACGCCCGCCGACATCAAGGTGAAGCAGGGCGAGACCGTGCGCTTCGTCGTCAAGAACTCCGGCCAGCTGAAACACGAACTCGTGCTCGGCACCGAGAAGGAACTCAAGGAGCACTACGAAGCCATGAAGAAGAACCCCGAGATGGAACACGCCGATCCCAACATGGTGACCCTGGCCGCCGGCAAGAGCGGCGAGATCGTGTGGCAGTTCACCAAGGCCGGCAAGGTCGACTTCGCATGCCTGCAGCCGGGCCACTACGACGCCGGCATGAAGGGCGCCGTGACCGTGGCCAAGACCGCTGCCGCCAAGTAAGAAACCCCAACCTCCAGGAGAAACCTCAGCATGTCGAAGATTCGCATTTCACTCATGGCGGCGCTGGCCGCATTGGCCTTCACGGTCTCCGCCGCGGAACTTGCCGATGGCGAGATCCGCAAGGTGGACAAGGACAACAAGAAACTCACGATCAAGCACGGCCCGCTCAAGAGCCTGGACATGCCCGGCATGACCATGGTCTTTGGGGTGAGCGACGAAGCCGTGCTGGAGAAGTTCCAGGCGGGGGACAAGGTGCGCTTTGATGCGGAGAAGATGGATGGGAAGATCGTCGTGACGCACATCGAGCCTGTGCGCTGAGAGGGCAGGCCATTTGCCGACGCTTGGCGGCCGTCGGGTTCTTCGGACGCAGGGGTCCGTCAGCTCCTGCGGCGTGCCCAGGTGGTCGCACTGGTAGAACGCGATCTCTTCCTTTGCGAAGGGAGTTGGCGTCTTGAGCTGCTCCCCGTTCCACAGCGGATCCTGCTCGATGTCGTAGCGCCCGCCATTGGCCGCGATCAGCGCCTTCACATCCGTGGTCTGGCTCAATGCCACGGCCTGCGCCTGGCGGATCTGCACCAGCGGCACGAATGAGCCGGGCTCGTGGATATAGTGCACGCTGTCGCCGCGCCAGGCCTGTAGCTCCTGACGCGCCTCGGAACTCTGCGTGCTCTCGAAGGCCAGCGTGTCGCCGTCCCAGCCGAACAAGGTCGTCGCGTGTGAGCTTCGCTTGGCGATGCGCCGGCCCAGCGCGCCGTAGCTGAGGTGCGCTACGTGGCGATATAGGCCTACAACAGGCTTGAACGCTTCGCTTAGCGAAAAACGCAATCTTGCAACGGGATATAGCCCGTGCCCGAGGCAAATGCAACGGTGCATGTGGCTCGGAATGCAGTCCCGGCTGTCAGCGCTCCCATTTGGGCTTCATTGGTGGCATCGCGTGCAACCATACGAACCAGTTCGTTTTCCGAACCTGCAACGCCCGCTTTGAGCAAAGCACCGCCGTTCGCGCTATCCGGGCCTCTTTTGAAGCCTCTGCTCGGTCCTCCGATCACTACCCCGGAAAATGCAATCCTCTTATTGAATTCTGGCAAATCCATGGTCGAATAACCTGCTTTGACGTAGCTTTGGTGCAATTTTCCTAAATTGACTTCTTTGGGGGTGGTTTCCGCGGCAAAGCTGATGTTGGCAGCGAGAAGCAGCAGTGGCAATGTAAGTGGTCGCATTGAAGTCCCTGACTGGCGATAGTTGAAACGATGTTGAAGAAGTACTTGTACTCGGGATGTATAAGATCTAAATAGATTTGGCGATTACAAATAGCTTGATTTCATATTCCAATTCTTGCACTTCAAAAATAGCATCCGGATGCATCTTGAAGATGGTCAAATTTTTTTCATATTATTTCGAGAGAAATATCTATTGGAAAGAGTAGTGTGGGTTTTGATTCGAACGCACGATTTTCTTTTGTTTTTGTCGTATGCCACGATAGATCATAGTTGCTGGATTTGACCAAGGCTCCGGCTTCTAATCCTTCAAGCTTCTGCAGTAATTCATTGCCTCGGCGTTGAGTAATTTGCTCTCTAATTTTGTCCACACCCATAGTCGACATGCTAGTCTCCAGCGCGTGCTCTCGAGCGTATCAACATGCTTTAAAATTGTTTCAGTGGAATGCTTGTATGCAAATTTGTGAATTCTCGGAATTATTTTTTGTTTTTTAAATTGTAGCGCGCTGCTTGCGCTACGTCCTCTATAGAATCTTTTGAAAGATTCTCTAGTATGTGGATGGGAGTTTTTGCATTAATTGCAATTCTTTCCCGAACAAGATAATTTTCATCTTTAGACAATATATCAAACAACTCTGGAGACAGCTTCCTTTTATCGGCCACAAATAAATTTGCTTCAGGATGGTTTTCGACTAGATATTTGAGTATCGCAAGAGGAACAGTTTTGTTATGTGCAACCCATTGCCTGAGTTCTGGATAATTTTCTATTACATCAATCCAAACCTCAACTGATGCCTCTTCGTGAGCGGCACGGTCATATTCTTCTTTTATGGAGCTTAATCTAAGTCTTGAGAATTCTTCTGCGGATTCAATCATTGAACATCCTTGCATTTCATATTTTTGAGATCAACGTTCTTTCCGGTTTCACTCTTATGTTTGCTCATAAAGTCGCCATACCGGTCCGCATCGGCTCTCCAAGAACCATCGCTGTTGTAAACTTTCCAGGCACTTCCGCCATGCCCTGTTTGATCCGGTGACCACCACTGCCGGGTTTTGGGATCGTAGAAATATTTCACTCTGCCAACGCCGGGGACATGACCGTCGCAAAGTCTATCGTAGCGATTTACTTCCCACGGTTTTCTGCATTCGGAGCATTTGGGGTTTTGATTGGGCTTTGATGACTCCGGTTTTCGACCTGCGCCGCTTGTGCGATTTAATCCAAGTGGATCAATCCATTCAGTGGGATTTGGAGCGTATCGCTGAAGGTGGATCCCGCCAAGCAATCCAATCGGATCATTGGATATAAATCGCCCACTCACCGGGTCGTAGTAGCGATAGCGGTTGTAGTGCAGCCCCGTCTCGTCGTCAAAGTACTGCCCCTGGAACCGAATCGGATTCCTGAACCCGGCCTTGCGCCCCGCCTCGCTGATCGCCTGCTTCGCTTTCCCCCAGGCCTTGTAGCTGGCCGACCAGGCGATGCGTCCTTCATGGTCCGTCAGCTCCTGCGGCGTGCCCAGGTGGTCGCACTGGTAGAACGCGATCTCTTCCTTTGCGAAGGGAGTTGGCGTCTTGAGCTGCTCCCCGTTCCACAGCGGATCCTGCTCGATGTCGTAGCGCCCGCCATTGGCCGCGATCAGCGCCTTCACATCCGTGGTCTGGCTCAATGCCACGGCCTGCGCCTGGCGGATCTGCACCAGCGGCACGAAGGAGCCGGGCTCGTGGATGTAGTGCACGCTGTCGCCGCGCCAAGTCTGCTTCTCCTGCTGGCCCTCGGAGCTCTGCGTGCTCTCGAAGGCCAGCGTGTCGCCGTTCCAGCCGAACAAGGTCGTCGCGCGTGAGCTTCGCTTGGCGATGCGCCGGCCCAGCGCGTCGTAGCTGAAGCTTGTGGTCTCACCGAAGGTCTCGGCGCTGCGCATGCGGTTGAAGCCGTCCCAGGTGAAGGTGGTCTTTTCTCCGTTGCGGCTGCGCTCGATCAGGTTGCCCCGCGCGTCCCATGTGTAGTGGGTCCCCGCATAGTCCTTGAGCAGGTTGTCCATCAGCCGGCCGGCCATGCTGCGGCCATCGCCGCCCAGGCGCGCCGCGACGCGGGTGGTGACGCGGCCGGCGGCCTGCGCGTTCGCATCGGTGTCGTCTGACGGGTTGCCGATGTTGCCCGCCGGATCGAAGGCGAAGGTTTCGCGGCCCAGTCGGCTGTGCGCTTCCAGCAGGCGCCCCACGGGGTCGTAGCGGTAGCTCAGATTGCCGCGGCGGCTGTCGCCGATGGCCACCAGCTGGCCGGCCTTGTCGTAGGCATAGCTGCGGCGGATGCCGACAGCCTCGATAGCGCCAGGTTGGGTCTGGGAGATCTGCTGCTCCAGCAGCCGGCCGGCCGGGTCGTAGCGCGAGCCCTGGTGCAGGCCGTTGCCCTGGTCGCGGCCGATCTCGCGGTGCAGGTCGTCGCGCTCGAAGCCCAGGATGTCCTGGCCGTCGACGAGCAGGCCGTGCACGTGGCCGGAACCGTAGGTGAGCCATTGGGTGATGTGGCCGTCGGGGCGGACGCTGGCGATGCGCTGGTTGAGCTCGTCGTAGCCATGCTGCCAGACCGCCGTGTGGCCATGGTCCAGGTAGTGCTGGTGCTCGCGCACGAGGTTGCCGGCGCGGTCGTAGAACCACTGGAGCCGGGCCTCGGCATTGGTGGCCTCGACCAGGCGGCCGTTGCGGTCGTAGGCGAAGCGCTCGGCCTGGTCGCCGGCCTGGCGCTCGCTCAGGCGGCCCAGGAGGTCGAACGCGAGTTCGGTGCTGTGGCCGGCTTCGATGACCTCGGCCAGCACGCCGCTGGCTTCGTCGTAGCGGTACTGGGTGGTCTTGCGGTCGAAGCCGGTTTCCTCGAGCAGCTTGCCGACCGGGTCGTAGCGGAAGTCGTAGCGGCTGCCGTTCTCGTTGTGCAGTTCGCGCAGGCGGCCCAGCAGGTCCCAGTGGTACTTGAGCGTGCGGCCGGCCGCGTCGGTGCGCTGGGCCACGAGGCCGGCGCGGGTGTAGCCGTAGCTGGTGCGGCGGCCCAGCGCGTCGGTGTGCGCGAGCAGGCGGCCTTCGGCGTCGTGCACGAAATACTCGCTGGTGTTGTCGGGGTGGACGATCTCCTCGAGTTGGCCCGGGTGGTTGGCTTGGCCGGGCATCGCGGCCAGCGCGGATTCGCCGGCTTCGGTGTAGCGGTACCGGGTGGCCTGGCCCAGCGCATCGGTGGCCTTGGCCAGGCGGCCTCGATCGTCGTAGGCCCACTGGGTGGTCTTGCCCGAGCAGTCGGTGTGGCTGGCCAGCTGGCCGTCGGGGGTGTAGGTGAGGGTCTTGATGCCGCCCTTGGCGTCGGTGATGCGCACGGGGCGCCCGGCGCTGTCGTAGGCGTATTCGGTCTTGTGGCCGAGTGGGTCGATCTCTTCGGTGAGGTTGCCGCTCGCGTCGTAGTCGCGCTTCCAGGCGCCGCCTTCGGCATTGAGGATGCCGATGATGCGGTGGCGCGCGTCGTAGGCGTAGTGCACGCTGCTGCCGTCGGCGCGGGTGTGGGTCTTGAGGTTGCCGTTGGCGTCGTAGACGTAGTCGTCGGTGGTGCCGTCGGTGTGGATGTGGCGCGTGATGTTCTTGGCGCTGTCGCGGAAGAACCATTCCTCCAACTGGTCGGGATGGATGATCCGGTAGGTGTAGCCCAGGATGTCGTAGTAGTACCAGGTCTCGTGGCCGAGGGCGTCGGTGACGTAGGTCAGGCGGATGTTCTTGTCCCACTCCAGCTTGAGCGCGAAGCTGCCATCGTCGCTCCACTCGCGCACGGCCTTGGCGTCTGCGCTGGTGCCGTCGTATTCGAGGTTCATGCCGCGCCCGGTGCGGTCGGTGTAGCGGGTCAGGAGGTGGTGGCTGTAGCCGTAGCTCCAACGCGCGCCGTTCTCGTCCTGTGCCGAGACAAGGTCGCCTTCGGCGTCGTGAACGTAGGTGGCGAGCTGGCGCACGGGCTGGCCGTCCTTGATTTCCCACAGGCTTTCGATGAGCCCGCTGTGGGCATGGGGGCGGATACCGACATGGGCGAGCGTGGCGTCGCCCTGCTTGCTGATGATGTCGCTGAGCACCTGCTCGCCGGTGGCGGCAATCACGTGGTCGTAGCGCAGGCCGATGGCAAAGCCGTTGCTGGTGTGCTGCGCCACCAGGCGGAAGTGCTGCTTGCCTTGGGTGCGGACCTTGGCGGCGGCGGTGTCGACGAGCTCGTAGGTCTCGCGCCAATCGCTGGACGCTCCGGCGGGCATCGGTTTGCCGAAGTCCAGCGTCAGCAGGCTCGGGCTCAGGCGGGTGAGGGTGACTTCCTCGATGGGATCGCGGTGGCGCTGTCCCGCGGCGAGCAGGGGGTAGGCGTGGCTGCGGCCATCGACGCCGTGGTAGACAAGGCTCGGCTGGCCCTGCCGAGGGCCCTGGGCGGGGGTGGCGATGTCCACGCGGGTGCTGTAGGGCGCGAGCCAGCGTGCGCCGAGGCTGCCTTGGTCGAAGGCGTCCAGGTTGCTGCGGTAGGTGCGCGCCCATGTGATGGGCAGGGGCGCGGCCAGCACGAAATCGGTGTGCGTGAAGCTTTCGCAGCCCATGGCCAGGCTGATCGCGCCGCCCGCGCTCGAACGGGCGGGGCAGTTCTTGCAGCCGGGATCGCCGCCGGGACCGGCTTGTGCGGTGGCCAAGCCGACTTCGCCGCCCGGCTTCTTGCTGTCCACCCGCGCGCCCTCGGAGGCGTTCACGATGCCGTTTCGGCGGTTCTTGCGCTTGAGCAAGGCGGTCTTCAGCATCTTGAGGAGCGACTTGATGCTGTTGCGCTCGGCTTCGCTGGCCATTGCCTGCAGCTTGCCGCGTGCGACTTGCTTGATGTCGAGCAGGGCGCCCATGGTCTCCTTGACCTTGGCCATTGCCCACGCCGGAATGAGGCCGGAGGCCGCCTTGCTGACGCGATTGATTCCGCTCTTGGCGGTATTGCTGGCCGAGGTGCCTAAGGAACTCAGCGTGCTCAGCAGGCTGCCCATGGTGGTCTGGGTATGGGGGTCGTAGGTCTTCCTCTCCATCGGCGGCGTGACCGTGAGCAGGGGCTTTTCTCCGAGCCCACGCTGCATGATGTCGAGCAAGGCGTCCACGACCGCGTCGATCATGTTGGCGCAGTCCTTCAGCATGCTGTCGAGGAGCGCCATGGCCTCGTCGACGAACTTGTCGATCTCTCCGGCAATGGTGTCGTTCAGGTGGCCGACGGCGACGGTGACCATGGCCTCGCCGGCATTGGCGAAGGCGCGGCCGGCCTGGTCCTTGACCACGCGGCCGGCGTTCTGCCTGATGAGGGCCAGCATGGGCCGCAGGCTCATGCGCGCTGCCGCCATGGTCGGCGGAAAGGGGATGACGCCGATCACGTTGATGACCAGCGACACCCACTCCAGGAACTGGTTCCAGGAATTCTTCTGGATCATGCGCACTACGTCCATGATCGCGTCGGCAAGCGCCATGATGTTGCCGACCACCGGGATGCTGCCAGCCACGGTTGACAGGCGCTCCAGTGTGATCCAGCCGTCGCTGATGCTTTGCAGCCAAGCGTCCAGCTTGGCCGCGCCCGTGCCGATGTCTTCCTGCGCGATGGCGTTCAGCGGAGCCACCGCCACCTGGGGCTCGCGTTCCTGTTCCTCTTGCGCCGGTCGATTCTGTTGCGGCGTGTCGCCTGCCATTGTTGTTACCCCTGGACTGGATGCTTGCTTGTTGTTGATGGATGCGGCGTCGGCTGCGGCCGTCAGCCCGCGAAGCCCGGTGTCTGGCCCGGCATTCGGGCCGACGCGCCAGGCAGCAGCCGGGGCACCATGCCGGCGGCGGTCTGAGTGGCCTGTCCGAGCAGCGCCTTGGCACCACCTTGCTCGATGGCCTGTGCTGTGCCGACGGCCTGCTGGACGAGGCCTGCCGCCTGGCCGAGCTGTCCCGCGAGGCCGCTGGCCAGCCCCAGGGCGCCGCCGGCAATGCCGGCAACACCACCACCCGCACCGCCAAGCAAGCCGGCTGCACCACTGCTGCCTGCCGCGTCGACGCCCGCAGTGGTCGCGGGCTTGTCGGGCCAGCGATCGGGCTGGCCGAAATAGCTGCCCTTGTCCCACGGATCGCTCGGGTCCTGGCCGAAGGTCACTTTCGCCTGCCCGATGGGAAGTCCCGACACCGATGCAAACCCATTGCTGTCGAGCTTGCCGGTGTGCGTGCCGCCGTCGGAGTCCACCACCGTGTAGTCGCCTTGCCGCACGCCTTGCCGCGTGGCGCCGTCTGCCTTGACGTACTGGTGGTAGAGGTCGAGCTGGCCCCTGGGTAGCTGGGGCGGCTGCGGCAGCCGCGGCTGCCCGTCGCTCCTGGGCCCCACCATCGAATGCGAAGCCGCATGCGCGCGCCACAGGCCGTTGGTGCCGCTCTCGATGCCGCCCGCCGTCCAGCGCGTGTAGCTGGAGCCGCCGTTGATGAGCACCTCTTCCTTGGCCGTGATCGTGATCCGGTTGGCCTCCAACTTGATGTCCAGCTTGGCCAGCACATTGATGCTGTCCCTGAGCGCCGTGATGTCGATGTCGGCCGCCGCCGCCGCCATGCGGATGCCGTTGTTGAAGGCCACCATGCGCACCGCATCCTTGGCGCTCACCAGGAAGCTGTTGCCGGTGGCCACGCTGGTGTGCGCGCCGCTGCTGATGGCCGTGTGCGCCACGCTCACGAGGTGGGTGCTTGCGGCCGTGGTGGCCTGGATGCCCGCGGGGCTTGCCAGCGTCAGGTGCGGCTCCTGGAACTCCGGGAACCCGCCCTGGCCCGCGGGGCCGCCTTGCCCCCTGATCGCGTCGTTCTGCGCCTTCAGCGCCCGGGCCACCTCGTCCTGGTCGCCCGCCTCGTGCGCCCTGGCCTGCTGCGCCACCTGCGCCAGGCTCTCGTGCAGGTCGCGCCCCTGCGTGAGCCGCGCGAGCGTCTCGCGCATGTCAGTGATGTGGCCTTGCGCATTGGGGCGCGCCTCGGTGCTCAGCAGCAGGCCGCGGGCGGCGCGCACCGCGCCGTGCCCGTCGGTGCGCAGCTCGAAGCCCTGGCCGCGGTCGTCCTTGCGCCCGGCCGTGTCCTCGATGCGCCCGATGTGCCCCAGGCTCAGGCTGGTGCTCTGGTGGTCGCTCTTGAGCTGGGCCTGCACCTTGCCCGCGGAGTCGTCCAACGCCAGGTGGTTGCTGCGCCCGCCGCCCAGTTCGCGGCTGCGCAGGCCCGTGAGCTGCTTCTGGCTGGGCAGGGCCCAGGCGGGCATCTCGTCGGCGTTATGGACCCGGCCGGTGACGATCGGGTGGTCCGGATCCCCATTGAGGAAATCGACGATCACCTCCTGCCCGATGCGCGGCAAGGCGGCTGCGCCGAAGGTGGCGCCGGCCCAGGCCGTGGACACGCGCAGCCAGCAGCTGGCGTTCTCGTTGCGCTGTCCCAAGCGGTCCCAGTGGAACTGGACCTTGATGCGGCCGTAGCGGTCGGTCCAGATCTCCTCGCCGGCCGGGCCGACCACCACGGCGGTCTGCGGGCCGCGGGTGCGCGGCCTGGACGTGCTGCGCCGCGGGCGCCAGGCGTAGCTCGTGGGCTGCGCCTCGAAGGCGAAGCGCTGCACCGAGCCTTCGGAGGCATTCACACCTTCGCTGGCCTGCAGGTTCTCCTGCAGTTCGTAGTCGACCGCCAGCAGCAGGTGCTGGCGGTTCTGGTCCTCGCGCGGGTGGTCCCGCAGGCGGAAAGTGTGGCCCGGCGCCAATGCGCGCAAGTTGGAACGGCCGCTGACCCGGTTGCGCTGGCTCAGCTGTTCCTCGGTGCGGATGCGCGCATAGGTTTCGCCGTCGTCGTGCTGCAGGTAGTCGCCCGGCCATTCGTACTGCTCGAAGGCGTCGTGCGCGTGGCCCGGCGGCATCTGGCGCCGGCTGGCCAGGTCGGCCTGGGGCTTCTCGAAGTCGTAGTGGTTGCGAAAGTGGTGGCCGGGGCGGATCTCCTCGGCCTGTGCCCATTCGTAGATGCGCTCGCTGGCCTCCAGCCCGCCGGTCATGCCGGCCTTCTCGTGCGGGTGGTAGCGCACGGTCTCGCCGCCGGGCAGCGGGGCGTGCGAGCTCGCGATGTCGTCCGCGAAGACCAGCACGTGCTGCTCGGCTTCGTGGCGGAAGTGGAAGTAGATGCCTTCGTGTTCGCACAGGCGCGAGATGAAGTCGAAATCGCTCTCGTGGTACTGCACGCAGTAGGTCCAGGGGCGGTAGCTGCGGCTGAGCTTCTGCTCCATCGGGTGGCCGTAGCGGCCCAGCACGGCCGAAACGATCTCGGGCACGGTCTGGTCCTGGAAGATGCGGAAGTCGCTGCGGCGGGTGGCCAGCCAGAGCCAGGGACGCAGCCGCATCTTGTAGAAGGCCTGGCGGTCGTCTTCCTGCGCAAGGCCGAAGCGGGTGACGAGGCCGGCCAGGTAGCGCGGGGCGCCGCTCTCGGTCTCCATCACGACGGTGGCCGGCTTGCCGAGCAGGGCCTTCGCGTCGATGGCATTGCTGCTGCCCAGCAGGTCCAGGTCGAAGGCATAGGCCTGGCTGAGCGCCTCGCGCCCGACCAGCCGGTGGAATTGCAGTGCCTCGCCCAGCGGCGTCTGGATGGTGACGCGGCGCTTCACGAGCCGCCACCTTGCAGGAACGTGGTGTCCATGTGACCTCCCTGATCTTTTTTCTTCTTCTGAAGAAGAAACTAGCCAATCAACTGTCTGGATGCAATGTGTGTGACAGGACGCATCAAAACAGCTGGATTATGCAAGAGGCCCTATGTTCATTCCTTGGTAATTCGACACGGATCGGGGCTATTTGATTGCAGTTAACGAAAGATGTAATCCCTACGGCTACATCTCTCGCGCTGCATCGCGTGGAATGAAACCCTTCGGGTTAACCCGCGAGCGCGCGCATCTCGGCGATGAGGTCGACCTTGCCCTCGAAACCGATGCCGGGCAGCGGCGGCAGCGTGACATGGCCGTTCTGCACCTTCACGCCGTCTGGAAAGCCGCCGTAGGGCTGGAACAGGTCGGGGTAGCTTTCGTTGCCGCCCAGGCCCAGGCCCGCCGCAATGGCCAGAGACATCTGGTGGCCGCCGTGCGGAATGCAGCGCGAGGGCGACCAGCCGTGGTCCTTCAGCATGTCGAGCGTGCGCAGGTACTCCACCAGCCCGTAGCTCAGCGCGCAGTCGAACTGCAGCCAGTCGCGGTCGGGCCGCATGCCGCCATGGCGGATCAGGTTGCGCGCGTCCTGCATCGAGAACAGGTTCTCACCCGTGGCCATGGGGCCGGCGTAGACCTCGCCGAGCTTCGCCTGCAGCTCGTAGTCGAGCGGGTCGCCGGCTTCCTCGTACCAGAAGAGCGGGTACTGCGAGAGCGCGCGGCCGTAGTCGATGGCGGTGGCCAGGTCGAAGCGGCCGTTGGCGTCCACGGCCAGTTGCTGGCCGGGGCCGAGGATCTTGAGCACCGACTCGATGCGCTCGCAGTCTTCCGCCAGCGTGGCGCCGCCGATCTTCATCTTGACCACCGAGTAGCCGCGCTCCAGGTAGCTCGTCATCTCGCGCTGCAGGCCTTCGACGCCCTTGCCGGGGTAGTAGTAGCCGCCCGCGGCATAGACGAACACGCGCGGGTTCGGCGTACCGCTGCCGTAGCGTTCGGCCAGCAGCTGGTAGAGCGGCTGGCCGGCGATCTTGGCGACCGCGTCCCACACGGCCATGTCGATGGTGCCCACGGCCACCGAGCGCTCGCCGTGGCCGCCGGGCTTTTCGTTGATCATCATGCGGGCCCAGATCTTGTGCGGATCGAGGTTGTCGCCGGTCTCGTCGAGGAGCGAGGCCGGCTCGGCCTCGAGCAGGCGCGGCAGGAAGCGCTCGCGGATCAGTCCGCCCTGGCCGTAGCGGCCGTTCGAATTGAAGCCGTAGCCGATGACGGGCTTGCCGTCGCGGATCACATCGGTGACCACGGCCACCAGGCTCAGGGTCATCTTGGAGAAGTCGATGTAGGCGTTGCGGATGTCCGACTTGATGGGGCGCGTGGACTCGAGGATGTTGACGATCTTCATGGTGCTTGTGGCTGTAGAAAAAAGAAGAGGACTCAGCGGTGCAGCGATGCACCGCCGCAGATGGCGATGTCTTGGCCGGTGATGGCCGCGGCCGGCGCCGAGAGAAGAAAGGCGACCAGCGCGGCGACTTCCGCGGGCTCGATCAGCCGGCCGATGGGCGGCAGGCGCGGCGCGCTGGCCGCGCGCGCCGGGTCCTGCAGCATCGCGGTCTGCGTGGCGCCGGGCGACACCACGTTGAGGGTGACGCCGCTTGCGGCCACTTCCGCCGCCCAGCTGCGCGCGAGCGCGACCAGCGCCGCCTTGGTGGCGGCGTACTGGCCGCGGCCGGGCATGCCGTGCGCCACGCGGCTGCCGACGAACACCACGCGGCCATGGCCGCGCGCGGCCATCGCGGGCACCAGCGCATCGGCCAGCCGCGTGGCTGCGTCGACGTGCAGGCGCCACATCAGCTCGCCACCCGCGTGGTCGAGCTGGCCCAGCGGGCCGACGCGCAGCACGCCGGCCGCATGCACCAGCGCATCGGTCTCCTGAAGCGCGGATGTGGCGCGCGCGATGGCCGCGGCGTCCGACAGGTCGACCGCCGCGTGCGCGAAGCCCGCATGCGAGAGCGTGGGCGCCGCCAGGTCGAGCCCGCTCACGCGCCAGCCTTCCTCGAGCAGGTGCAGCGCGATGGCGCGGCCGATGCCGCTGCTGCTGCCCGTCACCACGGCAAGCGGGGCGGCCTTGGCTTCATTCGACACGGATGTTGCCCTCCACGATGATCTTCTTCGAGCGCTCCATGTCGGCCTGCTGGAACTTGGCGAAGTCGTCCACGCTGCCCGGCGTGAGCAGCAGGCCCTGCGCGTTCAGCGTCTCGCGCATGTCGGTGCCCAGCGCCTTGTTCACCTCGGCATTGAGCCGCTGCGTGATCGCGCCCGGCAGCTTGGCCGGGCCCCACAGGCCGTACCAGCTGTAGAACTCGTAGCCCGGAATGCTCTCGGCCACGGTGGGCACGTTCGGCAGGCTGGTGGCGCGGTTGGCCGAGGTGACGGCCACCACGCGCAGCATGCCGCTCTTGTGGTACTGCAGCGAGCCGAGGATCGGGTCGATGAAGCCGTCGATCTGTCCGCCGATCAGGTCCTGGAAGGCCGGCGCCGTGCCCTTGTACGGCACGATCAGGTAGTCGAGCCCGCCCGCGCGCTTGAGCAGCTCGGTCGACAGGTGGCCCGCCGAGCCGGTCGATCCCACCGCGAAGGTCATCTTGCCCGGGTGCGCCTTGGCGTAGGCGATGAGCGACTTGATGTCGGTGATCGGCAGGTTCTTGTTGATGGCCACCGACAGCGGCGCCTTGGCGACCAGCGCCACCGGCGTGAAGTCCCTGGCGACCTCGTAGGGCACGGACTTCATCGTCATGGGCGCGGTGGTGAAGGTCGAGGCGTTGAACAGCAGCGTGTAGCCGTCGGCCGGCGCCTTCGACACCACGTCGGCGCCGATGATGCCGTTGCCGCCGGGCCGGTTCTCCACGATGAAGGGCTGGCCCATCTGGTCGCCGAGCTTCTGCGCGAGCAGGCGGCCGACGGTGTCGAGCGTGCCGCCCGGCGGGAACGGGATCACCACGCGCACCGGCCGGGTGGGCCAGGGCTGGGTCTGCGCGAAGCCGGAGGACGCCGCGGCGAGCGCGAGGGCCGCGAGCGCGGCGCGCAGGAAATGGTTGCGTTGCATGTCTCTTGTCTCCTTGTGTTTTTCGGGAACGGGCCCGGCGGCGCCGGGCCGCGCGTGTTCAGTTCAGTCAGCGCTTCGACAGGCCGGCCTGCGCGACGGCGGCGCGCAGCGCCTCCATCTCGCGCGCGTTCGGCGCCTCGGTCGGCGGGCGCACCGTGGCGTTGTCGAGCACGCCGGCCAGGTACATGCCGCCCTTCATGCGCGCATGCGCCTCGCCGGTGGGTTCGCCGCCGCCGTACACGGCGTCCTTCAGCGGCGTGATGAGGGCCTGCACCGCCATCGCCTTCTTCAGGTCGCCGGCCTTCACGGCGTTCCACAGGTCGATGATCAGTTGCGGAATGAAGGTCGCGAAGCCGGCCAGCGCGCCGTCCACGCCCTGCACCATCGAGGCCAGCAGGTACTCGTCGTGGCAGGTGAGGATGGCCTTGGAGGCGTCGGCCTCGCGGATCGCCTGGATGTCACGGGCGTACTTGTTCATGTCGCGCTGGCCGACCTTGAAGGCCTGCAGGTAGGGCAGGCGGGCCAGCTCGGCCAGCAGCTGCGACGAGTAGGAGGCGCGGGTCCAGGCCGGGTACACGTGGCAGACCAGGTCGAGCTCCGGCGCGGCGCGGTGGATGGCCTCGAAGTACTGCAGCGCATGGCCGGGCGTGAAGCCGAAGCGCAGCCAGTGGTGCGGCGGCATTACGTCGAGCGCGGCCGCGCCGGCGGCCTGGGCGGCGCGCGCATGCTCGGCGGCCTCGGCCAGGCCCTCGCAGACGATCGACGAGATCACCGGCATGCGGCCGCGCAGCTCGTCGGCGACGATGCGGGTCACCTCCGCGCGTTCGGCCGGGGTCAGCGAGAACACCTCGCCGGTGTGGCCGTTGGTCATGACCGCCACCACGCCGTCGTGCCCCGCGAGCCAGGAGGCCAGCTTGCGCAGCGCCGGCTCGTCGATGCGGTGGTCGGTGGTGAAGGGGCAGGAAATGGCGGGGATGATCCCGCGATAATTCGCGATGGAAGGCATGCTGTGTCTCCGTTGGGGTTCAAGGTGCAGGAATGCGTGCATCTTTGGCCGGCGGGGCATGCACCGTCCAATACTCGAATCGCATACAACTATTCAACCGCTCGCACTGCGCATGGGCCCCGGCAACCGACCCCTCGACCTCGAATGGCTGGAAGACTTCCTGGCCCTGGCCGAGAGCGGCAATTTCTCGCGCGCGGCGCAGGCGCGCTCCATCGCCCAGCCGGCCTTCAGCCGCCACATCCGCGCGCTCGAGGAGTGGGTGGGTGTCGATCTGTTCGACCGCAGCGCGCACCCGGCCGCGCTCACGGCGGCGGGCAAGCGCTTCCAGCCGCTGCTGCAGGAGGTGCTGGCCGCGCTGGAGGCGGCGCGCATCAAGGCGCGCGCCGCGCACGACCTGGCCGCGGCAAGCCTGAGCTTCGCCGCCACGCACGTGCTGTCGCTGACCTTCTTTCCGCGCTGGCTGGCCAGCGTGGAAGCGCGGCTGAGCCTGGGGCCGATCCAGACCATCTCCGACAGCTCGCAGGCCTGCGAAGACCTGATGCTGCAGCGTCGCGTGCAGTTCGTGCTGTGCCACGGCCATGCGCAGGCGCCCGGCCGGCTCGACGAGGCGCAGTACCCCATGCTGCGCCTGAGCGACGACGTGCTCGTGCCGGTGGCCGCGCCGGACGCGCGCGGCCTGCCGCAGCATGCGCTGGGCGCGCCGCAGGCGCCTTCGGTGCTGGCCTACAGCGAAGCCTCGGGGCTGGGTCGGATCATGCGGGCGATCCAGGACAGCGAGTTCGGCAAGGACTTCGCGCCGTCGCTGTCGGTGGTCTTCACGGCACACCATGCGGCGCTGCTGCGGACCATGGCGCTCGAAGGGCGCGGCCTCGCGTGGCTGCCGATGAGCCTGGTGGCGGACGACCTGCGCGGCGGCGCGCTGGTGGATGCCGGCGCGGGCGGCTGGCGGGTGCCGGTGGACATCCGGCTGTACCGTCAGCTGGCCCACATGGCGCCCGTGGCCGAGGCGCTGTGGGAGCTGGTGAGGGACGGCGCCGCGGCCCAGCCTTCACACGCTGCTTAGCGTCGGCAGCAGCGCCAGCAGCGTGCGCACCAGCGGCGAATCGTCCGCCTTGCGCCATACCGCGAGGGTGTCGATGTAGGTCTTCTCGCCCTTGAGCGAGCGGTACGCCACGCCCTCGCGGTGCAGCGCCTTGACGCAGGCCGGCACCAGCGCCACGCCCAGGCCGCCCGAGACCAGGCTGACGATGGTGTGCATCTGGCGCGCCGAAAACAGCCGCGGGCTGAAGCCGCGCCGCATGCAGGTGGCCACGATCGCATCGAACACCTGCGGTCCGAAGTGGCGCTCGAAGCCCAGGAAGCGCTCGCCCGAGAACTTCTCGAGCGCGATGCTGCCGGGCCGCACCAGCGGATGCGCCTCGGGCATCGCGAGGATCAGCGCGTCTTTCTGCACCAGCCGCGAGCCCAACGAGGCGGGCATGCTCGAAGGCTGCAGCACCAGGCCCACGTCGAGCCGGCCGGACTCGACGTCGTTGATGATCTGGTCGGTCGTGCCTTCCCACAGCGCGATCTCGGCCCGCTCGTTCTCATCGGAGAACTGCCGCAGCACCCGCGGCAGGAAGGAGTAGGCCGGCAGGCTGATGAAGCCGATGGAGATCGATCCCATGAGCCCGGCCGCGGCCTCCTGCGCGCGCCGGCGCAAAGTGTCCATGCCGAGCAGCACCGCGCGTGCGTCGCGAAGCGCTTCTTCGCCCGCGCGCGTGATCGCAATGCGGCGCGAGGTGCGCTCGAACAGCGTGACGCCGAGTTCTTCCTCCATCTCCTTGATCGCGAGGCTCACGGGAGGCTGCGAGAGGTTGAGGCGCTGCGCCGCGCGCCCGAAGTGCAGCTCCTCGGCAACGGCGACCAGGCAGCGGAGGTGGCGGATTTCCATCGATCTGAATTTTGTATTGATCGATACGAATTCTAAATTTGTTGCTATCGATGTCAACTTCTAGACTTTGTTCCACCAGCGCTGTCGATCCGAACGGCGCGGCAAGGAGACGCTGCGATGGTCGAGAAACTGATGGGGCTGCCACGCTCGCGCACCGTGGTGCATCCGGGGCCTTTCCGGCCCGTGCGCATCGATCGCATGCGCGACGAGAAGGGCCGGCACTTCCGGCTCTCGCTGCCCGGCGGCCGAACGCTGCACGAGAGCTTCGTGCAGGCGCTGGCGGACGAAGGCGTGGCCAGCGCGTCGATGACGCTGCTCGGCGGCGAGCTGGCCGAGCTTGGCTTCTGCCTCGCACTGCCCGACCCGACCGGCCGGGTGCTCGCGACCTACGGCGCACCGCACACGGTGCACGGCGCCTGCTTCATATTCGGCAACGCGACGCTGGGCAGTTCCGCCAGCGGCACGCCGGTGGTCCATTGCCATGGCGCCTTCCGCACCGCCGACGGCGCGGTGCGCGGCGGCCACATCCTGACCGAGCGGACGGTGGTCGGACGCCGCAGCGTCACCGCGGTGGTCACCGCACTCGACAGCTTCGATCTGCGCGTGGTCTACGACGATGAAACCCGCATGCCGCTGATGCGGCCCCAGGCCAGGCGCATCCATGGCTGAGATGCGCATGATTGAAAGCGGGCGCATGGGCCGCGTGGCCTATGCGCGCATCGCGCCCAACGAAGACCTCGTCTCCAGCATCGAGAAGCTCTGCCTCGCGGAAGGCTTCGGAAATGCCTTCGTGCGCGGCGCGCTCGGCAGTCTTGTCGATGCCTGCCTCGAGCGCGCCGACGGTTCCTGCCAGGTGATCCGCGGGCCGGCGGCCGAGATCGTGAGCCTGGCCGGCGAGGTGCGCTCGCAGCCCGACGGCTCGCTGCGCGCCGCGCTCACCGGCGTGGTGGCGGACACGCAGGGCCACCTGTACGGCGGCCCGTTCGTGGCGGGGGCCAATGCCGTCTGCGTCACCTTCGAAGTCACGCTCGAGGAGTGGCTGCCATCGCCCGGCAACAACTGATTTTTTTCCACTGCAGAAATTCCAATCAATGACCGATCTCTCCACTTCATCTTCTTCATCTTCTTCATCTTCTTCATCCCGCGTCGCCGTCGTCACCGGAGGCGCGCGCGGCATCGGCCTGGCCATCGGCCGCTGGTTCCTGGCGCACGGCTACAGCGTCGCGCTGCTCGACATCGACGGCGCCACGCTCGACCAGGCAGTGGCCGAGCTCGCGCAGCCTGCGAAGGTGCTGGGCCTGCACTGCGATGTGTCGAAGCCGTCGCAGGTCGACAGCGCCGCCAAGGCCGTGGTCGAGCGCTTCGGCCGTGTCGACGCGCTGGTCAACAACGCCGGCGTGGCGGTGTTCAAGCCGGTGCTGCAGACCTCCTTCGAGGAGTGGCGCACCGTGCTCGGCACCAACCTGGACGGCGCGTTCCTGTGCACGCAGGCCTTCGGCGTGCTGATGGTCGCGCGCGGGAGCGGCGCGGTGGTGAACATCGCCTCCATCTCCGGGCTGCGCGCCAGCACGCTGCGGGTCGCCTACGGCACCAGCAAGGCAGCGCTCATCCACCTGACCAAGCAGCATGCGGTGGAGCTGGGCAACGCCGGCGTGCGCGTGAACGTGATCGCGCCGGGGCCGGTGGAAACCGAGATGGCCAAGCTCGTGCACAGCGTGGCGATCCGCTCCGACTACTACGACACCATTCCGCTCGGCCGCTACGGCACGCCGGAAGAAATGGCCAACGCCGTGGGCTTCCTGTGCAGCGACGACGCGAGCTTCATCAACGGCCAGGTGCTGGCTGTCGATGGCGGCTTCGATGCCGCCGGCGTCGGCCTGCCGACCCTGCGCCGGGGCCTGCACGTGCCTGCCGCCGACCACGCCTGACAAGAAAGGACCGCCCAATGACCACCAACGCCTGCATCATCGGCTGGGGACACACGCCTTTCGGCAAGCTCGATGCCGTGGACAGCGAAGCACTCATCCGGTCCGCGGTCGAGCCCGCGCTGCGAACCGCGGGGCTCGCCGCGGCCGACATCGACGGCATCTTCGTCGGCCACTTCAACAGCGGCTTCCTGCCGCAGGACTTCAGCGCATCGCTGGTGGGCCTGGCGCTGCCCGAGCTGCGCCACGTTCCCGCAGTGCGCATGGAAAACGCATGCGCCACCGGCTCGGCCGCGATCTGGGCCGCACTCGATGCGGTGCAGTGTGGGCGGGTGCGGCATGCGCTGGTGGTCGGCTTCGAGATCATGAATGCCGTGCCCGGCCCGCGCATCGCCGAGACGCTGCTGCGCTGCTCCTATGTCAAGGAAGAGGGCGCCACCCCGGCGGGCTTTGCCGGTGTGTTCGGCCAGATCGCGGGCGAGTACTTCGAGCGCTTCGGCGACCAGAGCGATGCGCTGGCCGCCATCTCGGCCAAGAACCACGCGAACGGCGTGCACAACCCCTTTGCGCACATGCGGCGCGACCTGGGTTTCGGCTTCTGCCGCCAGCCGTCGGAGAAGAACCCGTTTGTCGCGGGTCCGCTCAAGCGCTCCGACTGCTCGCTGGTGTCCGACGGCGCGGCGGCGCTGGTCATCTCGGCCGGGCCGATCGCGTCGGCGACGGTGCCGGCGGTGCGCTGGCGCTCGCGCACGCAGGTCAACGACTACCTGCCGCTGTCGCGCCGCGATCCGACCCGCTTCGAGGGCGCGGCGCTCGCGTGGCAGCGGGGGCTGGCCGCGGCGGGGCTGTCGCTTCATGATCTGGGCTTCGTCGAGACGCACGACTGCTTCACCATTGCGGAGCTGCTCGAGTACGAAGCCATGGGCCTGGCGCCGCACGGGCAGGGCGCGCGCGTGATCCTCGATGGCGTGAGCCGCAAGGACGGTCGGCTGCCCGTCAACCCGTCAGGCGGGCTGAAGTCGCGCGGTCATCCGATCGGCGCCACGGGTGTGTCGCAGCATGTGATGGCTGCGATGCAGCTGGCCGGCCTCGCGGGCGACATGCAGGTCGGCTCGGGCAAGCCGGGCGCGGTCTTCAACATGGGCGGTGCGGCCGTTGCCAACTACCTGAGCGTGCTGGAGGCCGCATGAGTGCAGCGCCAAGCGGTGCACCCGTGAGCCAAGCGCGGGCGATGAACCTGTCCGCCCTGCTGTCGCAGACGGCCGCGCTGTTTCCGGACCGGCCGGGGCTGATCCAGGGCGAGCGGCAGTGGACCTGGCGCAAGATCGACGCCCGCGTCGATGCGCTGGTGCAGGCGCTGCGATCGCTCGGCATGCGGCCGGGCGACAAGCTGCTCGTGATGTCGCGCAACAACCCGGCGCTGTTCGAGAGCTGCTGGGCCGCCTTCCGCCTGGGTGCCGTGTGGGTGCCGGTCAACTTCCGGCTCACGCCGCCCGAGGTCGCCTACCTGGGCAGCGCGAGCGAGGCGAGCGTGATGCTGGCCGAGGACTGTTTTGCCGAGCATGTGGAGGCGGTGAAGGCCGCGTCTTCGCATCTGCGCTCGGTCATCACGATCGGCCTTCCGCGCGCCGGTGAACACGGCTACGAGCCGCTGCTCGCGGCCAACGCCGATGCGCCCGCGGCGATGGCGCAGGTCGATGCCGACCAGCCGCTGTGGTACTTCTACACCTCGGGCACCACGGGCCGCCCGAAGGCCGCCGTGCTCACGCACGGGCAGATGGCCTTCGTCGTGACCAGCCACCTGGCCGACCTGATCCCGGGCACCACCGAGCACGACTGCTCGATCGCCGTCGCGCCGCTGTCGCATGGTGCGGGCATCCATGCGCTGCTCAACGTGGCCCGCGGCGCGGCGACGGTGCTGCTCGCCTCCGACAGGCTGGAGCCGGCCACCTTCTGGGCGCTGGTGGAGCGGCACCGCGTGACCAACGTCTTCACCGTGCCGACCATCGTCAAGATGCTGGTGGAAGACCCGGCCGTCGACCGGTTCGACCACGGTTCGCTGCGCTACGTGGTCTATGCGGGCGCACCGATGTACCGCGCGGACCAGAAGCGCGCGCTGCAGAAGTTGGGCAAGGTGCTGGTGCAGTACTTCGGGCTGGGCGAGGTCACGGGCTGCATCACGGTGCTGCCGCCGGCCATGCATGCGGCCGACGACGACGATCCGGACGCCCACATCGGCTGCTGCGGCCGGGCCCGCACCGGCATGGAAGTGGCCATCCTCGACGCGCGGATGCAGCCGGTGCCCGCGAGCACCGTGGGCGAGATCTGCTGCCGCGGGCCGGCCGTGTTCGCGGGCTATTTCAACAACCCCGAGGCCACGCAGAAGGCGCTGCAGGGCGGCTGGTTCCACACCGGCGACCTCGGCCGCATGGACGCGCGCGGGCTGCTCTATATCACCGGCCGCGAATCCGACATGTACATCTCGGGCGGCTCCAACGTGTACCCGCGCGAGGTGGAGGAAATTCTGCTGATGCATCCGGCCGTGCGCGAAGTGGCGGTGCTCGGCATCGCGGACGAGAAGTGGGGCGAGGTGGGCGTGGCGGTGATCGTGTCTTCGCAGCCCGGCCTCACGGCCGAGCAGCTGCTGCAGCACCTGGACGGCCGCTGCGCGAAGTACCGCTGGCCGCGGCACATCTTCTTCTGGGATGCGCTGCCGAAGTCCGGCTACGGAAAGGTCGCCAAGGCCGACATCCGCAAGCGGCTCGTCGAACGCGGCGAGGTGAAGGAGATCGCCACCATCTGATCACATCGACGCTGACCCGGACGACCAGATCCATTCATACAAAAGGACAAGGAGACAAACCATGAGCATCACCCGCCGCACCGTGCTTCGATCGACGGCACTCGCCGCCAGCCTCGCCGTGCCCATGCACCGGGCCTTCGCGCAGAAGGCCGAGTTCAACTACAAGTACGCGAACAACCTGCCGGTCACGCATCCGCTGAACATCCGCGCCAAGGAGATGGCCGACGCCATCCGCGCCGAGACCGGCGGCCGCGTCGACATCCAGATCTTCCCGAGCAACCAGCTGGGCTCCGACACCGACATGCTGAGCCAGCTGCGCTCGGGCGGCGTCGAGTTCTTCACGCTGTCGGGGCTGATCTTGTCCACGCTCGTGCCGTCCGCATCGATCAGCGGCGTGGGCTTTGCCTTCAACGACTACGCGAGCGTGTGGAAGGCCATGGACGGCGAGCTGGGTGCTCATATCCGCCAGCAGATCGCCAAGGCCAACATCGTGCCGATGGAGAAGATCTGGGACAACGGCTTCCGGCAGATCACGTCGTCGAGCCGGGCCATTGCCGGGCCGCAGGACATGAAGGGCTTCAAGATCCGCGTGCCGGTGTCGCCGCTGTGGACCTCGATGTTCAAGGCGCTCGAGGCCGCGCCCACGTCCATCAACTTTGCCGAGGTGTATTCGGCGCTGCAGACCAAGATCGTCGACGGGCAGGAGAACCCGCTGGCCATCATCGCGACGGCCAAGCTCTACGAGGTGCAGAAGTTCTGCTCGCTGAGCAACCACATGTGGGACGGCTTCTGGTTCCTGGCCAACCGCCGCGCCTGGGACAAGCTGCCCGCCGAGCTGCGCACCGTGGTGGCGAAGCACATCAATGCGGCCGGCATGAAGGAGCGCGCCGACGTGGCCGAACTCAACGCCGGGCTGCAGAAGGAACTGGCCGCCAAGGGCATGGCCTTCAACCAGCCGGATTCCGCCGCCTTCCGCGACCAGCTGCGCAAGGCCGGCTTCTACGGCGAGTGGAAGGCCAAGTACGGCGACGAGGCCTGGGCGCTGCTCGAGCGCAGCGCGGGCAAGCTTGCATGAGCGGGCCGGCCCTCGGCCTGGCGGCCGGCGCGCGCGTGGACGCGCCCCGGCTGTCCGCCATCGAGCGCCGGCTCGGGACGCTGGTCGACATCGCGGCCGGCGGCCTGGTGCTGGCCGACGTGGCCGTGCTGCTCGCGGGCGTGCTGGCACGCTTCGTGTTCCACAGCCCGCTGGTCTGGTCCGACGAGCTGGCATCGATCCTGTTCATCTGGCTCGCGATGCTGGGCGCGGTGGTCGCGCTGCGGCGCGGCGAGCACATGCGCATGACCGCGCTGGTCTCGATGCAGCCGCCGTCGCGGCGCCCGCTGTTCGAAGCCCTGGCGCTGTGCGCGGCGCTCGCGTTCCTGGCGATGGTGGCGTGGCCGGCGTGGGAGTACGCATCGGAAGAGCGCTTCATCACCACGCCCGCGCTGAACATCTCGAATGCATGGCGGGCCGCGGCGCTGCCGGTGGGCATCGGGCTGATGGGGCTGTTCGCGGTGCTCAGGCTGCTGCGCGACGTGGAGTGGCGGATCACGGCCAAGGCGGTGGCGATCGTGGCCGTGCTGATCGTGGCGTTCACGCTGGGCCGCTCGGTGTTCCAGGACCTCGGGCGGCTGAACCTGCTGGTGTTCTTCGTCGGCGTGGTGCTGGCGGGCGTGCTCGCGGGCATTCCCATTGCCTTTTCGTTCGGTCTCGGCACCTTCGGCTATCTGGCGCTGGCCACCGACACGGCGCTGCCCGTGATCGTGGGCCGCATGGACGAGGGCATGTCGCACCTGATCCTGCTGGCGGTGCCGCTGTTCGTGTTCCTCGGGCTGCTGATCGAGATGACCGGCATGGCCAAGGCCATGGTCGCATTCCTCGCGGGCCTTCTGGGGCATGTGAAGGGCGGGCTGTCGTACGTGCTGGTGGGGGCGATGTATCTCGTGTCGGGCATCTCGGGCTCCAAGGCGGCCGACATGGCGGCGGTGGCGCCGGCGCTTTTTCCCGAGATGAAGCAGCGCGGCGCGAGCGAAGGCGAGCTTGTCGCGCTGCTGGCCGCGACCGGTGCCCAGACCGAGACGGTGCCGCCCAGCCTGGTGCTGATCACCATCGGTTCGGTCACGGGCGTGTCGATCGCCGCCTTGTTCACGGGCGGCCTGCTGCCGGCCGTGGTGCTGGGGCTGATGCTGTGCGTGGTCGTGTACTTTCGCTGCCGCGGCGAGGACCTGGGCCAGGTCGTGCGCGCGCCGTGGCGCGAGGTCGGCCGGCTCGCCGTGGTGGCGCTGCCGGCGCTGGCCTTGCCGTTCGTGATTCGCGCGGCGGTGGTCGAGGGCGTGGCCACCGCGACCGAGGTCTCGACCATCGGCATCGTGTATGCCGTGGTCGCGGGGCTCGTCGTGTACCGGCAGTTCGACTGGAAGCGGCTGGGGCCGATGCTCGTCGCGACGGCATCGCTCTCGGGCGCCATCCTGCTGATCATCGGCACCGCGACGGCCATGGCCTGGGGCCTCACGCAATCGGGCTTCTCGCGCCTGCTGGCCGAAGCGATGACCGGCCTGCCCAGCGGCGCGCCGATGTTCCTGGCGGTATCGCTGGTGATCTTCGTGGTGCTGGGCAGCGTGCTCGAGGGCATTCCGGCCATCGTGCTGTTCGGCCCGCTCCTGTTTCCCATCGCGCGGCAGCTGGGCATCCACGAGGTGCACTACGCGATGGTGGTGGTGCTGTCGATGGGCCTCGGCCTGTTCGCGCCGCCGCTGGGCGTGGGCTACTACGCGGCCTGCGCGATCGGACGCGTGCATCCCGACGCGGGCATCCGGCCGATTGCGGGCTACATGGTGGCGCTGCTGGTGGGGACGATTGCGGTGGCGGCGATTCCTTGGCTGTCCATTGGGTTTCTTTGAGGGGGCCAGCGTTTCGAGGGCTTCAGGCCCCGAGGATGAAAGAGTCCTCGGATTCCGCTGCTGCGTGGTTGCCAGCCTCGTCAATATCCGCGGGATGGCTCGACGATGTTGTCGGGCAGGTCGCCGGCTGAGACGCGGAGGATGTTGGCCGCGATCTGCTTGGCCGAGGATGACGGGATGGCCACTGATGCGAGGTGCGGGGTGATGAGCACGTTGGGCATGCTCCACAGCGCATCTCCGGTCGGCAGGGGTTCGTGCTCGAAGACATCCAGCGTTGCCGCGCCGATGTGGCCACTCTGGAGGAGTTCCGTCAACGCGGCCTGATCCACCAGGGTGCCCCTGGCGACGTTGACGAATGCAGCGCCGGGCCGTAATTTTTCGAGGCGGGCGCGATCGAAGAGATGCCTTGTCTGCGGCGTGAGCGGCAGCATCAGGACGACGATGTCCGCTTGGCCAATCACGGAATCGAGCGTCTCCATGCCGGCCGAACACTCCACGCCATCGATCTGCGCAAGGCTGCGCGACCAGCCCAGTGTTCTGAACCCCTGGCGCTGAATTTCATGCGCTGCCTTGGCTCCCAAATGCCCCAGTCCCAGCACCGCGACGGTTATTTCCTCCGGCGAACGCGGGTGGCGATAGGCCCACCGGCCTGAGCGCTGGGCCTGCTCGAAGACCGGAATATCTCGGGCGTGCCGGAGCACCGCGAACAGGACATACCCGGCCATCATTCGCGACATCTGCGGATCGGTAATCCGGGTGATGGGAACGTTCCCTGGGAGGTCGTCGCGTCCCACCAGCGAGTCGACTCCGGCGCCCAGGTTGATGATCAGCCGCAGGTTCGTCATGCGTTCGAAAATGCCCTGCGGGGGTTTCCAGACCATGGCGTAGTCGATCTCTTCCGGCCGCTCGGTCTGGCTTGCGTGAATCACCTGGAGTGCCGGAAGCTGGGTCTGAAGCGCCTTCTTCCAGGTCTGGAAATCGTCGAAGTCGCTATAGAAGGCCAGGGTGCCGACAGCCGCTGCTTCAGGAAACGTCATCTTCAAGAAACCTGTTTGTTCTTTCGCACCAGGCGCGCGACGGCCTCGATGGCGAGTTCATAGCCGTCTCCGCCAAGTCCGGCAATGACACCATCCGCCACCTTGGATATGTAGGAGTGATGGCGGAAGGGCTCGCGCTTCCAGATATTGCTCATGTGGGCTTCGATGATCTTCCCGGGAAAAGACAGCAGGGCATCCAGGATGGGGATGGACGTGTAGGTCAAACCGGCCGCATTGATGACGATGCCGTCCGCGACGCCGCGGGCTTCCTGGATCCAGTCGATCAGCTGTCCTTCATGGTTCGACTGCAGAAAGCGCAGGCGGACCTCCAGCGAGGCGGCCTTTTGCTCGCAGCGCGACTGCAGGACGGGGAAACTGTCCGTGCCGTAGTTCTTGGTGGAATCCAGGCCGTAGAGGTTGGCGTTGGGGCCGTTCAGGAACCAGACGGAGATGGGAGGATTCGAGGTTTCGGTCATCGTTTTCTCAAGCTTCGTAGGGTTGGGTGGCCTGCATGGCGGGCAGGCGCTGGAAAGCTTCGTTCCAACGGGCGGCGATGCCGCATTTCGCGCGCCAGTTCAGCTCGGGAAATCGGAAGTCCAGATACCCCAATGCGCAGCCGACGGTGATCTCGCCGATGGTGGGCTTGTCGTGGGCCAGCTCGGATGCAATGGTTTCGATCGAGGCGAGGCAGGCCGTGACTTTGGTCAACAGGGCCTCGCGCCAGGTGGGCCACTGGAATTCGGGGGGACGCGCCGTCAGCTCGTAGCGCGCCAGCAGCGCGGCGTCGAGCAGGCCATCGCCCAGCGCCTGGCGGCTGAGCGCCGTCCATCGATCGGCGCCGGACGCGGGAAATATCGTCCCTGCGTCCGCTTGGCTGGCCAGGTACTCGCAGATCACGCGGCTGTCGTAGAGGACCTGACCGTCTTGCAGGATCAGGGTCGGCACCTTGGCGAGCGGGTTGTGAGCCGCGATGCGCGGGTCGCGTCGAACCGGATGAGCGGCGCTGTCCAGGAGTTGGATTTTCTCGGCCTGTCCGGTCAGATGCGCACACACCATGACCTTTCGCACGAAGGGCGAGGTCGGAGCAAAGAGGAGTTTCATCATCAGGGCACCAGCACCAGCTTGCCGAACACCTTGCCGCTTTCCAGCATGGCATGCGATGCCGCGGCCTCGCCGACCGGAAAAGTGGCGTGGATGCGCGGCGCGATCCACCGGCTTCTCAGCAGCGGCATGACGTGGTGGGCCAGGCGCTTGGCCATGCGGGCCTTTTCGGCGTGGCTTTGCGGACGCATGGTGGAGGAGTGCAGGCTCAGCTGGCGCTGCATCAGTGTCAGCAGTTCGATGCTGACCGCCGAGCCCTGCATGAAAGACAGGCTGACATGCCGTCCGCCGAAAGCCATGGCTTGAAGATTGCGGCGCACATAGTCGCCGCCGACGATGTCGAGCACCACGTCCACTCCACGCCCCGCGGTGTAGTCCAGGCAGGCCTGGGTGAAGTCGGTGGTGGGCCAGCAGATCGCCAGATCGGCGCCGAGGGCCTTCAGTTCGGGAAACCGGGCTTCATCGCTGTCGGTCACGATGACCGTGCAGCCGGCCACATGGGCCATCTGGATCGCCAGGGTGCCGATGCCGCCCGCGGCGCCGTGGATGAGCACCGTCTCGCCCATCGCCAGACGCCCGAGTTCGAACAGGTTGTGCCAGACGGTGAAGAGTCCTTCGGGCAAGGCCGCGGCCTCGATGTCGGACAGAGGGGCCGGCACGACGAAGGAATGATCGACCGACGCCGTGCACCACGGCGCATAGCCTCCACCGGGCACCAGGCTCATGAGCCGCTGGCCCACCAGCGCGCTGTCGGCACCCGGGCCGCAGGCGACCACCTCGCCACACACCTCCAGTCCGAGGATATCGGTGATGCCGGGCGCGGGCTTGGCGATGCCCTGGCGCTGCATGACATCGGGCCGGTTGATGCCGGCGGCCAGCACGCGCAGCAGGACTTCGCCGGCGCCGGGGACGGGCATGGGGCGCTCGGCCAGCACCAGCACGCTGGCATCGCCGGGCTCCCGGGCGACGATGGCTTGCATTGAACTTGGAAGGGAGGTTCTGATGTCGGTCATGGGGTTTGCCGGGGGCTGTTACTTTCGGGAGCTGAAGACGCTGATGCCCTCATCGAGAAGCGCCAGTCCGACGACCGAGCCGACGGGCCAATGCTGCATGGCGCCCAGGCCTGCACTGCGCACCGTGACCACCTGCCGGGCCGTCCTCGGAACATCCACATCCACGTAGGTGTTGATGTGGTCACCCTGGAAGACATGGTGGATTACGGTGCCGCTCAGGACCGAACCGGCATGCAGGTTCTCCAGCAGGATGTGTTCCGGCCGGACGTAGACGTCCAGCCTTTCGCCTTCGTGCGATGCATCGACCAGTCGGGCCTGCGGAAGGCTGAGATAGCCGGAGCCCAGGCGCAGCTGGATCTCGTGGGCGGTCTTGCCGTGGTAGTGGGCCGGCAGGATGTTCACGTCGCCAAGAAAGGACGCCACGAACGGATCCTGCGGACTGCGGTACAGGTCGGCCGGCGATGCGATCTGGCGGATGACGCCGGCCGACATCACGGCGATGCGGTCCGACATCGCCAGCGCCTCGCCCTGATCGTGGGTGACGAAGACCGTCGTCAGGCCCAGGCGGCGCTGGATCTCGCGAATCTCGACCTGCATCGAGCCGCGCAAGCTCTTGTCCAGGGCAGAGAAGGGCTCGTCGAGCAGCAGCACCTTGGGCTGGATGATCAGTGCGCGCGCCAGCGCCACACGCTGCTGCTGGCCACCGGAGAGTTCGCGCGGCTTGCGGTGCCCCAGACCGGTGAGCTTGACCATGGCCATCGCTTCCTTGACGCGCTGGGCCACCTCGTCCTTGGGTACGCCCCGCATCCGCAGGCCATAGCCGATGTTGCGCTCCACGGTCATGTGCGGAAAGAGCGCGTAGTTCTGAAAGACGATGCCGATCTGCCGCTTGTGCGGCGGATCGCTGGTCACCGGCTGCCCCTCGATGAAGATCTCGCCGCTGTCGGCCTCGGCAAAGCCCGCGATCAGGTTGAGCAGCGTCGTCTTGCCGCAGCCCGACGGACCCAGCAGGGTAAGGAATTCGCCACGCTTGATCTTCAGCGAGACCTCGTGCAGCACGGTCTGGTCGTGGTACTTCTTGACCACGCCTTCCAGGCTGACGGCTGTGTCGGCCTGCGGATGCGAAAGGCTGGGCTGCGCTGCAGGGTCGGAGTGGACTACTTTCATGCTCGAACGATAAGCCAAGGGTCCGTGTCCGGTCCTTTGCCAAATTTGATGCGGCCCCTCGGAAAAACGAAAGGTCTCGATGGCCGCGGGGCACAGGTCCCAGCGAGGGCCTTGCGGGCAGCGCTTTGCTTTTTCCTAAGCCCTGAATCCGAAAAACGTGATTTTCAAATGCGGTGTGCTTCTTCAGACTCGCCTGCATCGATGGCTGGTGTCTCCAGGCTTGCCTGGCGACCTGCATCAGTGGCGATCTTCTTTAGGAAACACAAATGTCAGTGGAAAAAATCAATACCTTGGTGGTCGGCGCGGGTCAGGCCGGCATCGCCATGAGCGAGCATCTTTCGCTCGTGGGTGTGCCGCATGTGGTGCTGGAGCGCAAGCGGATCGCGGAACGTTGGCGCTCGGAGCGTTGGGATTCCCTGGTCGCAAATGGCCCCGCCTGGCATGACCGTTTTCCAGGGTTGAAGTTCGAAGGAGTTTCGCCGGAGGCATTTCCACCGAAAGAGCGCATGGCGCAGTATTTCGAGGACTACGCCGCCATGCTGAAGGCGCCCGTACGCACCGGTGTCGACGTCAAGCAGGTGGAGCGCAACGTGGGTCGCCCGGGCTTCAAGGTCACGACCTCCGAGGGGGTCATCGAAGCGACCAACGTCGTTGCGGCCACCGGTCCCTTCCAGATTCCGGCCTATCCGAAGATCGTTCCCGAAACCGACAGCATCCAGCAGCTGCATTCCTCGGTGTACAAGAACCCGGGTCAGTTGCGGGAAGGCGCCGTGCTGGTCGTGGGGGCGGGTGCCTCCGGCTCGCAGATCGCCGAGGAGTTGCGCAAGGCGGGCAAGACGGTCTATCTCTCGGTGGGAGAGCACTACCGCCCGCCGCGTTCCTACCGCGGCCGCGACTACTGCTGGTGGCTGGGTGCCCTGGGCCTGTGGGACGAGGTCAAGATCAAGCCCAAGAAGCAGCACGTCGCGTTCGCCGTCAGTGGCTACGAGGGGGGCAAGACGGTCGATTTCCGTCGCCTTGCGCACATGGGCGTGACGCTGGTCGGCCTGACCAAGACCTACAAGGACGGTGTCATCGAGTTCGAAGAAGGCCTGGCCAGGAATGTTGCGGAAGGCGACCAGGCGTACTTCGACGTGCTGCGCGAAGCGGATGCCTACATTGAGCAGAACGGCTTGCCCTTTGCGCCGGAGCCCGAAGCCTGGGAACTGCTGCCGGACCCGGACTGCCTCAAGGAGCCGATCATGAGCCTGGATCTCGCCAAGGCCGGCATCACGACGATTCTCTGGGCCACCGGATTCACCTTCGACTACAGCTGGCTGAAGGTCAATGCCTTCGATGAAAAGGGCGCGCCGTTTCACAAGCGGGGCATTTCCGCCGAGAGCGGCATCTACTTCCTGGGACTGCCGAACCTGGTCAACCGCGCTTCGTCCTTCATCTACGGCGTGTGGCACGACGCGAAATACATCGCCGACCATATCGCGGTCCAGGACGCGTACATGTCGTACGGCAAGACCTGAGCCTGCATGGCCGAGATCACCTGCATCGAAGACCTGCGCCGCCTGGCGAAGAAACGCGTGCCCCGGATGTTCTACGACTACGTGGATGGCGGCTCGTGGACCGAATACACCTACCGTGCCAACGAAGAGGACTTCGGCAAGATCGAGTTTCGCCAGCGCGTGGCGGTGGACATCACCGAGCGCAGCACCGCCAGCACCATGGTCGGCCAGGCGGTCAGCATGCCGGTGGCGATCGCGCCCACGGGTCTCGCCGGCATGCAGCATGCCGATGGCGAGATCCTGGCGGCGCGCGCGGCGCAGAAGTTCGGCATACCGTTCACTTTGTCGACCATGAGCATCTGCCCGATCGAGGCGGTGGCCGAAGCGACCGGCCGCCATCCGTTCTGGTTCCAGCTCTATGTGCTGCGCGACCGGACGTTCGTGGAAGCCCTGATCGAGAGGGCCCGGAATGCCAACTGTTCCGCGCTCGTGGTCACCATGGACCTGCAGGTATTCGGACAGCGGCACAAGGACAAGAAGAACGGGCTGTCCACTCCCCCTCGGCCGACCCTGCGCAACCTCGTGAACCTGGCGAGCAAGCCGCGCTGGTGCTTGAACATGCTGGGCACCCGGCATCGCCGTTTCGGCAACATCGTCGGGCACGCGAAGGGCGTGGACAACATCGGCTCGCTGGTGGAGTGGACCCGGGAACAGTTCGATCCACGCCTGTCGTGGCAAGACATCGAATGGATCAAGAAGCGCTGGAACGGCAAGCTGATCGTCAAGGGCATCCAGGATCCCGAGGACGCGCGGCTGGCGGTGGAAAGCGGGGCCGATGCCATCGTGGTGTCCAACCACGGCGGGCGGCAGCTCGATGGCGCCTCGTCGTCGATCTCCACCCTGCCACGCATCGTGGAGGCCGTCGGACAACAGGTGGAGGTGCACATGGATGGCGGCATCCGCTCAGGGCAGGATGTGCTGAAGGCGATCGCACTCGGCGCGCGCGGCACCTACATCGGCCGCGCCATGATGTACGGCCTGGGCGCCCTGGGAGAGAAAGGCGTTGCCACGGCCTTGCACCTCATTCAGAACGAACTCGACCTCTCCATGGCCTTCTGCGGCAAGACGGATGTCCGCGGCGTCGACCGCGAAATCCTGCGCATGCGCTGAGGCCTACTGGCAGAGGAAGTCGACGAGGGCGGCCATCATCCGGTCGCAGGCTTCGATCTGCGACAGTTCCACGTATTCATCGGCCTTGTGCGCCACCTCGATGCTGCCGGGACCGCAGATCAGCACCGGGGTTTCGCGCCAGCTCTGCTTGAACAAGCCGCCCTCGGATCCGAAATCGACCTTGGTGCAGCGGGTGCCGGGGGGCAGCAAGGAACCGAGCAAGCCGACGGCCGGCGAATCCTCGGGCGTGCTCAGGCTGGGATAGCTGTTGGTCAGCTGGATGTCCGGCAAGGAGGCCTCGGGATGCACCGCATCGGCCGCCACGCGGTCGACCAGGCGCTGCAGCACGCGGGCCAGGATCTCCTCCGGCTGGTCTTGCGAGACATGGCGAATCTCAAAGCTGACCTCGCATTCGCTGGGCACGATGTTCAGGGCCCGTCCGCCGTGGATCACGCCGACATGGACCGTGGAGTAGGGCACGCCGTAGCCCTCCTCGCGAGGGCCGGTCTCCGACAGTTCACGCTGTACCTCGCGCACCGACGCGACCAGGTCGCTCGCCATGTGGACGGCGTTGATGAATCTGGGCGCCAAGCCAGAATGGCCGGCCTGGCCACAGCAGACTGCCCGATAGGCGGACTTGCCCTTGTGACCCGTGCCGATACGCATCAAGGTGGGCTCGCCGACGATGCAAAGGTAGGGCGCGGGAAGGTCGTTCTCGAGCCGGCGCAGCAGGTGACGCACGCCGACGCAGCCGATCTCCTCGTCGAAGGACAGGGCCAGTTGCAGAGGTCGCCTCAGCGGTCTGCGGGCCGCAGCCACCATGGCGATGACGGCGCAGGCGACGAAGCCCTTCATGTCGGCCGAGCCGCGTCCGTAGATGCGGCCATCCTTGTGCGTGGCCTCGAAGGGCGGCGAAGTCCAGGGCTGACCGTCCACGGGCACCACGTCGGTGTGTCCGGAGAGCAGGACACCCGGAACGCCTTGCGGACCCACCGTGGCGAACAGGTTGGTCCTGGTGGCGTCCTGTGGGTCCGGTGCAAGGGTCGATTCGATGCCGGCTTTCGCCAGGATCTCTTGCACCTTGTGGATGAGCCCGACATTCGGTTTCAGGGAAACCGAGGGGAAGGCAATCAGGGTTTCCAGCAGCGAGATGCTGGACATGCTTGCGGCACTTTCTTGATCCATGGCGATGCGTTGGGCGCTTCAGGGCGCTGCGATGTGGGGGTCGAAGAATCTCGCCGCGCTCATGCCGGGGATGTACTGGTCGGAGATGTAGGCGCGGCAGCGCTCCATGAAGACACGGGTCAGCCGCGACTGCTTCATCGGCTTGTACGTGGCCAGGCCAAGCTGCATCGGGCGATTGGTGCCGGCCAGGCGCACACGCACCATGCGTTTGCCGTCGAGCGCCTGGTTCGATTTGGGCCGCACGTTGAACAGCGCATACCCGATGCCGTTGGCCACCATGGAGCGCACCACTTCCTCGGACCGCGAGCGCGCCACGATGTTCGGCGTGACGCCGGCCTTGGCGAAAAGCGAGGTGAAATACTCCCGGCTCATCGGCAGGTCGAGCAGCACGTAGGGCTGGGCCGCCAGCTCCTCGAACGTGACGGCCTTCTCCTGCGCCAACGGATGCAGTTCGCTCACCAGCACATAAGGCGGCAGCGTCGCCAGGGTTTCGAACTCGATGTCGTCGCCCAGGTGCAGGTCGTAGGTGATCGCCAGATCGATCTCGAGCGCACGGATCTTGTTCATCAAGACCACCTGGTCGCCTTCGACCATCTCCACTTCCACCGTCTCGAACGCTCGAGAAAATCCGAAGATGACCTCGGGTGCAATCATGGCGGTGAGCGACTGGAAGCTGCCCACCCGCAAAACGCCTTGCATGACATCGCTCGAATCCGAGGCGATCTCATACAGGCGGGAGGACTGGTCGAGCACGTCTTCGCACTGCCGCAGCACCAGGGTGCCGATGGCGGTCAGTCCCAGTCCCTTGGAAGGATGGCGGACGAACAACTGCACGTTGAGTTCGGACTCGAGATGCGCAATGGCCGCGGAGATCGAAGGCGAGGAGATATGGATCTGCGCCGACGCAGCGGCGATGCTGCCGTGCGTCGCGGTGGCGACAAAGTACTCCATCTGGCGCAAGGAAACGCGGTTGAGCATGTCGAGGTAGAGAAGAGGCTGGGGAGCGGCGCGGGACGTTGACAGTCCAGTGTACCGGCGGCCCTTCAGAGGTTTCCAGGCACCCCGAAGCTGGGGGCTGCGCGCGGGTCGAGCGCCCGAGTGATGTAGGCCTGCAGCTGCGGTTCGTACACCTTCCAGGTGGCGTAGAGGGCCTGCACCGGGTCGAGCTCCACCCAGTCCAGCCGCAGATCCACGATCGGCCAGTTTTGCTCCCCGTAGACCAGCAGGCCGGCCGAATGCACGGGGCCTTCCTCGCCACCGGCCGCCTGGCCGGCGAGCATGGCCTGCATCAGGCGTTCGGCCAGCGGGCCTTCGGCGCCCTCGAATGCCGAGAGCATCGCCTGGGGCACCTCGCATGTGAGCAGCATGTTGCCGGCGCAGGCAGCATGCGTGCCGACCACGCTGGCCAGGGTGCCGAGCGCCTTGGCCCCGGTGAAAACCACCGGCGGGTTCGACGCATCGATAGCCATCACCTGGCGGTAGTCGATGAAGGGACGCTTTTGCAACTCGGCCACCGCTTGCGCCGGTGTCAGTCCGCTGGCGAGCAGGTCCAGGGCGAGCGGGCCCAGGTCCGGATCGGTGATGTTCTGGCTGGCGGCGGCGCCCACGTGCGTGCGGCCGCGGATGCAACGCGCGGCGACTGCGGGGGAGGACGAGGCAACGGCGGCACCGAACTGCCCGGTGGCGGGGCAGCGCGCGATGATGGAGAACGTCATGGGGCTCAGTCGGGAATCATGGCCGTGGCATCAATTTCCACCAGCCATTCCGGACGGGCCAGGGCAGACACCACGATGCCTGTCGATACAGGGAAAACCCCTTTCAGCCAGCGGCCCACGACGAGATAGACGGCCTCGCGGTAACGTGGATCGATGATGTAGATCGTGATCTTGCAGATGTCCTGGAGTTCGCCGCCGGCCTCCTTGAGCAGCATCGCTATGTTCGCCATGGCCTGCTCTGCTTGACCGCTGACATCCCCGATACAGACGCTCTTGGACGTTTCAAGGTCCTGTCCGATCTGCCCGCGCAGGAAAACGGTGCTGCCTCGAGCGACAACGGCCTGGCAAAGGTCGTTGTCGAGCTTCTGTTCCGGGTACGTGACCTTGGTATTGAAAGGCCGGATGCGGGTGTGTTTCATGTTGCTGAGGGCTGATGACGGGAACGGCAATGGTCATCGGCGCCGGACATCGGTGCCATTTGTATTTTCCGGGCGACCGTTTAGGAATTTCCGAGCTTTGCCCGCGGACCCGCGCCCATCAGGAAAATTGAGGCACCTCTAAGTAAAAGGCGACTTGGCCGCAGGTCGCGAGTTCCACATCATCCGGTCGCTGAGGTGAGTGGACATGGTGCTGGCGCAACGCTTGCATCTTCAGGCAACTCGCCGACGGATTGCCAGCTCCGACCAACGTTCAACTTTTCGATCTGAGGGTTTTCAATGATTCGCAAGCTTCTGACACTGTGCGTGCTTTCCGCCACGCTGGCCGCCACATCGGCCTACTCGCAGGACAACGCCCTGGTGGTGAGCACGTGGGGTGGCAGCTTCCGCGACCTCATCGACGAGAACATCGGCAAGGAGTTCACGAAGCAGACCGGCGTGCCGGTGAAGTACGTGACCGGCGGCACCATCGACCGCCTGAACAAGGCCAAGCTCGCCTCCAAGCCCGAAAGCGACATCACGTTCACGACCTCGCATGTCGGCTGGCTCTACGTGAACAGCGACCTGTTCGAGCAGCTCGACAACAGCAAGATCCCGAACGCCAGCCGCCTGGTCGACCGCGCCAGGATCAGCCCGTACCACATCGGCAGCTGGGCCTATGTGTATTCCATCGGCTATCGCGCCGACCTGCTGCCGCCCAGCGTCAAATTCGAAAGCTGGAATGACCTGTGGAATCCGGCCCTGAAAGGCAAGATCAGCGCCCCTGACTTCGACCCCAGCCACTTGATTGCGGTTGCCGCCATGCTGTCGGGCGGAGATGCCAGGTCCTGGGAAAAAGGCCAGGACAAACTCAAGGCGCTCAAGCCCAACTTCAAGGCGTTCTATACCAACGATGCCAATGCGCAGCAATTGATCGCCACCGGGGAAACGCCCGTGGAAGTCATTCTTTCGATGAACGCGTACCACATGGCCAGCCAGGGCGTGCCGATCAAGGTGGTCATGCCCAAGGAAGGTGCGGTGCTCGGCGTTGACACCATGGCCATCATGAAGGGAAGCACCAAGGCCGACCTGGCCCACAAGTTCCTGAACATCGCGCTGTCGCCCGAAGTGCAGTCAAGGATCGTGGCTTCGAAGAAAGCCAGCCCGGTCGTCGACAACGCAACGGTTTCGGCCGAAGACGCCAAGCTGCCGGGCGTATTCACCACCAAGGCACAGTGGGACACCCAGACCATCGTCATCGACAACAAGCTGCGCGCCGAGAAGACTGCCGAGTGGCGCAAGTGGTTCACCGAGAACATCATGAACTGACCCCGTTGGGTCTCTGGAACAAGGTTCAGGAATGCGCTCCGATCTACGGGCCTGGCTGGTATCTCCAGCCGTCATTGTTGCGATGGGCATCGCCGTCTCACTGGCCGCGGTGTTCCAGTTCAGCTTTCGGGCGTTTGTTCCCGGCTCACTGGATGTCGGCGGGCTGACCTTCGCCAATTTCTCCGGCATGGGTAAGTCGATCTATCTCGATGCGTTTGCCAATACCTTGTTGCTGAGTGTGGAGACGACGGTGTTCTCGCTTGTCGCCGCCTATCCCCTGGCCTACGCCCTGGTTCGCGTGAAGAACCGGGCTCTCAAATCCTTCATCCTGATCGTTTCGATCACGCCGCTATTCCTGGGTGAAATCGTCCGGACCTACTCGTGGATCGCCGTGCTGGGCAGCAACGGCTTCATCAACGGCACCTTGCGAAAGCTCGGCTTGATCGAATGGCCATTCGAACTCATGTTCACCCACTTGGGCGTGCTCGTCGCGCTGGTGCACGTGACGATTCCCGTGGTGGTCCTGATGCTCGCCACGGCGATCTCGCACATCAACCGCGACTATGAAAAGGCCGCGCAAAGCCTGGGCGCGGGCCCCGTCAAGACTTTCGTCACGGTCACGCTGCCTCTTTCGATGCCGGGCATTCTGGCCAGCATCACGACCGCCTTTGCCTGGACCTTCAGTGCCTTTGCGACGCCCCAGATGATTGGCGGAGGCCGCGTGCCCACGGTGTCGACCCTGGTCTACCAACTCGGCTTTTCCTCCATGAATTTTCCGCTGGCAGCCAGCCTGAGCGTGATGGGGCTGCTGATGACGACCGCGGCGCTCTTTGCCTTGGGACTCTTGACGAAGCGCCTGAAGGCCGCTGGAGGACACTGAAATGAAAATCCGAAGTTCCCTGCCTCTGCCGCTGCGTGTTGCCGGGCCGCTGCTGATCGCCATCCTGCTTGCATTCGTATTGTTGCCGGTGGTGGTGGTGACGATCGCCGCATTCAACGAAAAAGCGATCCTTGCTTTTCCGCCTGAATCGTATTCACTCAAGTGGTTTGCGCGGGTGTTCAGCTATCCGGATTTCCAGGAAGGATTTCGCTCAAGCATGGTCGTCACCGGATGGTCCTCTTTCCTTGCTTTGGTGATCGGGACGTGTCTATCCATCGCCGTGAAGCGGTTGGAGTTCCGGGGCAAGCAGCTCCTTCTCGCGATCCTGCATTCGCCGCTGGTGGTGCCGCATTTCACGTTGGGGCTGGGCCTGCTCATTCTGGTGTCGCAGACCTCGGTGCAACGTGGATACGGCATCGTCATCCTGTGCCACGTCATGCTGGTGCTGCCCTTCGTGCTCAGGAGCGTCTATGTTTCCATGGAGAACCTGGACGAACGGCTCGAGCAGGCGGCGGGCAGTCTGGGCGCGCCGCCGGTGAAGGTGCTTTTCACCATCACGGTTCCTCTTTTGGCTCCGGGGCTCTTCGGTGGATGGCTGTTCGCTGCCATCATGTCATTCAGCGAATTCACTGCATCGCTTTTCGTGACGACACAGGACACGCAGACGCTGCCGGTGGCCATGTACAACTATGTTCGGGAGTTTGCCGACCCGACCCTGGCGGCGCTCTCCGCTGTCTACATTGCGGTGACGGCGGCACTGCTTGCGTTTGCCAACTATTTTCTGGGCTTGGGGAAAGTCCTCAATATCGAGGACAACCATTAGCGTAGCGCTGAGGGCGCGGGACACGCCCGGGACATGGTGCGCTGCTGGTGGGGACGATTGCGGTGGCTGCGATTCCTTGGCTGTCCATTGGGTTTCTTTGACGGGGCGGGACCCGCTATGAGGAGTTGGCGGCTTTGCCCCTGGCGCCTGGAAGACGCTGTCGTCGGCCCAGCGATCCGAGTTCGCGAGCAGCTTGCTTGCGGCCATGTCCAGCACGGTGAGCGTCGCGATGTCGCCGATGCGGTCTTGCTCGCCCGGCCCATCGAGTCCGATGCGTGCTTCGAGCACGATCTCGAACTTGATATCGACGTCGCCCACACGCACCGTCGATCGGATGCCATATTGATCGGCGCGAAGTTCGCCGGTCTGCTGGATCTTCGCGCCCTTGCGGGCGAGCGCGTTCAGGCCTTGGTCGCCGGTTAGCAGCTGGCGCAGCTGCCGGTAGCCATCGATATCGGAAACGAGGAAGTCGATGTCCACCGACTCGCGGTACTCGCCATAGCGAAGCGCGATGGCCGTGCCGCCGCCGAACAGGCAGTGGTTCTCGGCGAGCAGTTCGGCGTCGAGCATTGCAAGTGCCTCGGCGACCCGTCGGTGGTGCGGGCGTTCAAACATGCAGCGGCTTCCTGCCCAATGTGCGTGCCAGTTCGTCAAGCAGGTGCCGCTCTCGCGCATCGAGCGCGGATGCGGCGACATGGCGCCAATTGCGTTCGTACGTGGCCCATGCCTCTTCGGGCGTGAGTTCGGTGCTCGGTGCCAGCTGCCAGGCGAGCCGGCGCAGTTGGGCGTAGTCGGCGATTCGCACGCCGCCCGAAACCGGCGCCGGGGGGGCGAATTGCGTTGACGGGACCACGTCGACATCCAGGCCCAGCGCCGCGAGGGCATTCATGTACGCACCCATCGTGACCGAGGGCTCGCCGCGTTCGATGCGGTGCAGTGTCATGCGGGACACGCCTGCCGCTTCCGCCGCCGTGGTGGCGCTGACCTTCAGGGCCTTGCGGCGAGCATGGATACGCCGGCCGAATGCAGTGAGGCGGCGATCGGCCGCGGGGACGAGAAGTGGGGCTGCAGAAGGCATATGTGTATCTCATATTAGACAAAATCAGGAGATTTGTCCAGAATGAGAGACATCAAGCAAGGAAAGAATGCCTGCCGCATTCGACAAATTCCCGATCGGAAACAGGGCCTTCCGCCGCACGTCGCCTCACGTGTTGTAGCGTCTCGATGGTCGCCCGCCAGCACCGCACCGCCAGCACCGCAGTACCGCGCATGCCCGCGGCCACCGAGGTCGCGACACCATGAAGCCTTGAATGCAGCAACAAGCCATCTCCGCCCACGACATCTTTCCGCACATCCGCATCGTCATGGGCATGGTGATCGGCCTTGGCGTGACGCGGCTTTTGTCGGGCGTGGCGCGCATCGTGCAGCACCCGGCGCAGTACCGGCTCTATGCGGTGCACCTTGCCTGGGTGGCTTCGGTGCTGCTGGCGCTGGTGCATTTCTGGTGGTGGGAGTTCGGCCTCTACCAGATCGAGAGCTGGACCTTCGGCACCTATGCCTTCATCGTCAGCTACGCGATCGTGCTGTTCCTGCTGTGCGCGCTGCTCTTTCCGGACAGCATGCGCGATTACGCGAGCTATGAAGACTATTTCTATGCCCGCCGCGCCTGGTTCTTCGGCTTGCTGGCCGCGACCTATCTGCTCGACGTGGTCGACACGCTGATCAAGGGAGAGGCGCACTTCGCCCGCTTTGCGCTGGAGTACCTGATCCGCACGCCCGTGCTTGTGACGCTGTGCATGGTGGCAGCCAAGAGTACCAGCCAGCGCTTTCACACCGTCTTCGTGGCGGCCACGCTGGTCTACCAGCTGTCGTGGATCTTTCGATTCTTCGATACCTTGGGCTGATGGTCCGGTGCTTGCGCGAGCGGCACGCCGCGCGCTCCCGGCTGACGCGCGCATCGGCGGCAGCCTACGTTGAAAACCAAGGTCTTCACATTCAATGGCGCCGACGTCGAACGGGGACCGAGGCGTGCCGTGCGTCTTGCCGTCGGCGGATCAGGAGACAGCCATGCGCACCCGCGATGAGAAGAAGAACGACGAGGCAAGCCATGCAATTCACGACGCAGACACCGACCCCCCGCAAGCCCTGACTGGCACCACGCGACGCTCCCTCTTGCGCAGCGCCGTGCTGTTCGCGATGTTCTCGGGCAGCGGCATCAGCTTGACCGGCTGTGGTGGTGGCGGTGGTGGCGGAGGAGGAGGCATCGGCATCGGTGGTGGCGGCGGCAGCCCGCCCGACAGCGCGGGCTCGGTGTTCAAGCACGGCATCGCGAGCGGCGATCCGTTGTCCGACCGCGTGATCCTCTGGACCCGCGTGACGGCGCCCGCACCGGGTACCCTGAACATCGATTGGGAGGTGGCCAGCGACGAGCGCTTCGGCATCATCGTCGCGCGCGGCATCGCGAGCACCGGCCCCGAGCGCGACTACACGGTCAAGGTGGACGCCATGGGCCTCCAGCCGGCCAGCACCTATTTCTATCGCTTCTCCATGGGCCACGAGAACTCGCCCATCGGCCGCACCAAGACGCTGCCCGTGGGCGGCGTGTCGCAGGCCAGGCTGGCGGTGGTGTCGTGCTCCAACTTCCCGAGCGGCTACTTCAATGTCTATGCCGACATCGCCAGGCGCACCGACATCGACGTGGTGCTGCACCTGGGAGACTACATCTACGAGTACGGCCGGGTGGGCTATGCGTCGCAGCTCGCCATTGCCATCGACCGCGAGTCGAACCCCGACCACGAGATCCTGACGCTCGCGGACTACCGCCTGCGCCATGCGCAGTACCGCACCGACAGCGACCTGCGCGCCCTGCATGCGCGGCTGCCGATGATCGCGGTGTGGGACGATCACGACGTGGCGGACGACGCGTGGTCCGGCGGGGCCGAGAATCACGACGAAGCAACCGAGGGCAGCTTTGCCGCACGGCGCGCGGCGGCCGTGCAGGCCTACCACGAGTGGCTGCCGACGCGGCTGCCCGACCCGGCCAACCCGCTGCGGATCTACCGTTCGTTCGACTTCGGCACGCTGGCATCGATGCACATGCTCGACACCCGGCTGATCGGCCGCGACAAGCAGGTCACGCTGGCGCAGTACCTGGCCGGCGAGGCCTCGGCCGCCACGCGGCAGCTGATGGGGCAGCCGCAGGTGGATTGGCTCGCCGAGCGCATGGCCGCATCGCCCTGCACCTGGCAGGTGCTCGGCCAGCAGGTGCTCATGATGCGCATGCTCATTCCGTTGAGCATCGCGACCGACTTCTCCCTCGAGACGCTGACCGCCTACCTGGCGGCGCTGGCGCTTCCGGACTCCGCGCGCAGCGCCAGCCAGCGGGCCCTGGTCACCCAGCAGAAGGTGCCCTACAACCTGGACGCCTGGGACGGCTACCCGGCCGCGCGCGACACGGTGCTTGCCATGGCGCGCAGCCAGGGCAAGAACCTGATCTCGCTGGCCGGCGACACGCACAACGCCTGGGCCGGGAACCTCACCGACGCCTCCGGGCAGCGGCTCGGCGTGGAGTTCGGCACTTCCTCGGTGTCTTCTCCCGGCTTCGAGCGGGCGCTGCCGCTGATCGCCAACGACCTGCTGGCCGATGGCTTCCGGCGCATGGTCGACGACCTGCGCTACGCCGAGACCAGCAAGCGCGGCTATGCGGTGCTGACGCTGACGCCGGCCGAGGCGCGCTGCGACTATATCGAGATCAGCACGGTGCTGAGCCGCGACTATTCGGTGAGGCTGGCCGCCACGCTGCGCGCGCTGCCGGGTGTCGGCAACCTGCAGGTGCTCGCTGCCTGAGCGTTCACCGCGCTCCGCGGTCAGGAGTGCGCCACCAGGCCGCGGATGTAAGCCTCGAGCGTGGTCGAGCCCCGCAACGCATCGTCGGGCATGTCGAAGCTGGCGTCGACGCTCACCGCGGTCATTCGCGCATACGACTCCGCCGCAGCTTCGGAAAAACCGAGGCTGCGGTAGGCCTCCTGCCACTTGCTGCGCGGCGTGACGTCGAGCTCGACCGGCCGGCCGAGTGCTTTCGAAAACGCCTTCGCCACGTCGGCCGAGGAGTAGCGCCTCGGACCCTCCACGTAGCGGATGCCGATGTCGTCGAGGGAGGACACCAGCCTGCGGGCCGCCATCTCGCCGAGGTCGTGCGGCGCGGCCATGGGGATGGCGAGGTCGGGGTCGTACATCGTGGGCAGCCTGCCCGTGCTGCGCACGGCGCCGAGCAGTCCGTCCCAGTTGCTCATGTAGTAGGCCGCGCGGTTGATGGCCGCCGGAATGGATTGGCGGCGCAGGCCCTCTTCGAGTTCCCACAGGACGCTCAGATCGCCGATGCGCTCGCCGGGCTGCGCGCCGCCGGTCGATTCCGCCACGACCTTCTGCAGCCCCGAGCCCTCCAGCGCAGACAGGATGTTGGCGACCGTGCGCCTCTCGATGGCGTCGGTGTCCGCCGCCGTGTCCGCGGATGGATTGAGCAGGAAGGCGCGGCTGCCGTGCTGCAACGCCGCGCGCAGCGACGCCACGTCTTCAACGTTTGCCTCGGCGATCGCGGCGCCTTTTGCGCGCCACGCGCCGGCGCGGTTCGCGTCGCGCGTGACGATTGTCACTTGTTCGCCGCGGCCGAGCAGCGCCTGCGCGACCGCCGAGCCGACATGTCCTGTGCCACCCATGATGACGTACATGCGTGTCTCTCCCGTTCGTTGTGCCTGGAGGAAAGCCTGGTGGAGCGCGACTGCGGCGCATGTCGTTCGGTTTTTGAACCGACCCTTCGCCACGGCGCGGCGCAATGGCTCACCGCGCGGGCGCAGGGCCTGCGCAGACGCCCTCGATCACCATTTTGGTGTAGCGCACGAACGCCGCGACCTGGGTAGGACGATCGCCCAAGTTGTCCGGCGTATGGCCCAGGTAGGCCGCATGCGCGCTCGCCAGCACGGGCCGGTGCTCGCTTGGCAGACGCTCGAGCGCCCATGCGGCGGCGGCATCCTTGGGCGCGATCTCGCCGGCGCTCGCACTGAACCAGATGCGCGCGAGCGCGAGCACCACATTGCGCTCGTCGCCCTGCCAGTCCGGCGCATCGTTCCACTGCGCAACGGTGTCCAGCAGCGACCGCGAGAAATCGGCGCGGGGCACGGGGTCGAACAGTTCGGCCGCGGGCGGTCCCATCACGCAGACGCTGTGCTGCCTGAGCTTGCTGAGCAGGATCGCAAGGTCATGGTCCGGCATGGCGGGCTCGACGATGCCGGCCTGCAGCTCCTCGCGCAGCCATTCGCCGAACTGCAGTTCGCGCAGCGGCGGATAGCGCCAGGGCACGACTTCGTCCAGCATCACGAGCGCCAGGTGGCGCTCGAGCACGGCGCGCGCCTGCGACAGCTGCGGGATGATTTCAGGGGGCAGTGAAAGCGAAGCGGACATCGCGGCCGATGTTAAGGGCCGTGGAAATGGGCAGGCGATGAACGCCGCAGTTCAATCCACACGGATGTTGCGCGCCTTCACGACGCGGCTGTAGATCTCCGCGTCGCGGCGCACCATCGCGCTCATCTCGGCGCGCGAGACGCCCAGCGGCTCGCTGTTGAGGTCCTTGATGCGCTTGGCGAGGTCCGGGTCCTTGCTGGCTTCCACGAACACCGCATTGAACCGGTTGAGCACCGCGGCAGGCGTGTTCGCGGGCGCCCAGATGCCGTGCCACGACATCATCGAGAAGCCCGGCATCACCTCCGAGAGCGTGGGCACGTCCGGCAGCGCGGGATGACGCGTGGGCCCCGAGTACGCCAGCGCCTGCACGCGGCCGCTGCTGATCAGCGGATAGCCCGTGGCGATGGGCTCCATCAGCGTGTCGACCTGGCCGCCGACGAGATCGGCGATGGGGCTGGCGCGGTAAGGCACATGCAGCATGGTGATGCCCACCTCGTCCTTCAGGGACTCGACGATCAGCTGCGACGGGCTTCCCGCACCGTAGGAGGCGTGCGAGTAGATGCCTGGCTTTTCCTTTGCCGCGGCCACGAGCTCCTTGAGGGTCTTGGCCGGGAACTTGGTGTTGGCGATCAGCACGAGGCCCTGGCGCGTCGTGGTGGCGACGGGGACCAGGTCCTTCTCCGGGTCGAACGGCAGCTTGCTGTAGATGTACGGGTTGATCGTGAACGCCGTCGACAGGTTGTAGAGGAAGGTGTAGCCGTCCGCCGGCGCCTTGGCGACGGTGTCCGACGCAAGGTTGCCGGCCGTGCCGGGCTTGTTGTCGATGAGCACGGGCACGCCGAGCTTGCGGCTCGCATAGTCGCCGTACATGCGCGCGAAGATGTCGGGCGGCGTGCCGGGGGCGAACCCCACGACGATCCTGATCGGCTTGCTCGGCCATTCCGGTGCCTGGGCACCTGCATGGCCCGTGGCCAGGCTGCCGGCGAGGCCCAGCACCAGGCCGAGCATTTTCTTGACGAGGGTTGTTGTCGAACGCATGCTTGTCTCCTTGGGCTGATGGGTGCCCGTTTTGGGTTGTTCTGTCTTCTTCAATCCACCTGCGCGCCGGAGCGGCGCACGGCCTCGCCCCACTTCGCGATCTCCGCCGCGGCGAAGGCGGCCATTTCCGATGCGTTCATCGCCATGGGTTCGATGCCCTGTGCCGCGAGCTTGTCGCGCACCCCGGGCTGGGCGAGCACCGCCTGCGTGGCGTCGCGCAGGCGGTCGCGCTGCGCGGCGGGCATGTCGGCCGGCGCATACAACATGAACCACGCGACCAGGTCGAAGTCCGGAATGCCCTGCTCGGCCAGCGTGGGCACATCGGGCGCGGCCATGCTTCGCCGGGCGCTCGATGCGCCCAGCGCGCGCAGCTTGCCGGCGCGGATCTGCGGCAGCACGGCGGCCGGGTGATAGAACATGAATTGCACGTTCCCCGCCCTCACCTCGGTGAGCGCCTGGGCGCCGTCGCGATAGGGCACATGCACGAAGTCCTTGCCGAGCCGCAGGTTGAGCAACTCGCCCGCCAGATGCCCCGAGGTGCCGTTGCCGGCCGAGGCAAAACTCACCGACTTGCCGCTGGCCTGGCGCAGGTCCGCCACCGTTTTCCACGGCGCCGCAGCGGGCACGACCAGCAGCGTGGGCGTGGCACCGACGAAGCCCAGGGGCACGAAGTCGCGCTGCGGCTGGTAGGACAGGCGCTTGTAGAGCGAGGCGTTGATGGCATGCGTGCCCACGGTGCCCAGCAGAACGGTGTGTGCGTCCGCCCCCGAGCGAGCCACCAGCTCGCTGCCGATGGCCCCGCCCGCGCCGGGCCGGTTGTCGACGATTACCGCCTGCGACAGCTGGCGCCCGAGTGCGTCGGCCAGCACCCGTCCCACGATGTCGGTCGTGGTGCCGGCCGCGAAGGGCACGACCAGCTTGAGGGGGCGCGCGTTGCCTGCCTGGGCCCATGCGCTGCTGCCCTGCGCAAGCATCGCTGCGGCCACAAGCGCCGCGGCCAGGATCGCGCGGCGTTTCATGGCGCCTTCCCGAAGCCCGCAGGCACGGTGCCTTTGTACTGCAGCTCGCGCGTGGCCTGGTGGGACAGCGCAAAGCCGCTCGGCATCTCGGCTTCTTCCGCGAGGTGCGCGATCAGCCCCGCGGTGCGCGCGAGGATGGGCACGCCCCGCAGCGACGCCACCGGAAAGCCCACGCCCAGCAGCACCGCCGGAATCGCCGCGGAGACGTTCATGCGCAGGTCCTTGCCGACGATGCCCGGGATCGCTTCTTCCAGCGCCTGGGCGATGCGCACGTAGCGCAGGTCGGCGCCCGCTTGCGTCGCCACTTCGATCAGCCGGTCGACGCGCGGATCGCGTTCCTTGTGCAGCGGATGGCCGTAGCCCGGGATCGCGGCGCGCGCGGCCTTGAGTTCGGTGATGGCCGCGGCGGCGGCCTGCTGCAGCGTGGCGCCCGCATCCATGCGCGCCGCCACATCCATGAACAGGCGCCCGGCCGTTTCCGAAGCGCCGAGGATGACCGAGCCGCAGCCGAGGATGCCGGCCGCCACCGCGCCCTGCAGCGCATCGGGCGCGGCCGCGAAGGTCATGCGGCTGGCCTGCACGCTCGGCACGAGGCCGTGCTCGGCAATCGCCACCAGCGTGGCATCGAGCACGGCGCTGCACGCGGCATCGGGGCGGCGCCCGGTGAGAAGCAGGAAGAAATAGTCGGTGAACGACAGGTGCCCGATCAGCTCCTGGCACAGGTCCTGGCCGCGCACGACGATGGTGTGTTCATCCGAGGTGCAGATGGCGGTGCGCGGGACGGTGGACTTTCCGATTTTCATGGGCGTCGTCTTTCAGGCGTGGCGGGGTTCGAGGCGGAAGTCGTAGTGCGCGGACCAGTAGGGCGTCTCGAGCGATCTGCCGTCCGGCGCGCGGCCCGGCGGGTGGGACTCGAAGTCCACGATCAGCCGCGGCCGCACGCCGAACACGGCATCGGACTCGATGTACGGGCTGCCCGCCACGAACAGGTGCGTGGTCACGGGCACATGGCCCGGCGCCGAGACCATCATGTGGATGTGACCGGGGCGGTTCGGATGGCGGCCCATGGCCTCCAGCATGCGGCCCACGGGGCCATCGACCGGAATCGGGTAGAAGCTCGGCCGGATTGACCAGAACCAGTAGCGGCCTTCGTGGTCGGTGCGGATGCGCGCGCGCGCCTGCATTGCGGCGCCCTCGACCTGCATGTCGTACACGCCCTCGCCGTCGCCCGACCAGATGTCGAGCAGCGCGCCTTCGAGCGGCTGGCCATGGGTGTCGGTGACGCGGCCGCTGTAGAAGGTCGGCTCGCCGCGGGCGCCCTGGGCCACGTCGGCGCCGAGCGGCAGATCGGGCGCGCCTTCCCAGTAGAAGGGGCCCTGCACGGTGGCATGCGTGGCCTCGGTGAGTTCGGTGGCTTCGGTCGCTGCGTTCGCAGCCCGGCCGCGCTTGCCCGCGGCGGCGCGCAGCTGGTCCAGGATCACGACCATCATCGAGGCGCCCAGCGTGTCCGACAGCAGGATGAACTCCTGGCGCTTGTCGGTGCAGGTCTGGCCCGTGGCCGTCAAAAATTCGATGCCCTGCATCCATTCGTCGGGCTTCAGGTCCACCTCGCGGATGAAGGCATGCAGGTGTGTGATCAGCGACTGCATGAGCTGCAGGAAGCGCGCATCGCGCGTTCCCTCCAGGCTCTGCAGCACGGTCTGCGTCAGCTCGCTTTCGCTCGATGGGGTGGTCATGGTGCTCTTGTCTCCTGGCTCGTTTTGTCTTGGAAGGCTGCGCCGGGGTCAGCGCCCGGCGTTGGGTGGCTGCCCCAGGCGCTGGCGGATCGGCTCGACGATGGCCGCGTTGTCGGCGCCGAGCATGGGCGGCGCCGTCACCTCGAGCGCGCGCTCGCCGTCGAAGCTCACCGGCGAGCGGATCGTGTGCCACTCGCCGCCTTCGGGATGCGGCGCGCTCACCTGCAGCTGCAGGTGCCGCGCCTGCGGGTCTTCCATGGCTTCGCGCGTGTCGTACATGGGCGCATGCGGCACGTCCTCGGCCTCGAGCCGGGCGCACCACGCCGCGCGGGCCTGCTGGCGGAACACGTCGCCGAGCAATGCGATCAGGTCTTCCTGGTGCGCGATGCGCGACTCGCGTGACGCAAAGCGCGGGTCCGCGAACAGGCGAGGGCGCTCGATGGCGTTGGCCAGGCCCTGCCAGAACTTCTCGGGCGAGGACATGTGCAGCGCGATCCACAAGCCGTCCGCGCACTCCAGCACATAGGACTGCGAGACGCTCGGACGGCTGAACGGACCCATGACCTCGCCCTCCGAAAAGAAGTGCGTGAACGCGTCGAGGTTGAAGTGGCACATCGCTTCCAGCATCGACACCTCGACCGCGCGCCCGCGGCCGGTGCGGCCCCGTTCGACCAGCGCGCCGAGCACGCCGTAGGCGGCGTAGAAGCCGGTCATGGCGTCGGCGAGCGCGGGGCCCACCACGCGCGGGTTGGCCGGGTTCACCAGCAGCTTGAGGAAGGCGCTCGCGGCCTGCGCCACCGTGTCGTAGGCGGGGCGCCCGGCCGCGGGGCCGGTCTGCCCGAAGCCGCTGATGGCGCAATACACGAGCCGTGGATTGAGCGCCCGCAGCCTCGATTCGCCGGCGCCCAGCCGCTCGGCGGCACCGGGGCGGAAATTCTGGATGTAGACGTCCGCGTCCTTGACCAGCTCGTCGAACACGGCCGCGTCCTCGGGCAGCTTCGGGTTGAGGGTGACGCTGCGCTTGTTGCGGTTGTAGGTCTGGAAGTGCGGGCTGTAGAGGCCGCCGCGGAAGGCGCGGAACGGATCGCCCGCGCCGGGCTGCTCGATCTTGACCACCTCGGCGCCCAGGTCCGCGAGGAACATGCCGGCGGCCGGCCCGGTGATGAACGTGCCTTGTTCCAGCACCTTGATGCCGCTGAGGACTTTTTGCACCGGGAGGTCTCCTGTCGTTGTTGTCGGGGGCTGGAGAAACTTTAGGTTGCATCCATGAATTCGGAAAATGATTGTTTTCCATCGTTAGCATCGATGCCATCGATCATTGCTCCGAGGAACGCCATGGAACTCCGACACCTGCGCTACTTCATCGCCCTGTCGGGCTCGCTCAACTTCACGCGCGCTGCCGAGCGCCTGCACGTGACGCAGTCGACGCTGTCGCACCAGATCAAGCAGCTCGAGGAGGAGATCGGCGTTGCGCTGTTCGACCGCATCGGCAAGCGCGTGAGCCTGACCGACGCCGGCGACGAGTTCCTGCACTACTGCACCAAGGCCCTGCACGAGATCGACCTGGGCCTGGGTGCGCTGCGCCGGGACAGCTCCGACGTGACCGGCGAATTGCGCGTCGGCTCCACGCACACCTTCAACCTCGGCTTCATCCCTGATTGCATCGCGAGCTTCCAGGCGCGGCACCCGCGCGTGAAGGTGGTGGTCGAGGAGCTGTCGGCCGACCAGATCGCCGCGCGCCTGCAGCAAGGCACGCTGGACCTGGGCATCGCCTACCGGCCGAGCGTGCCCGGGCCGCTGCAGTTCGAGCCGCTCTACAACGAGGAGATGGTGCTGGTGGTGGCCAAAAAACATCCGCTCGCGCGGCGCAAGCGCGTGCGCATGGTGGAGCTGCACCGCCTGCCGATGGTGCTGCTGCCGGCCAGCTTTGCCACGCGCCAGATGCTGGACGAATGCTTTCGCTCCTGCGGCGCGCAGCCGCACGTGGTGGCGGAGATCAACACGCTCGCGCCGATGATGGACCTGGTCGCCAAGACGCAGCTCGCGTCCATCGTGGCCGCGAACGTGGTGAACCCGCTTTCGGGGCTCGTGGTCATCCGGCTGGAAAGCCCCACGCCCGTGCGCACGCCCGGCATGCTGTGGTCGCCCGTGGCGCGCGACGCGGCGGCCACGCGCGCGTTCTCGACCATCGTGCGCAAGCTGGCGCTGCGCAGCAGCCTGCAGGGTGCCGTACGTTGACGACCTGACGGGGACAACTGCGCATTCGTGGCGCTCTGGTAGAAAGTGGCCATGACCGTCTCGCTCGCGGCTTCCCTCCTCGAACTCGCACTCGGATCGGAACTCGGAGCTTCCGGCGATGCCGGGCGCAACCGCTGCACGCTCGAAGGTGTGACCTGGCACCCCATGCCGGACGGCGCCGTCGAACTCCGGGTCCGGCGATTCGAGGCGACAGCGCTGCGGCTTGCGTCGGGGCCGCTCGTCCTCGAAATCGGCCGCATCGACGTGCATGAACTGGTGGCCCAGCTGCGCACCGAGGCCGGCGTGCCGCGCCTGGCGTCGGTCCAGGCGGGCGCGGCCGAGGTCTCGGGAATGAAGCTGCATGGCCCGTTGGTGCTGCCGCCGCAGATCCAGAAGATCCGCGAGGCAAGCCAGGGCGCAGATACAGCAGCAGCAACGCCCGGCGTGGCGGCCGGCCAGGCTGCGGCCGATGCGTGGCGCCTTGCTCCCCTCGGCGAGGCCGAAGGCACGATCCGCGGCCAGATCACCGACGCGCACCTGCTGTTCGACGCCGAGGTGACGGTGCCGATACGCCACGGCCAGATCGATTTCAATGATGCGGCCGTCGAGCATGTCGGCCCCGACTCGCGCATGGGCGTAAGCCGGATGGGCATTTATGTCGACGCGCCCAACGGGCGCAGCTACCTGTACCAGTTCGCCGCCGCACCGGTCGCGGGCGTGGTGTTCGAGCACCGCGGGGCCCTGCTGGGCCCTTGGGTTTCCGAGCGCGGTAAGTTGCAGCTGCGAGACTTCGCGGAGTCGATGCTGCGCCAGGGCCGCCGCGGCCCGGGCCAGGGGCTGACGCAGCAGGCGCGCCTGCTGCTGGGGCGCACGTCGCTCTCGGGCGAGGTGCAGCTTGGCGAGGGGCTCATTGCCGTGCCGGGCTTGCAAGTGCACCTCGAGGGACGCAACGCAATAGGACTGCGCTCCCAGTTTGTCGGCCGCGGCCTGACGGTCGAGATGGCTTCACTGACGGCTCGCGATGCCGTAGCGGCCTGGCAGGGCGCGCAGATGGGCTTCGACCGGACGACGGCGAAGCTGGAACTCGAGATCCTTGTCGAAGGTCCGGCGATGCGCTTCGCGCTCCATGTCGAGAACGGCACAGTCGCGGGGCTGCGGATGGATCTGCAGCGACGATGGCCGGGCCGCGGCTGAGACGATGTCCGACGATGGCTGGCGCGGTGGATTGCGTCCCCGCACGGATACTTCAGGGCCCGCGGCCCAAGGCCATGCGCAGCTTCGCTGCAAGCTGCTGCGCATGCAGCGCGGAGCCGACATTGGTGAAGCCGATCAGCAGCCCTTCGTCGCGGAAGCTCGCCGTGCCCCGCGCGGACAGCGGCTGGCAGTTCAGCCCGGCTTGTTGCGCTCGGCGGGCCAGCTCCTCGTCGCCTTCGCGCTGACGGTCGAAGCGCGCGATCAGGTGCATGCCGCCGCCCTGCAGGTCGATGCGCACATCCTTGCCGAAGGCCTTCAGCAGCGCGGCCGCGAGCATCTGGCGGCGGCGCGCATAGAGCAGCCGCATCTTCTTGAGGTGGCGCGAGAAGTGGCCTTCGCGAATGAAGTCGGCCACCACCGCCTGCGTGATCTGCGGACATCCGTTGGACCCTGTCCGCGCGGCCTCGCCGAAGGCGCCGCGCAGTGCATCGGGCACCACCACGTAGCCCAGCGCCAACCCGGGGTACAGCACCTTCGAGAAGCTGCCGGCGTAGAGCACGCGGTCGTGGCGGTCGAGGCTCTTGAGCGCGGGCAGCGGTGGGCCGGCGTAGCGGTATTCGCCGTCGTAGTCGTCCTCGACGATCCAGGCCTTCGCCTGCGAGGCCCAGTCGAGCAGCTGCAGCCGACGCGCGAGCGACATCGAGACACCCAGCGGCGCCTGGTGCGAAGGCGTGACGACGGCCATCCTCGCCTTCGCTGCCTTGCGCATGCCGCGCGCAACGACCAGGCCTTCCTCGTCCACCGGGACGGGCACCGTGCGCTGGCCGGCGCTGCGCAGCACCTCCTGCGTCGGCGGATAGCCGGGGTCTTCCACCCACACGCGGTCGTCCTTGTCGAGCAGCGCGTGCGAGATGAGCGCGAGCGATGCGCGGTAGCCGCCGGTCACGAAGACCTGCGAGGGGTGGCACGCGACGCCACGCGACACCCGCAGGTAGGCGGCAATGGCCGTGCGCAGCGGCAGGTGGCCCGAGGGATCGCCATAGAACATGTCGGCTGCGGTTGTTGCCCTGGCGCGGCGCGACACCAGGCGCGCCCAGAGCTTGCGCGGGAAGGCATCGAGTGCGGGAATGCCCAGCTGCAAGGGCGGCGGCGGCGCGGGTTCGGCGAGTACCGGGTCGAAAGCCCGCGCCTCGGCTTGCCGGGGCAGACGGCGCACCGACCGCGGTGAAGGGAGGGAGGGCGAGACCACCGTGCCCGCCTGGCCCTGTGGCGAGAAATAACCTTCGCCCGCGAGCTGGTTGTAGGCCGTCTCGACGGTGCCCCGCGCCACGCCCAGTTCGCTGGCCAGGCTGCGTGCGGAGGCCACGCGATCGCCCGGGCGAAGCAGACCTTGCTCGATGGCCGTGCGGAAACGCTCGTAGATCTGCCGGTGCAGCGGCGTGGACGTTGCGCGTTCGATCTTCAGGAGGGCCTGGGAAGATTTCTTCTCTTGGATCATGGCCCATTCATTTTGACGAATCTTGGCTCTTTGGAATAGGGCATCGAAAACCTAAGCTTCGGACATCCAGCAGAAAGAGGACATGCGATGAGCGAGACGATATTCGTGGCGGGTGCGACCGGGGCCGTCGGTAGCGCGCTCGTGCCCTTGTTGGTCGACGCGGGCTACACCGTGTACGGCGGCACCCGGCGTGCCGAGCGCGCGCAGGCGCTGGAGGCCCGCGGTGCGATTCCGGTCGTGGTCGATGTGTTCGACGCGCAGGCGCTGCGCGCGGCGCTGATGCGCATTGCACCGGCGATCGTGATCCACCAGCTCACCGACTTGCCGCCGGACCTCGATCCGAAGCTGATGGTCGACGCCGCCCATCGCAACGCACGCGTGCGCACCGAGGGCACGCGCAACCTCGTGGCCGCGGCGCTGGCCGCCGGCAGCCGCCGGCTGGTGGCGCAGAGCATCGCCTGGGCCTATGCGCCCGGGGCGACCCCGCATGTCGAGGAACATCCGCTCGATCTCGCGGCCGAAGGCACGCGCGGCGTCAGTGTGGGCGGCGTGGCGGCGCTGGAGCGCAGCGTGCTGGGCGCGGCAGGCCTCACGGGCACGGTGCTGCGCTACGGGCAGTTCTACGGTCCGGGCACGTCGACCGCCGAGCCCAGGGGCGCGTGTCCGGTCCATGTGGAAGCTGCGGCCTGGGCGGCAGTGCTGGCGCTGCGGCATGCGCACGGCGGTGTTTTCAACATCGCCGAGGACAACCCCGAGGTCAGCAGCGAGAAAGCGAAACGCGAGCTGGGCTGGCAGGCATCGCTGCGGCTGCGGCATGGAGTTGCATCGTGAAGGCATCCCGGCTTCATCGCGGCCCGCTCGGCGCCGGCGTCGCGGCGCTCTCCCTGGTGCTGGCCGCAGGCTGGGCGCTGATGCCGCACGGCAACCGGCAGGAGGCGGCGCAATGGTTCGCCGATGTGTGCAGCAGCGTGGCCCGGCCGATGTTCTCGTCGGTGCCGGCGCCCGCGGGCTCGGGCGCCGATGCGAGGCCCGCGACCTCGGTCAAGGTGCTTTCGTGCGAGGCATTGCCGAACGTGCCGGGCAAGTCGGTGACCACCGTGCTCGTCGACTTTCCGCCGCTGGCCTATTCGCCGGCCCATCGGCATCCGGGCTCGGTGACCGCGATCATTCTCGAAGGCACGATCCGCTCGCAGCTCGGCGGCGGACCGGTGGGCACCTACAAGAGCGGCGAGACCTTCTTCGAGCCGCCGCGCACGCTGCATCTCTTTGCGGAGAACCCCGATCCCGTGCGCCCTGCGAAACTGGTGGCGGTGTTCGTTGCCGACGAGAACTGCGGCCCGCTGGTGCTGCCGCCCGATGCCGATTGAGGGGGCTCATCGAGGTGCAAACGGCGTCAGATGTCCCTCGTCGTTCCAAAGCCGGACAGCGTCCGAAGCAGCGCCGTCATCGACTTTGCGGCCAGCGCCGGTACGTCTGCGGTGTCCACCCACTTGAACTGGTCCACCTCGGGCGTCATCGCGCCTGAGGCATGGTGAGGAAAGAAGCTCGTGCACTTGCACGCCGCAATGTCGCAGTCGCGCGTGTGCACGAAGACGCGGAACAGGTGCAGGTCCTTGCTTGGGCGGTAAGGCATGCGCCCGAGTTCCTCCATCGAATCCGGGGCCAGCTCGATGCCCGTCTCTTCCCGGACTTCACGGACGGCCGCCTCGCGCGCGGACTCGCCTGCTTCTGCGCCGCCCTTGGGGATGTCCCAGTGCTTCTGGCCCGTTGCATGCGCCATGAGAAGCTGGCCTTGCTCGTTGACGATGAGCACGCCGTAGGAAGTGGTTTTCATCAGACGTCGCTCGCCTGCGCCAGCAGCCAGTCCCTGAAGACCTGCAGCGACTGCATCTGCGCGGACTCTTCCGGGTAGACGAGGTAGTAGCCCTTGGCATAGCGCCATTTGCGGCGCGACAGCCGCCGCAGGCGCCCCGAAGCCATCATGTCGTCGCTCATGTAGGGCGGCAGCAGCGCCACGCCCATGCCGGCAACGGCGGCGTTGAGGGCCATGGACATGATGTCGTAGCGCGGCCCCTCGCGTCCTGCTTCGGCCGCGATGCCCTCGCGCGCGAACCATTCGTCCCATGCGCCGGGCAGGGTTTGATGGTGGATCAAGGCCGAGCGCGGCGTGTTCGCATCGACGGCCGCGCCGTGGGCGGCGATCCATGCGGGGGCCGCGTAAGGCGAGAGGATCAGCGGCAGCACGAACTCGCTGTGCAGGCCCGGACGCTGGCCATCGCCGAACTCCAGCGATGCATCGACCGGCGTGGCGCTGAAATCCACCGGCCCCACGCGCGTGCCCAGGTTGAGCGTGATTTCTCCATGCTCGCGCGTGAACGCAGGCAGGCGCGGAATCAGCCAGTAGCTGCCGATCGACGCACCGACCGACAGCGACAACTCGCCTCCCCGGCCCTTGAGCGCCATGACGTTGGCCGTGGCACGTTCCAGCCGCTGCAGCAGCGGCGCGACTTCGCCCAGGTAGTAGCGGCCCGCGTCCGTCAAGGCCAGGGCCTCGCGCCGCCGTGTGAAGAGCTTGACGCGAAGACGCTCTTCCAGCGTCTGGACTTGTCGGCTCACCGCGCCCTGCGTGAGGCGCAGCTCTTGCGCGGCGGCGGTGAAGGAGCGCAGGCGCGCGCTGGCTTCCAGGCACATCAGGGACATCGTCGACGGAGCGCGGACGTGATGGTTCATGAGAAAAGAACAAGTATGGTGCGTGCGCACGCTGGTATTGGCTCTGCGCACCGGTGGCGTGCATGAGAAAAGCGCATGCTAAACCCATAAAACATGGCTTGTCCAAGGCGGCTTGCAAACGGATCATGGCGGCACCGATTCTTCATTGCCGGAGTTCTGCCATGCGTCCACGTGCCTTGCTGTGTGCTCTCGTCCTCGCCGCGGTGGCGGTGGTCTCGATGCCGGTCCTTGCGGCCTATCCCGACAAGGCGATCCGCCTGATCGTGCCCTCGGCCCCGGGCGGCGCGCCCGACGCGCTGATGCGCGCACTGGGCGCGCAGCTGTCGCAACAGATGGGCGTGCCCATCGTGATCGACAACAAGCCCGGTGGCTCCTACACGATCGGCACCATGGACCTCGTCCACTCGGCGCCGGACGGCTACACGCTGGCCTACGGCAACATCGTCTCGCTGGCCACCAACCGGTCGCTGCTGCCCAACGTGCCGTACGACGTCGAGAAAGACCTGACGCTGGTCGCCAACACGCTGCGCCTGTCCAACCTGCTGATCGTCAACAACGACCTGCCGGTGAAGAGCGTGCCCGAGCTGATTGCCTACGCTAAGAAGAACCCGGGCAAGCTGGCCTTCGCATCCGACGGCAACGGCACCACCGCGCATCTGGGCGTCGAGCTCTTCAAGTCCATGACCGGCACCGACATGCTGCACGTGCCCTACAAGGCCGCGACGGCGGCGATCACCGACCTGATCGGCGGCGGCGTGCAACTCATGATGGTCAACACGCCGGTGTCCGGCCCGCAGGCCCAGGCGGGCAAAGTGAGGGCGCTGGGCATCTCGTCGCGCCAGCGCTCGCCCACCTATCCGGACATTCCCACCATTGCCGAAGCCGGCGTACCGGGCTTCGAGGTGGAGGCCTGGGGCGGCATCATCGGGCCGGCCCGCATGCCCAAGGAGGTGGTGGAGCGGCTCAATGCCGAGATCCGTACCGCGCTGGCCAACCCGGCGTTGCGCGAGCGCTTCAGGCTGCTGGGTGCCGAGACCGATTTCGGAACCTCGGAGCAGTTCCTCGCACTCTCGCGCCGCGAAACGGTCAAGTGGGCCAAGATCGTCAAGGACTCGGGTGCGAAGATCGATTGAAGGCCCGACCGATTCCTCCAACGAACCCCGCTGACCCATGACTCCCTGGAAAGCCGCAAGGCCTGGCGACCGCCTCGACGCCATCGATACGCCCGCGCTCGTGCTCGACCTCGATGCATTCGAACGCAACCTCGCGCGCATGGCCGAGGCGCTGCGCGGCAGCGGCGTGTGCCTGCGTGCCCATGCCAAGTGCCACAAGACGCCGGAGATCGCGCTGCGCCAGGTGGCCCTGGGAGCGGTCGGCATCTGCTGCCAGAAGGTCAGCGAGGCGGCGGTGTTCGTGGCGGCCGGCGTCGGCGACGTGCTGGTCACCAACCAGGTGATGGGCGAGACCAAGCTGCGCCACCTGGCCGCGCTGGCCCGCCGCGCGCGCATGGGCGTGCTGGTCGATCACCCGCAACAGGTGCAGGCGCTGGCCGCCGTGGCGCAGGCAGAGGGCGTGACGCTGGATGTCTATGTCGAGGTCAACGTCGGTGCCAACCGCTGCGGCGTGGCCCCCGGCGAAGAAGCCGTGCGGCTTGCGCAGCGGGTCGCGGCCAGCCCGCCGCTGCGCTTCATGGGCCTGCACTGCTACCACGGGCCAGCCCAGCATCTGCGCGCACCGCAGGACCGCGCCGCGGCCATTGCCGGTGCCGCAGAAGCCGCACGCGTGACCCGCGCGGCCATCGAGACCTGCGGCATCGCCGTCGAGCGCGTGACGGGGGCGGGCACCGGCAGCTTCCTGCACGAGCGCGACTCCGGCGTCTTCAACGAGATCCAGGCCGGCTCCTACGTCTTCATGGACCGCGACTACGGCGACAACCAGCGCGGCGAGAACGACGTCGCATTCGAGCATGCCCTGTTCGTGCGCACCACCGTCATGAGCCGCGCCACGCCCGAGCGCGCCGTGGTCGACGCCGGCCTCAAGGCCTCCAGCGTGGATTCGGGCATGCCCACCGTGTGGCAGCGCAGCGACCTGCGCTACCTGAAAGCCTCCGACGAGCACGGCGTGCTGGCCACGGCCGATGCCGCCGCGCTTTCCCTGGGCGACCCGCTGATGCTGGTGCCCGGCCATTGCGACCCGACCGTCAACCTCTACGACGACCTGGTCTGCGTGCGCGGCGAGCGGGTGGAGGCCCTGTGGCCGATCGCCGCGCGCGGCGCGCTGCTGTAACCCCTTTCTACCCAAGGTATCCGATGCAGGAAAAATTCGACCTTCTGATCCGCAACGCCAGCATCGTCGATGGCACCGGCGCGCCCCGCTTCACGGGCGACATCGGCATTCGCGGCGACCGCATCGCCCGCATCGGCGATCTGTCCGCAGCGCACGGCGCGGTGGAGATCGACCGGGCAGGGCGCATTGCGGCGCCCGGCTTCATCGATGCGCACACCCATGACGACCGCCTCATGCTGTCCGCTCCCGACATGGCGCCCAAGGTCAGCCAGGGCATCACCACCGTGATCGCGGGCAACTGCGGCATCTCGCTGGCTCCGATGCCGGGCGGCATCACGCAGCCGGTCACGCCGCCATTGAACCTGCTCGACGAAGAAGGCGGCTGGTTCTCCTTTCCCACCTTCGCCTCGTACATCGAGGAACTGCGCGCCAAGCCCGCGGCCACCAATTGCGCGCTGCTCGTCGGCCACACCACCCTGCGCGTTGCGACGCTGGACGATCTGGGCCTGCCGGCCACCGACGAACAGATCGCCCGCATGCGCGCGCTGGTGCAGGAAGCGCTCGAGGCCGGCGCCATCGGCGTTTCCACCGGTCTCTATTACGAACCCGCGGTCGCGGCGCCCACCGAGGAAGTGATCGAAACCTGCCGCCCGCTGAAGGCATTCAACGGCGTGTATTGCACCCACATGCGCAACGAGGCGGACCAGGTGATCGACTCGCTGGAGGAAACCTTCCGCGTCGGCCGAGAGGTCGGCGTGCAGGTGGTGATCTCGCACATGAAGGTGGTGGGGCCGGCGAACCATGGCCGCTCGCAAGAGGCGCTGTCCTTCATCGAGAAGAACATGGCCACCCAGCCCATCTGCCTGGACTGCTACCCCTACACGGCCGGCTCGACCATCCTCTCGTCCGACCGCGCCGCGACTTCGTCGCGCGTGATCGTGAGCTGGTCGAAACCCATGCCCGAGCATGCGGGCCAGGACCTGGACGCGATCGCGAAGAAGCTGGGCGTCAGCCAGGACGAAGCGATCCGCCGGCTCAGCCCGGCCGGCGGCATCTACTTCAGGCTGGACGAGGCCGACGTGCAGCGCATCCTGAAGTTCGACAACACCATGATCGGCTCCGACGGCCTGCCGCACGATGCGGCGCCGCATCCGCGGCTGTGGGGCAGCTTTCCGCGCGTGCTGGGGCACTACGGGCGCCTGCTCGGTCTGTTCCCGCTGGAAACCGCCATCTACAAGATGACCGGACTGACGGCGAAGAACTTCGGCCTGAAAGACCGCGGCGTGCTGAAGGAAGGCGCGTACGCCGACCTGGCCCTGTTCGACGCGGACACCGTGGACGAGGCCGCCACCTACGAAACACCCATGGCGCCGGCCCGTGGCATCGAGGCGGTGATCGTCAACGGCGCGATCGTGTGGCGCAATGGCGGGTCGACGGGCGCGCGGCCGGGGCGGGTGCTGGCGCGCGAGGTGTGAAAGCCGGGTGCCCCCCAGGTGATAGGCTGCGCAGTTGTGCCAACTCGGCAACGTCTCCAGTGAGGGAGCGCCGGCCTTGCAGACGAGGTAACCGCTTGGACAGTCGCATCATCGTGTCGCTCGACTTTGCCACCGCTTCATCGGCAGCAGGCCTCGTGCGGCAATTGGGCCCCGCAGCGACGTTCTACAAGGTCGGCTTGCAGTTGCTGACCGCAGCCGGGCCTTCGGTCGTGCGCGAGCTCGTGGACGGAGGCAAGCGTGTGTTCCTGGACCTCAAGCTGCTGGAGATTCCGAGTTCGGTTGCGGCGGCCGTGACCGCAGTGGGGCAGATCGGCGCCTCGATGGTGACTGTCCATGCCTCGGGCGGCTCGGCGGTGCTTCGGTCCGCGGTCGAGGCCGCGCGCCACTTTCCTCGATTGAAGGTACTCGCACTCACCGTCATCACCAGCATGGACGACGAAGACCTGCGCGAAGTGGGTGTGGGCTCGACAGTGCGCGAACAGGTTCTGCGCCTCGCACGGCTTGCCGTTGCCGCGGGATGCCACGGCGTCGTCGCTTCGCCGCTCGAAGCGCGGATGCTCCGGGAGACTCTCCCATCGGACACGCTGATCGTCACACCCGGCATACAGCTGGCCGGTGATTCGAAGAAGGGCGACCATGCGCGCTTCACCACGGCGGCGCAGGCCATCGGCGCTGGCGCGACGCATGTGGTCGTCGGCCGTCCGATATCACGCGCTTCGAATCCCGCAGATGCCTTTGCCGCACTGCGCGCGGAGCTGTCGGCAGCGCGGTGAAAGCAAGCGCTATTCGATCTTCAGGTCGGCAATGAAATGTTCACGCCGTTCAAGCGCCTTCAGTGCCTTCTTCCCTAGATCGGTGGCGATCAGGTTCAGCAGGCCCTCGCAGAAGATGACGTAGGCGCCCATCGAGTTGCTGAAGAAGGCGCTGCCGTGCGGCACGAAGAACGCATGTTTCGCGAAGGTCGCAAGCGGCGATGCCCGGTTGTCGGTGATGGCGATGACCACCATTCCCGCGGCGGCCGCGGCCGCTGCCGTCTCGGCGATGCTGCGCGTGTAGGGCTCGACGCTCGTCACCACCACCAGGTCGCCAGGCTGCAACTGGGCCAGCCCTTCGGCAACGCCGAGCCCGTGCGGATCGAGCAGTGCCACATCGCCTCGCACCATGGCGAGGCCGTAGCTCAGGAAGCTCGCCAGCGCGCTGAATTGCCGAAGCCCGTGTACGCGGACTCGCGGCGCCGTGGCAAGCAGCCGGGCTGCCTGCTTCAATTCGTCGGCCGAGAGCTGCGCGAGGAAGCCCTCGATGTTCGCGATCGAATCCTTGGCAATCTGCACCATGGTTGCGATTTCCGGACGCTCGCTGCCAGGCCCCGATTGCGAGCGCTCGGAGGCATGCGCGACCAATCGACCGGCCTGCTCGCTGTAGAAGTGGCGGTGATGCGAGGCCAGGCCGTCGCGGAACACCGTCTGGAAATCGACGAAGCCCGCATAGC